>DHJV01000168.1:62289-76366 GCA_002404515.1 Lachnospiraceae bacterium UBA4711 | reverse complement strand
AAAGGTAGCGGCAATACACTCCAATCGAGTAGTCAAGCTACAGGATAAAATCAAAAGTCCATAGTATTTGAATTGTATTGAACCATGATATTAAAAGAAAGGAAATATGTGATAATTAACATCCTAATTATCATACAAATGTATTATGGAAAAACAAAATAAAAAAAAGTGCAGACTGATATTTGCAATAATATTTTCGGTACTGATAAGAATTGTATTACAAATGGGAATCCCAGTTATGATAATAGGAGATGCTGCTGTGGATGATAAGCTTTTTGTAGATTATGCAAAATCAATTTTGGAGTCAACATGGCTTGGAAATTATAATGCGTATACTCTCAATAAAATGCCGGGGTTTGGAATCTTTCTTGCTATATTAAAATATTTAAATATTCCGTATATGTTAGGTATAATACTTTTATATTGCTTTGCATGTTGTGTTTTTTTTGTTGTATTAAAAAAGATAGTGCATAATGATGCTATTTCCTATTTTATGTTTATATATGTATTGTTCTCACCTGTAATGTTGGATACTCAGGTAAGTCAAAGAATCTATCGGATGTCAATTATTCCGTCCTTGGTTTTGCTTGTTGTTTCAAGTTACCTTGCGATATATGTAGAACGGGACAAAGGATATAAAGGAATACTGCCTTGGGCAGTGTTGGCAGGGATTGCGTATGCCATTTTTTATATAATAAGAGAAGATGCTATGTGGTTCACTTGTTTTGTGTTTGGGGCGAGTGTATTAATCATATGTTTGATCTTTTTTGAGAATAAACATAAGGGTGAATGGAGAAAAAGAATATACTCGGCATTATGCTTGTTAATACCTCTGATATTGTGTATTGTCGGAGTCACTTCTTTAAAATTTATAAATTATAGGAATTATGGTGTGTTTACTACAACAGATTTTAAAGATACTTATTATGCTGATATGGGGAAAGAGATCTTAAAGATTAAACCTGATGAAGAGAAAGAGCATGTTTGGGTTACAAGAGATACGATTGATACACTTTATGAGATTAGTCCAACATTTGCAACGCTCAAACCAGAATTAGATAAGCTTTATGTAGGTATGGATTCTTGGGCAACAGGAGCAATAGATGGAGAAATCGAGAAAGATTATATAATATGGGCAATTCGATGGGCCGCGGATACAAGTGGGGTGTATCAGCAAGGGGCGACCTATACTAATATGTTCTATAAGCAGGTGTATGATGATATATTGGAGGCGTTTGCTGATGGGAAACTGGAAAAACGAGATGCGATAATTCTATCAAATCTAGCACGCCCTTTTGTGTTTAGCAGGGACTTTAAGCCTTGTCTTGAATTTGTGTGGACGGAAATGAGGGAATTAGTTAGTTATTCTGTTTATAAATGTAGATCGGGGATTAGTCAAGGAAGCGAAGAGCAAATTAGAGAGATGTCAGAAATGACTTCTACATTGCCTGCTTATGAGGATGAATATATGTTCAATTATTTGAAAAATATAAATATGGCAAACAGAATCACAAAGGTGTATCAATTAACGGGGTATTTTGTAGCAGTATTAGCATTTTTGATGTATATATATGAATTAATATATTGTATTGTATGCCGCAGAAAAAATGAAAAGGTATCAATTGCAGATTGGATTGTAAAAACAGGGATTTTGCTTACAATTTTTGCAGATTTGTTAATGGTATCATTAAATTATTTTGATGCATATAATAAAGATAACGCGGTTAATTTGTATACAGCAGGGGTTATACCATTATGGAATATTTTTGTTTGCCTCTGTATGGTTACTTTTATGACTCATTTAAACAGGATCATTACAAATGCAAAAGAGAAAAAGCAATTACGTGAAGCAAATTTACAATAATAGAAATAAACAGAAAGAAGAGGAAGGAAAAGTGAAACTAATAATCCAAATACCGTGTTATAATGAAGCAGAAACCTTGGAGATAGCATTGAATGATCTGCCGAAACATATCGATGGAATTGATGAGATAGAATATCTTATTATTAATGATGGAAGTAAAGACAACACCGTGGAAGTTGCGAAAAAGTGGGGCGTCCATTATGTTGTGAATTTTAGACGCAACAAAGGTTTAGCGAAAGGATTTATGGCAGGTTTGGATGCGTGCCTTCGTAATGGTGCGGATATCATTGTAAATACCGATGCCGATAATCAGTATTGCGGGGATGATATTGAGAAGTTAGTTCGCCCGATATTAGAGGGAAAAACAGACATTGTGATTGGTGAACGACCAATAGATCAGACAGAGCATTTTTCTTCTATTAAGAAAAAACTCCAACACTTTGGAAGCTGGGTTGTACGTAAAGCATCCAATTCGGATATCCCTGATGCACCGAGTGGATTTCGTGCCTATAGCAGAGAGGCTGCTATGCGTTTAAATGTAACAAATGAGTATACGTATACGTTGGAGACGATTGTACAGGCAGGTAGAGAAAAAATTGCGCAGACATCTGTTCCAATTCGTACCAATAGTGAACTTCGTCCATCAAGACTTTTCAACAGTATGATGGGATACGTGAAAAAATCAATGGTAACAATTGTAAGAGCTTTTATTATGTACAAGCCGCTTAAGTTCTTTACAACGGTAGGCCTGATCCCGTTCTTGATCGGAACAGCGTTGGGGATTAGATATATTGTATATATGTGTATGGGAGCAGCAGGTGGACATGTTCAGTCTTTGATTCTTGCCAGCATATTAATATTGATGGGATTTATGACTATAATCATCGGATTACAGGCAGACATTATTGCGAAGAATCGGAAAATTCTGGAAGATATTCAGTATCATGTGAGAAAACTGGATTATGATGAGAAAAATCAGAAGGAAAAATAATATACATGAAAGAATTAATAAAGAAAATCAGACAGAAATTTGTAAATAGAGAAACTGTATTGTATGCGATTTTTGGTGTTTTAACTTCAGTATTAAACGTTGTAATGTTTAAATTACTGTTGATGACAAGTCTCTCATATAAGATTGCGAATCTTATTACTTTGATTGTAGTAAAGGTTACGGCATATATCTGCAACAAAAACATTGTTTTTAAAAGTAAATGCGCCAATATGTTAGAACTTCTGAAAGAAATTGGTAGATTTATTATTGCCAGAGGCGCAACAATGTTAATTGATTATTTTGGATTGATTATTATGGTAGATCTTATTGATTTGCCTAAGGTGCCAAGTAAAATATTTATTACAGTATTTGTGATTGTAATCAACTATGTTATTGGCAAAAAACACGTGTTTAAAAATGCGAAAAATAATGGGGAATAAATAGAGGGAGGTGCATGTAAAATGAGAGCATTTGAGAATATAAAAATAGCAGTTGCGGGTACTGGTTATGTAGGGCTTTCTCTTGCAACATTGTTGGCACAAAATCATGAAGTTGTTGCAGTAGATGTTGTCCCTGAGAAAGTTGAAAAGATTAATAAGAAGATTTCGCCGATTCAGGATGAATATATTGAGAAATATTTGGCTGAGAAGGATTTACATCTTTTTGCGACACTTGATGGTGAAAGTGCATATCGTGATGCGGATTTTGTAATAATTGCGGCACCTACTAATTATGATAGCCAGAAGGATTTCTTTGACACATCTGCAGTGGAAGCAGTTATTGAGTTAGTGCTGAAGGCAAATCCTGACGCATTTATGGTTATTAAATCTACAATTCCAGTTGGTTATACATGTATGGTACGGGAAAAGTATAAGACAAATCGAATCTTATTTAGTCCGGAATTTTTAAGAGAGTCAAAGGCGTTGTATGATAATCTGTATCCAAGCAGAATCATTGTAGGAACAGATCCTTCGAATCCTGAATTGATGGATGCAGCGCATACATTTGCTAAGCTGCTCCAGGAAGGTGCGATAAAGGAAGAGATTGATACGTTATTTATGGGCTTTACTGAGGCTGAGGCAGTGAAGCTGTTTGCCAACACATATCTTGCTCTGCGTGTTTCATATTTTAATGAGCTTGACACATATGCAGAGATGAAAGGACTTGATACGAAAGCGATTATTGATGGAGTGTGTTTGGACCCTAGAATTGGCACACATTATAATAATCCATCTTTTGGCTATGGTGGCTATTGCTTGCCGAAGGATACAAAGCAGTTGCTTGCCAATTATGCACATGTTCCTCAGAATATGATGTCTGCGGTTGTTGAGAGTAATCGTACACGTAAAGATTTTATTGCAGATCGGGTTCTTAAGTTTGCGGGACATCAAGGTGTGGACAGTAATGAATGGGAGTCAGCAAATGAAGATCTTGTTATAGGGGTATATCGTTTGACTATGAAGTCAAATTCTGATAATTTCCGCCAAAGTTCTATTCAGGGAGTTATGAAAAGAATCAAGGCGGAAGGTGCAAAAATTATCATCTATGAACCAACTTTGGAGAATGGAACGAAATTTTTTGGCTCAGAAGTTGTGAATGATTTAGAGGAATTCAAGAAGCAGTGTAATGCGATTATTGCAAATCGATATGACACAGAACTGGATGATGTAAAGGATAAAGTGTATACGAGAGACGTGTTTAAGAGGGATTAAAAAATTTTTCGCTCTAAAATCCGTGGAATTGCTTGCTTTTTCTAAATGTTCCAAACATACGCTTTACAATATGAGTTGTTGTATGTTATGTTTTTGATGTCGGCGATATTAGAAAATAAAATATTTCTAAGAATATGTGATAGGATGTTTTGTCTAATACCTAATGAGTAAATTTAGTTTTAAATGAACTTTAGAATATGTAGGAATTGAATATTAACAAAAGTAAGAGAAAATGATAAAATAATACTAGGATAATTAGTGCTACAAGATACTTTAAGATTGGAAAGGGGGAAATAAGATGGCAAAGGTAGATAATATAATATTTTGCTTGAGAACAACTAATTCAGAAGAACAAGGGGTAAGTGCCAATACAGTATTAAGTGCAATCACTCCAGAATATATTCCAGGGCTGTTTAGTTTTTCTGTAATTGTTTGTTTGTTGGATTTAGATTATAATGCGGAACATTTTTTCTCAGTTGAGTTTGTTGATCCAACTGGTGAAAAAGTAGTAAATATTGAAAATCAGGTTATGCCTAGATTGCAATTATATGAAGGAAACGTACCTAATGAATATAAGGGAATTAATATCGCAATGGAATGGAATAATGTCAATTTAAAAGTTTCAGGTTTATATACGATAAGATTTTTATATGATGGATTAGAGATAGGAACAAAAAAAATATATGTTAAAGGGAAGAATGAAGAATGAAAGATTATATTTCTTTTTTTTCAACAGAACAAAATAATGTCACAAATACAGAAATTTTGAATCCGGAACGACAGAGACACTATGCATATGATTTTTCAAAAAATAATGTCGGCGGAGATGTTTTTTTAATGGCGAGAGCTTTCTTGTCTATTTCAGAAATGACAAATAAAAAATTACAAAAATTATGCTATTATGCAAAAGCATGGTATTTAGCTATATACGATCAAAATATAATAACTGATTCGTTTGAAGCGTGGGTTCATGGTGCCGTACAGCCATCAATGTATCAGTATTATAAAAAATATGGTTTTTCTGAAATACCAAGAGAGATGAATGTGGTAGCAATTCCCGAAGAATTTTTATCGTTTGCACATGAAATATATAAT
The DNA here is from genome assembly GCA_002404515.1 of Lachnospiraceae bacterium UBA4711. GTDB lineage: Bacteria > Bacillota > Clostridia > Lachnospirales > Lachnospiraceae > Coprococcus_C. The sequence goes on along the minus strand of DHJV01000168.1, from coordinate 70,704 downwards.
TCCTATGGACATTTAACTGGTGATGAGCTTGAAACTTTGAATCATTCGGAAATGCCTTGGATACGAGCAAGGGAAGGCTATAAACCATGGGAGAATTGTAAGGTTGTTATTTCTGAAGATGATATGAAGGAATATTATAGGACGATGATGTAAATGGTTAGGATACCAAAACAAGAAAAGAAAAAAGTAAAAAGAATAGTGCCTGATAATATAAAACAAGATACAGAAAAAAAGAAAGTCTTGTTTTCTTTCGAAAGCTTAGAAAGGAATGAGTATTTTAATTTAGATGGTACCTGCGTTAGATGGTCATCGGACTTGTTTGATGTAATGCAAGAAGCGTCAAAAATAACAATGAAGGAGATACATGCAGGTAAATATTCGGGAAAAACATCACCATTTAGAATTCATCGCCATGAAGATGCAAAACCTCCATGCAGTATACCTGATAATATACAGTTAGATGATTTATGGCAGATACGAATTTCGCTTAGTAAGGGTGGAATTCATGGATTATTTGTAGATAATATATTTTATGTAATATGGCTAGATCCACAACATAATTTATATCCAGATAAAAATCATGGTGGGCTTGTAAAGATAGATCCACCCTCAACATGTTGCAAAGAACGAGATAAAGAGATTTCGATTTTGAAAGAACAATTAGATGAAGCTAGAGAAGAGATTGTTTTTTTAAACGAATATATACAAGAATCGGAAAAAAATAATGTAAAAGAATAAATATTGGTTAATATCTAAACAACTAAAAAAGGAGAAAACAATTTATGAAGGGAATTATTTTAGCCGGAGGTTCCGGTACACGTTTATATCCATTGACCAGAGTAACATCGAAGCAGTTGCTCCCGATCTATGACAAGCCGATGATTTATTATCCGATGTCAGTACTTATGAATGCAGGCATTCGTGATATTCTGATTATTTCAACGCCGGCAGATACACCACGTTTTGAGGAACTGCTGGGAGATGGACACCAGTTTGGCGTGAATCTGACTTATGCAGTGCAGCCATCACCAGATGGACTGGCGCAGGCGTTTATCATTGGTGCAGATTTCATTGGTGACGACTCTGTGGCAATGGTATTGGGCGATAATATTTTTGCTGGACATGGTTTGAAGAAGCGCCTGAAGGCGGCTGTGGAGAATGCAGAGAGTGGAAAGGGTGCTACTGTATTTGGCTATTATGTAGATGATCCGGAGCGTTTTGGCATTGTAGAGTTTGATCAGGATGGAAAGGCAATTTCGATCGAAGAGAAGCCTGCACAGCCGAAGAGCAATTACTGTGTAACCGGTCTTTACTTCTATGATAATCATGTTGTGGATTATGCGAAGAATCTGAAACCGTCTGCACGTGGAGAGCTGGAGATTACCGATTTGAACCGGATCTATCTGGAGAAGGGAAATCTGAATGTCGAATTGCTTGGACAGGGCTTTACATGGCTGGATACTGGTACACATGAGAGCCTGGTTGATGCAACGAACTTCGTAAAGACGATGGAGACGCATCAGCATCGTAAGATTGCGTGTCTGGAGGAAATTGCATATCTGAATGGATGGATCAGCAAGGAAGAGGTACTGGAAGTGTACGAGCTTTTGAAGAAGAATCAGTATGGACAGTACTTGAAAGATGTTTTGGATGGAAAATATCTGGATGTGCTGAGATAAGTTGATAGTTATAAAAAAGATCTGATGTTTGATACATCAGATCTTTTTTGAATTTGCCGAAATTCCTTGATATATTTGTCGAAATGTGTAATATATATAATATAAGTTTTGATAGGGGAGATTAAAACTTATATCAGTATATTGGGGATAGGGATTCTAACGGAGAAAATGTTTGTTCAAGAATTATCTGTGATTTCATTTGTGTTTCAGAGTTTTCGTATATCCTGGTTCCAAATAAATATTGTATAAGCATAGTGTAAGGAGGATATATAATGCGTGATGATATGTTAAATCCGGAATTGTTTGGAAATGAATCTGGAGAGGATGAGGATAAGAAAAGATTAAATGACTATTATTTAGAAAAGGCAAAAAATAAAATATTTTACGATAAGGATAGAAATTTAGGATTTGTAAGAGATAGAAAAGGAGTGGGAAAGTCGGCACTTTTGAATTATACAGCAATAAAGGTAGAAGAGCTGTACAAAAATGATATTATTATAAATATAAAAGCTTCAGAACTGATGGCACTATATGCATGTGACAATTTTAATCCTTTGCAATATGCAAATTGCTGGCAACAGAGAATATGTATGCGTGTGTTGAATGAGATTGCTAAAAAAATCAAATTTGCGGTTACGGATGATAGCATGAAAATAATTGAAAATTCTGAAATCATGGGATATAAAAATAAAAATTTAGTAACGGCATTGACAGATCGAATCAAATTAAATATCAAAAATTTAGAAGAAAAAAGAAACGATAATCAAGATCTTGCGAATAGTTATGAATTATTAAAAAGATATTCGGATAATAAAAATCAAAGAGTTTGGTTGTTTGTTGATGATATTGATGCAACATTTGTGAATACGGAGGATAATATGATTGTGGTAGGCACTTTTTTTACTGCTTGCCGATATCTGGTTAATTCTGTAAATGGACTTAATATTAGGGCGTCGGTACGGACAGATGTGTGGACGATATTAAGAAATTATGATGAAGCTTTAGATAAATGTGAGCAATACATGATTGATCTGGCATGGAGTACTAAGGATTCAGGGGAAATATTATATAATAAGATTTATTCATATTTTAATGAGAATCATCCTGAAATAGAAATTGGGAAATTGGATTTTAAGAGTGAAGCTAGTCAACGTTTGGTATTTGGATTGGTTTTTAATGGTATGTTAAGATGGGGAAATCACAGTGTGATGCCGTATAGATCAATTCATATATTAGGCGCTGGAAGACCGCGATGGGCTGCACAATTGTGTAAATTTGCAGCATTGGATGCACATAACAAACAAAAGGATCGAATTTCGACTGGCAATATTAATTTTGCCATGACTGAGTATGGAAAATATAGAATGGCAGATTTATATAAAGAACATACACATCAATGTGAACAATTAGAAATGGTTATCGAAATTTTTAGAGATGGTTTAAGTGCGTATTCATCTGTGCAGCTTGTAGAAATAATAAAGGAAAGATTAATAGATAAAGGGAAGAAAGTATATATAGACGGATCTTTAGAGCCCTGTAATGAATTACAGATAGGAAAATTTTTATATCGTATCGGATTTATTACGCTTAGAAATGACGAATATAATAAAGCATTAGGACTTACACGTTATGAAGATGATCCGTATTTGTTCTCTGAATATAATATAGACGAAAAGCAACAATGGGAGATTCATCCTGCATACAGAACTGTTTTAAAAATAAAATAGATAAAAATGGAGGGAAATATGACATGAAAGATTTTTTGGGTTGGCTTGTAGAGCATGAGGAAAATGCGCAGATGTATAGTTGCTTAGTTGCAACAGCAGCATTACTGTTTAGCATTTTGACCTTTGTTATTTCCAATATTATTTCAAAAAAACGTCTAAAGAAGGATAGAGAAATTTCAAAAAAGCAGTATCTGGATCAAATAAACAGATATGAAAAACAATTACAAGAAGAAAAAAGATATAGAGAAGAGGATAAAAAAGAAATCGAAGAAAGAAATCGTATAAGTGAACAACCATATTTTGTATTCAAAAAATCAAAGGCTACGTTTGATTCGCAATCTTCAGTAACAATTTTACAGATGGAATTTGTTAATAAAGGAAGAGGGGCTGCGTATGAGATAATTCCTGATATGGAATGTATAGGGAAGACCTTGCGTATGAAAGAAATACAAATCCGTAGGTATGAAGCTGTTCAAGATCCGATTGCTATGGTGGGAGAATTATTAGTAATAAGTTGGTATTATGAATGCAATGGAGAATATGTTTTTCAAATGCAACCTTCAATAAAATTTTGTGATGCATCTGGAAGGAATTATAAGCAGACCTTTAATATAGATGTTGTCAATAAGGATGGTGGTGCCAATATTAAAAATTATGCGCAACCCCAATTATGTTGAGAATGAGAGTAATATTATAAGAAAAATATTCAAAACTTTCTCTTTGCATTCCACCCAATATATGTTAATGTTTTATTAGTGAGAACTGTAATGAATGTATGGGTAAAATTGAAAATGGGATATAGCGCATAAGAAAAGGAGAGGGTTGCATGAAAAGAGGAAAGAAACTATTTACGTATTTGCTTGTGCTTGTGATGTTGCTGGCAAATACTGTGACTGGAGTTGCGGCAGAGCTGGACGAGCCGTTGCAGGAGGCAACGCAGATTGTTCATGAGGACGGAAGCGGCCTGCTGTCGGAAGGTGGCTTGCTGGAAGCCGGCGATGCGGTTGCGGACAGCAGTTATGACCATTCGCATGATGCAGCGATTGTGACTGCCATGGAGAACCTGCAGGATACCATAGATGTGACAGGCTATGGATTGACAACAACCAATGTGGGAGATGTTATACACGGTATTTTGAACATGAATCCACAGTTGTTTTATGTATCGGGTGGATTCAGATATTACAGTGACAGCCAAAGTAATGTTACAGAATTGCTCATTACATATAATTATACGAAAACCCAGATTACTTCTATGAAAGCGGAGATTGATGCAGCGGTTGCGAAGATGGAAGCTGCAATCGATACAACTGGGTTGAGTGATGTGGAGATTGCGCTTGCATATCATGATTACCTTGTGACGGATGTAGCGTATGATTATGAGAATTATTTATCGGGTTCTTTGTCGAGCGATGATTATAATATCTATGGCACACTTGTTAAGAAGAAAGCGGTTTGCCAGGGATATGCACTGACGTTCATGTATCTGATGAAACGCCAGAATGTTGTGTGTGGTTATGTTTCAAGCAGCACTGCAAATCATGCGTGGAATGTCGTATATCTGAACAACCAGTGGTATCACATGGATGCCACTTGGGACGATCCGGTGTGGGATAATCTCGGAAGAGTGAAGCACACGTATTTTATGATTTCAGATGCAACCTTGTTATCCTTGGAGAGCAAACGATCCGATTATGTGACGAGCGTCCCTTATGGTTATAGCTATACCAAAGCAACTGACAGCCGCTATGAGAGTGGATTCTGGAGTGGTGTGCAGACATATATGTATCCATACAATGGAGACTGGTATTATCTGGATGGATCATACGTGGCAGCAGAAAAGAGCGCGAAATATCAGCTTTCGAAGTATAATTATGCAAGCCAGACAACTACCTGTTTATATGGTCCGGAATATGCAAGGTGGTGGATTACAGACAATCGTGTGTGGGCATCTTATTGCGGACGTATGGCGGCAAGAAAAGGCATGATTTATTTTTCAACACCGTCGACGATTGAACAGTATAGCATTTCAACTGGAGCAAGAAAGACGATATATACACTACCATCGGACACTGCGACGGGAACTCATATATTTGGACTTGGATTTATAGATGATGATCTATATTATGTGATTGCGGATACGGCGAATCATGAAGGACAGGAAACCTATAATAAGGTAAACCTTTGCACTTCTCATGTATATGGAGCGGTGCAGACAATCAATCCGACGTATGAGCAGGCGGGAAAGAAATATCATGTTTGTAAAACATGTGGATATAGTGAAGACATAGAAAATCTCCCGAAACTGGTTAAGGTGTCGACAATTACGATTGTAGGTGGCAAGAAATCTATGACGGTGGGAGAGTCATATACGGTTGAGGCTGTGCGAGTGGTACCGGATAACGCTGCCAATAAGACGGTAACCTGGACTTCTTCTAATCCAAGTGTTGCTTCCGTAGATGAGAAGACTGGAACCGTGACAGCAAAGGCGGCAGGTACGGCGACAATCACAGCAAAGGCAGAGGATGGACAGGGAGCTAAGGATTCTTTCGTTGTGACAGTGAAGAAGGTAGAGTCTTCAGAAACACCAGCTGTAACCGTACGATATACAACCCATGTGCAGACGTTTGGCTGGCAGGGCAGTGAGAACGATGCAAAGACCTGGTTTACAAATGGCGCGATGGCTGGAACGAGCGGAAAAGCGAAGCGTTTGGAAGGTATCAAGATTCGTGTGACAGGCAATGATAATCTGGGAATCCAGTATACGACACATTGCCAGAGCTATGGCTGGCTGCCGTGGTCTGCCAATGGAGAGATGAACGGAACGGAGGGCGAGGCAAAACGTCTCGAAGCAATCAAGATTCAGCTAACGGGTTCGGACGCAGGTAAATACGATGTATTTTATCGTGTGCATGCGCAAAGCTACGGCTGGCTGGGCTGGGTGAAAAATGGAGCACCATCAGGAACAGCCGGATATGCAAAACGTCTGGAGGGAATTCAGATTGTGGTTGTGAAGAAGGGAGAGACCTTCAATACAAAACTTGGAAATATTACGTCCAAGTATTCGTTAGGCTATTATGCGAAGGCAGGTACGTCTCCGGTTGTAAATGCAAAGAATACATCCAATGCGAATCCGCAGATTGCAGGTGAGGCACAGACAAACGTGACCTATCGTACACATGTGCAGAGTTACGGCTGGCAGGCATGGAAGTACAACGGACAGATGAGTGGTACAAGTGGACAGGCGAAGCGCCTGGAGGGTATCAATATCCGTCTTTCCAACCAGCAGTACAGCGGAGACATCGTGTATACGACCCATGTGCAGAGTTACGGCTGGCAGGGAAATGAGAACAATCAGTCAACGTGGCGGAAGAATGGCGTGATGAGCGGTACAAGTGGAGAGGCAAAACGTCTCGAAGCAATCCGAATCAATTTGACCGGTGAAATGGCAAAGCATTATGACATTTATTATCGTGTGCATGCACAGTCATTTGGCTGGCTTGATTGGGCGAAGAATGGAGCACCATCCGGTACAGCCGGGTATGCAAAGCGTCTGGAAGGTATTCAGATCATCCTGGTTCCAAAGGGACAGCCGGCACCAAAGAAAAATTATGGTGGCATTACGTCGGTTGGCGCGTCCTATATTGCAAAATAAACATACATATAGTCCCCTCAGCATACATTTTGCTGAGGGGATTTTTCGTTGGAGGAACAATGGATAGCCTGTATGGTTCGGCGTGTGGTGCATATATATATAATGAGGATGTGCTTGATTTCCTTGTGAAATACGACAACAATCTGGCGGGGGAGATGCAAATCTTACAGCCGGACTGCAGAACGATCATTAACAGTCAGTTTCTTGTGGCGTATCGCAGTGTCTATGATGCGGCTGGCACAGCACTCTCGACGGATACGCTGTTTCGGTTAGGCTATGACCGGATACCGAAATGCTTTGGGCTGATGGATACCTCGGCATTGCAGGGGATTGGCATTGGGGCGGTTCAGACGGTGCCGGGGCTGTCACTTTCGGGAAAAGATGTGCTGACCGGGTTTGTTGATACAGGTATTGACTTTGCGAATCCGTTGTTCCGCAGAGCAGACGGTACATGCAGGGTGACGGCAATCTGGGATCAGACACAAACAGCATACGAAGCGGGCGGACAAAATATGTCTGTGCAGAATGGGGAGATCGATACACGCCCCATCTTTGGATATGGCAGGGAGTATCCGCAGGAACTGTTGAATCTGGCGATACAGACGGAACAGCCGTACCAGATCGTACCAAGCCGGGATATGGACGGGCACGGTACATTTCTGGCATCCGTGGCTGCCGGGAATACCTATATGGATGGGGATGATATATTTTCCGGTGTGGCACCGGAGTCGGATATTATCATGGTAAAATTAAAGCAGGCAAAGCAGCGTCTGCGTGACTTTTTCCTGATTCCGGATGGCGTTGCATGTTATTCGGAGGCGGACATCATACTTGGTGTGAAATACCTGATCAACAAGGCGATGGAGCTGGGGAAACCGCTTGTGATCTGTCTGGGACTGGGGACGAGTCAGGGCGATCACAATGGAAACCTGAATCTGGAGCTTTATCTGGATACGGTTGTGACACTGCCGGGGATCTGCGTGGTCGGAAGTGCCGGCAATGAACTTGGTGCTGGCGGGCATTTTGCAAGCCTGTCTACGATCAATCTGGGCAACCAGAACGGCATTTCACAACCGCGGACGCGGACGGTAAGAAATGAGATGGAGATCTATGTGGAAGATGAGAATCCTGGCTTTTGCGCAGAGATCTGGGGGCGTGCGCCCAGTCTGTACCAGATAGCGGTATATTCCCCGACCGGGCAGCGGTTTGATCAGCTATTTCCGAATCGCGACAGTTCTGGGATGATCACATATTTGTATGAGGGGACGACGCTATATGCGGAAAGCGTGGTTGTCGAGAACAATTCGGGCGATCCGTTTATTCTGTTACGGTTTGAGAAGCCTGCAACCGGTAT
>DHJV01000168.1:0-62264 GCA_002404515.1 Lachnospiraceae bacterium UBA4711 | reverse complement strand
TATCTGGCGTATTGAGGTGACGGAGAATTACAGCAGCTTTCCGGCAGGGTATGATGCATGGCTGCCGATCCGTCAATTTCTGGTTGGCAATACGCGGTTTTCACGGCCGGATCCGGAGGTAATCCTGTGTGCACCTGCGAATGCGCGTGGGACGATAACCATAGCCGGATACAATCATCTGGATAATTCGCTGTATGTGGAATCCAGCCGTGGCTATACCAGAAAAGGGCGGATTCAGCCGGATTTTGCGGCGCCAGCCGTGCGTGTGGCGGGACTGCTTGCGGGAGGCAGCGGAACACGACCGTTGTTTGTACGCCGGAGTGGTACGAGTGTCGGGGCTGCATTGACCGCCGGAGCAGCGGCACTTTTCCTTGAATGGGGCATCGTGCGGGGCAATTATTATGGGATGAATACCGAAGTGATCCGGCAGATTCTGATCCGCGGTGCCCGGACGGTGGTTGATATTGCATATCCGAACCCTGCATGGGGGTGGGGGGTACTGGATATTTCGCGTGCTTTTGAGGTTTTGCGTGGCTAGTGCGGGCAGAGTGATAATACAGCCGTATGGATATCATGCTGACACTAGACAAATGGTGAAAAAAAGGGTATCATAAGAGAAATATGTCGTACGATTCAAATTCGAAAAACGGGAGTTGTATAGATTATGATATGTAAACATTGTAAAGCGGAAAATGAAGATGGCGCATTGTTTTGCAGCAACTGTGGGAAACCGCTGGAAGATGAAGAATATGACCGTGAGAACCTGCGGGGAAATACGAAGCTGTATATCGGAATATCTATCGCACTTATGATATTTCTGGCAAGCGGGCTGGTGTTTGGATTCTTCTATTTCAGCAATAAAGTGCAGAAAGCCAATGATGAGCGAAATACGATCGCTTCAGAGAGCGATGTGGCAGCGAATTATTTTCGGTCACAGATCCGGGAGCAGGAAGATGCAATCACAGAGCTGCAGTCCCAGATTGATCTTCTGAAAGCGTCGATTTCGGATTATCAGAATAAGGAAGAGGATTATAAGAAGCAGATCACCGCGCTTGAGGATAAGGAAGAGGCGATGGATGGTCTGGCAAGCTTCACGGATGCAGTGCCATCCCAGGGCTATGAGGATATGTTTGTCAGTGATACATTTCTGAAGTTTACGTCAAATGAGACTGAGACAACGGAGGAAGGTGCAGAGACAACTGAGGCACAGATACCGCAGGAAGCTGTGCTCCGTGTATGTATCTCCGGTGATATTGAGGTAAGTGTAGAGTCTTCAGATGAGGATGTTGTGAGCTTCGCGTGGGACACTTCCCCGGTTGGCCCGTCGGTAGCGCGATTACGTGTGATCCCAGGGAAGAAGGGAACTGCGATCTTAACGTTCACGAACAACTTAAACGACGAGCAGATCAAGGTTTACGTCTATGTACAGTAACAAACATCCATATAGGCATTTGCAATATGAAACAGCCCATGTAGGAATTATAGAATAAATAAGAAAAGCACAGTTCGATTTTGAACTGTGCTTTTCTTATATGTCCGGTTTTTGATTGCCAATTATACCGTTGGAGCCTTGTAGTTGTCGGAGATTGTTCCGAATTCTTTGTACTCCTGAATTCTTGACTGAATACGCTCAGACTGATCCAGCAGGCTGCTGATAGAAGCGTTGTGGTTCAGATGATCGATCAGAGTTGCAATATACTTGCTCAGGTCTGCAGACTCATACCAGTCATGGTTGAAGAGCTCTGGATCCTGATACGTCAGGTTTGTTGTGATAACCTTCTCGATGGTGCCTTCTGCCTTTGCCTGGTCAAAGATGTCCAGACCAGCGGTAAACAGACCGAAAGTTGCGAGACAGTACACACGTTTTGCTTTACGGGCTTTTAACTGACGGGCAACATCTAACATACTCTCACCGGAAGCAATCATATCGTCGATAATGATAACATCCTTGCCCTCGACACTGTCACCAAGGAACTCGTGTGCAACGATTGGGTTCTTGCCGTTTACGATGGTTGTGTAATCACGTCTCTTATAGAACATACCAACATCGACACCTAAGTGATTTGCAAAGTAGATCGCACGGTTCATGGCACCTTCGTCCGGGCTGATCACCATCATGTGGTCGCTGTCCAAAGTCAGATCCGGTGTTGTGCGGAGCAATGTCTTGATGAACTGATAGGTTGGCATGATATTCTCAAAGCCACTGTAAGGAATGGCGTTCTGGACGCGAGGATCGTGTGCATCAAATGTGATGATATTGTCAACGCCAAGTCCGACTAATTCCTGCAATGCAATCGCACAGTCCAAGGACTCACGGCTGCTGCGCTTATGCTGGCGGCTCTCATACATGAAAGGCATAATAACTGTGATACGGTTTGCCTTGCCTGCCATGGCAGCGATAACACGCTTCATATCGGAATAATGATCGTCTGGGGACATCATATTTGTCTTACCACAGATCTTGTACTCAATGCTATGGTTTACAACATCAACCATGATGTAAACATCGGTACCTCGTACGGAATCCTGCAAAGTACCCTTTGCTTCACCGGAACCAAAACGTGGACAGGAAGATTTCAGGATATAAGAATCTCTCTCGTAGCCTGCGAATGTGATGTTGTCCTTGTGCTCGTTGTGACGTTCTGCTCTCCAGCGTGCAAGGTAGCGATCCACTTTTTCACCGAGGGCTTTGCAGCTCTCCAAAGGGATGATTCCGAGCTTTCCAACCGGAACTGTAATAAGATGACTTGAATCTGGCATGATTTTTTCCTCCATTGTGTGATTACAGCTTAGAACCCTGTATCATTTCTTTTTTTCTTTTTTGATACCTTATGTTTTCACCGTACAGTTGAAGTACAGTGTAACGTTCAATGATGCGGGACATGATACGTTCGGAATAGCGTTCCTGCAATTCCTTCATGGAAAGGTTGGTCGAGATGACCGTTGATTTTCCTGTAAGTCCCCTCTGGTTGATAACCTCAAAAAGCTTGGAGCAGACAAAGGCATTGGTTGTCTCTGTGCCCAGATCGTCGATTACCAACAATTCGCTATTATAAATATATTTGTATAATTCTTCAAGTTCTAATTTTTTATTCATCAGATATTGTCCGAAAACCTGTTCAAACAGATCGTTTGCGGACAGATAGAGAACGGTGTGCCCTCCGTCGAGTAATGCTTTTGCGATACAGTTCGTGAGAAAGGTCTTTCCGAGTCCGGTTTCTCCATATAACAACAGATTTCCGCGTTCGGTATCCTGCGATGCAAATGTATTCACAAAACGACGGACAATGTGCAGGACATTTTTTGCATTGTCATACGGACTGACAGACCAGTTTCGGTTCTCCGGAATCGTGTGGCTGTAATAGTCCAGATCAAATGTGTCGAAATTTTCGGAGTCTAAAACCTGTGTCATATTGGACTGTCGGTACAATGCGTCCACGATCCGGCGTTCAAAGCACGTGCAGACTGTTCCGTCCACATAGGCGAGATCCTTGCAGACCGGGCAATCATAAATTGGATCGAGATACGTGGCAGGGTAGCCATATGTCAGAAGCAATTCCTGTATCCTTGCAGAATTGCTACGGTTCTGACTGGAGATCTCCTGCGTGTCAGCTGCCTGCCCAAGAGCTTTTTTCTTCGCGAGCGCGATATAGGAAAGCTTGCTTTCGGATTGCAGCTGTTTGATCTCTGGAATCTTTGCGTAGATTTCCTCCTGCCGTTCCTGCAGGCGTCGTTTGTTGTGCAGACGAACCTGCTCGTAATCATGCAGGATATTTTCTTTTTTCAGTAACTCAAAATTCATTGACCGTTTACCTCTTTGTGGAACAACTGTTCCATCTCATCAAGCTCGGAGCTCATGCTGCTCTGTGTAAAGTTTGTAAATGCATTTCCGCTTTTTTTTGTGGTGGCAGAGGCTTTCTGGTTCTTGGCTGTCTCAGCATGGGCGAGATCTTCCTGCTTGATTCCGGCAAAATCTGTCACCCCTGCGTTATGCCATGCGGTCAGAATCCCATTTACATATTTGATCGTAGGATTCTGTGTGTGTAAGACTGCACGTTTGCAGGCTTCCTCTACGATATCCTCGCCGAAGCCGTAGTCTTTTGTCCATGTCTTAAAGAATTCCTGTTCGATCGTTGTCGGCGCACCGCGTTTGATGCCAAGCGTCTTGTAGAAGACACGGCAGACGCCGCTCATGAGAGCGTACTGTTCCTTTGCCTGCGCCTTTGTCTGAATGCCGTCCTGATACCAGCCGATGGCGGTTGCTTCTAAGTAACGGCAGTTTTTCTTCTTCATTGTGGTACAGTATTCGATCAGATACTCGAATAAATCAACACTGAAACCAAGCGTATCGTATATGTACATCAATGACTGCGTATCTGACTGTGAGATCGGCTTCTCAAATAAAGTCTCTACCTGATATAATATATCTTCCCAGTCCTGATCGCGCAAGAGTTTATCGATATCCTTCTGCGTAAATTTCGGCTTTTGCGGTGCGGAAAGCTCCATTGCCGGTGTTGTGATCGGTACGATCTTGGTGGAAACCTTCTCTGAGCGATCCGTTGTATCTGCTTTCTCAGTACGCACAGGTGTATCATCCGAACGTAGCAGGGAAAATGCATCTGATTCTGTGGATAACGCCATTTCCGGTGCTTTTAGAGGCAGTACTACAATGCCGGTTGGCTGTCCCTTGCCGTCAAAGGTCAGACGCAGTGCATCCTTGGTTACCCAATACTTGATCGCACGGCAGATATCTTTTTCTGTGAGATTAAAATGATCCGCAATCTCGGCAACCGAGATCTGCTGTCTGCTGTTCAGCAGCCGGATCAGATACAGATACACCTTTACAAACTCCCCATTTGCATCTGTCATATAATAGTCGATAAAAAAGTTCGAGATGGAAGAATAAGTCTCGCTATTTTCAGTTGAAATCGTAATTGTCCTCATAGTTTTTTGAACCTTCCCTTCATCGCTTCGCTTGGAAGCATTTCAAATTATAGCATGAACAAAATTAAATTCAAGCGAACATCTTTTCGGTCGGAGCGTTTACGAAAATTGTGGAAAATGTGGATAATGTGGACAATCAGTTACCATAAAAAAAGAGGCTGTGGAATCAAGCCGTTTGCGGACGATTTATGTTACAATTATGTTAACTGAAAATGAAAAGACCTGTTTGGTGATTTCCCCCAAACAGGTCTGTGGATAATGTGGATAACTATTTTTTTAACAGTGTATTTCCGATAGAATCGACATTTCCGGCACCCATAGTTATCAACAGGTCATTTTTTTTGCAATTTTTTTTCACATACTCTATGATGCTGTCGAAGTCACCAAGGTAGATGGCATGACCGCCGTTGGCGTTGATCTTGTCACAGACATCCTTCGAGGAAACAAGACCGGTATCCTGCTCTCTTGCGGCGTAAATATCTGCCAGAAGTACGTGATCGCAGGTCGCAAGTGCCTGTCCAAATTCGTCCAGAAGCGCCTTGGTACGGGAGTATGTATGAGGCTGGAAGATGCACCACAGTTCGTTGTGTGGTGTGTTCTTGGCAGCCGCCAGGGTTGCAGCAATCTCGGTTGGGTGATGTGCATAATCGTCGACGATTTTGACACCATTTTCCGTGATTCCCTTGTGCTCGAAACGGCGGTGTGCACTGGAACAGCGGGCCAGACCGGCAATCGTGTATTTGCGGTCAATGCCGAGAAAATCTGCGACTGCGATAACAGACAGGGAATTCATGACATTGTGGATACCGGTTGCATGCAGTTTGATCTGATCCTGCTTCTCCCCCTTGACAACGAGCGTGTAGGTTGGATGTCCTTCTTCGTCGAAGGTAATATCCGTTGCACTGTAATCATTTCCTGCATTCATACCGAAGGTAATGATGTTGCAGTGCAGATCTTTTGTCACATGTTCGTAATATTTCATATCACCGTTGATAACGAGCAGTCCGTCGTCCGGCAGAATCTCTGCGAATGTCTTGAAGGAATCTGCAATCTCCTCGATGCCACTGAAGAAATCGAGATGGTCAGCATCCACATTCAGGATGATACTGATATATGGATGGAATGCGTGATAGCTGTTTGTGTATTCACAGGCCTCTGTAACGAAATAATCGGAGTGTCCCACGCGGATATTGCCGCCGATGGCATCTAACATACCACCGATGGAGATGGTTGGATCGGTCTGCGCCTCCAGCAATACATAGGAGAGCATGGAGGTCGTTGTTGTCTTGCCGTGCGTTCCGCTGACTGCAACGCCATATTTGTAGTTCAGCATAATCTGACCGAGGAGCTGTGCCCGTGTCAGCATTGGAATATTTCTGCGCTTCACTTCTACAAATTCCGGATTGTCCGCATGAATGGCTGCGGTATATACGACGAGATCAATATCATCGGAGATATTTTCTGCTTTCTGTCTGATGAAAATGCGGGCACCCAGATTCTTCAAGATTTCTGTGATCTCAGATTCCTTCATATCGGAACCGGATACGGTGAAACCCTCCTGCAACAAAATTTCGGCAAGTCCGCTCATGCTGATACCGCCGATACCTATGAAATACACATGGATCGGTTTTTCAAAATCTACTTTATACATGGTAATAATCTGCCTTCCTTAATCTCTGTTTGTGATGTATTTGGATCGCATGCGGGT
This sequence comes from Lachnospiraceae bacterium UBA4711, assembly GCA_002404515.1. Classification (GTDB taxonomy): domain Bacteria; phylum Bacillota; class Clostridia; order Lachnospirales; family Lachnospiraceae; genus Coprococcus_C. The sequence goes on along the minus strand of DHJV01000168.1, from coordinate 55,612 downwards.
CATGCGAAGCCATATTTATTCCATATTATAGCACGATTGATTGACATTACAACAAATTTACGAAAATTATATGCAATGCCGATTGACTTCATGCGGTATTTATGACATTATATATTTTAGTAGTTTTTTATTAAAATAACTACCTATAAGAGAGGATTTATAGTAGGAGGAACAGCATGAAAGTATGTGAAATGTGTGGAGCACAGAATGATGATGTCTTCACAAAATGCTCAGTTTGTGGCGCAGATCTGCCATCTATGAACAGTCAGGATGGCGATGATGAAAAGACCGTTCTGATCGATCCGGATCAGGCACCGGCACAGCCGTCTGGCTTGTCATTAAAGACAGATACAAGTACGTATGGGCAGGCAGATGCAGGACAGACAAACCCACAGCCGGCAGCACCACAGTTTGGTGGCATGGGACAGCCACAGATGAACGGCATGGGACAGCCGCAGATGAACGGTATGGGGCAGCCGGGTATGAACGGAATGCCACAGCAGGGTATGCCGGGACAGGCACCGTATGGACAGCCGGGATTTGGCGGTCCGGCACCAGCACAGCCAGCAAAGCCGAAGAAGGGTCTGATTATTGGTATTATTGCAGCAGCCGTTGTTGTATTGGCAGTTGCATTTATTCTGATCTTTAAGGGCGGATTCGGAGCAAAGGGAGGTGCATCTTCCCCGGAGGCAGTTGCACAGCAGTTTATCGAGGCAATGAATGATCAGGATGTAGATAAGATGGCAGCACTTTGTCCACCATTCCTTGATCCAGGACAGGATGACATTGAGGATATGCTTGATTCTTATTCTGGATATGATGTAACTTTCAAGTATGAGGGTGTTGAGAACAAAGATATGTATGACAGCGATGATCTGGCTGATTTTGAAGAGGATGTCAGTGATTATGCAGGCAAAACAATCAAGCTGCAGGACGCTTGTGATCTGGAGTTCTCTTTCAACGTAGCAGTGACAATGAGTGGCGAGACTTATGATCAGTCCAGCACATATACGATCACATGTATCAAGTATAAGGGAAACTGGTATCTCTATGAGTAAGAAGACACAGACGATTCTGACAATCTGTGTGGATATAAGTATGCTGGCAGTCATTGTGACTGCCAGCTATTTGTTACTCACAGGGAAATTGCAGGGGAACTGGATTCATGCAGCGCAGATCGCAATTATTGTTGCGATTCCGACGCTCTTCTTCGTAAGCTTCTTAAATTTCGGTATGCAGAAATATGAGAAGATGCGACCAGAGGATGCATGGGAAGAAGAGAGCGATGAAACAGAACAACGGGATGAAAATAAAAATGCACCGCAATCATAACGACTGCGGTGCATTTTTATTGCTGATCGAATGTGATACTGTCTGCCCATTGTAACATGGACTTTTCTAAAGAGTCATATGAACGGTGCTTGCACACGAATTCACAGATCCAGTAATTATTCCCTTCTTTCAGCATGCAGTGCAGATAGGTGTATTTGGCACCGGATACGGTCTGCGTGTTGCTGAAATAATAGTAGTTGTTCCGCTGAATCAGCTTGTCGGTGGAAATGCCGTTCAGACTGCAGATTTCTTTTGCGTAATCCCTCAGCCCTGCGATTTCGTAGCCCTGATATTCAAGGTCAGAGGCATTTTCCGTTTTTACAGAAAATGACACATCGTCGCTTACAAAGTAGGCATCAAAGCCGGACATCTTGCTTTCTTTGAAATTATCGGTCAGGGTGATCGTCATTGTGCCAACGGTAAAGTTTTTCGGATTGCCGCTGCATCCGCATAGGAGACAGGCGGTAAGCACGATCAGGCACAGCCCTAAAGTAATTTTTTTTAATTTCGAACGCATAGTTAAACTCCTTTCCTAGTTGCCGCCGTCTTGCTGATGCTGTTTGGAGAGTCCTTCCTGTATAAATGCATCGATGTTACGTTCGGTTGATTTTAAAATGGCTGCCAGCCGTTCCTGTTCGGCGGCCTTTTGTTTTGCAGCTTCGATTTCGCGCTGCTTTTTTTCTTCATCTTCTGCCGCTTCCCGGTTGAGCCGAGCCATGATTTTGTTGGCACGGGCTAATACATCGTCATCGACATCTGCTGTAGCAGACATATGTGCTGCCTCGGAAACCAGATCGTCGATATTATGCTGGCTCTGCCGGTTCGTGTCAAGTACGGCATCTGCGAGTGCCTGTGCATCCAGCGGTTCCGGTTGCGATGGCGACTGTGGAGCTGCATATTTGACGTCAGGTTCTTTTTCTTCTGGCCATTCGCCGTTGTGAATGAGTTTATAGACCGGCTTATATACGATACACCACCATTTGTAGACGGTTCGTTTTGCCCGGAATAGAAAGTTATCGTACATGTAAGCCTCCTGTATATTTTGCGTAAAAAGTATAAAGCTATCATTATAATAACATGATTTTATCTGGAATAAAAGTTAAAAGTTTGTTAGATTTTGAAGAGAAAAATAGTTCGGAAATATGGTTGTAAATCTTGACATAAGCGATTATACTAGGGATGTATGTCAAAATGGGAGAAGATTTGGCAAATAAATATAAAACGAGGTAATAAGTGATGAGAAAGACGAAGATTGTTTGTACACTGGGACCTGCAACGGATAACGAGGATGTGCTGCGGAAACTTATGCTTGCCGGAATGAATGTGGCAAGACTGAATTTTTCACATGGCACACACGAAGAACAGAAGAGACGTATGGACATGGTCAAAAAACTGCGTGCGGAGCTTGGACTTCCAATTGCAATTTTGCTCGACACAAAAGGACCTGAGATACGTACCCGCGATTTTGAAGGTGGTAAAGCGGAACTTAAGGCGGGTGATTTCTTCACACTGACAACAAGAGACCTTCTTGGTGACAGCACCATTACCTCTATCACATACAAAGACCTGTATAAAGACGTACAGATTGGTACCCATATCTTGATCGACGACGGTCTGATCGAGCTTCGGGTAACTTCCATCAGTGGCGAGGATATTTTGTGTACAGTTATTACTGGTGGACAGGTTTCTAACCATAAAGGCATCAATGTGCCGGACGTACATCTGAATATGCCATACTTAAGTGAAGTAGATGAAAGCGATATTCTGTTTGGTATTGAGCAGGATGTCGATTTTATCGCGGCTTCCTTTGTTCGTTCAGCCAAGGATGTATTGGAGATCCGCGAGCTGTTAAATGCGAACGGCGGAAATAATATCAATATCATTTCCAAAATCGAGAATTCAGAGGGTGTTAATCACATTGATGATATCATCTATGTATCGGATGGCATTATGGTAGCCCGAGGCGATATGGGTGTTGAGATTCCTTGCGAAGAAGTTCCGGTTATCCAGAAGATGATTATTAATAAGGTATATATGGCTGGTAAGCAGGTTATTACTGCCACACAGATGCTGGATTCCATGATCAAGAATCCACGTCCGACACGTGCGGAGACAACGGATGTTGCCAATGCGATCTATGATGGTACAAGTGCAGTTATGTTGTCTGGTGAGAGTGCTGCAGGTAAATATCCGGTGGAGGCTGTTGAAATGATGGCAAAGATTGCAGAGCGTGCAGAGGCAGCCATTGATTATAAGAAGAATTTCTATCACTATGAGCGTGCAGCAAATCAGAATGTGACAGATGCTGTCTGCCATGCAGCTTGTACAACAGCCATTGACTTAAATGCAGCAGCCGTTATCATCGTGACAAAGTCCGGCGTATCTGCACGAAATATCTCGAAGTACAGACCAAGCTGTAATATTATAGCAGGTACAACAAGTGATAAGGCATATCGCCAGCTCAATATGTCCTGGGGCGTAACTCCGGTGCATCTGGAAGAGCAGAACGAAGTATTTACACTGTTTGATCATGCGGTCGAGGCAGGTAAGAAGCAGGGTCTGTTACAGCCGGGCGATAAGGTTGTTATTGGCGCAGGTGTACCACTTGGTATCTCCGGTAATACAAATATGTTGAAAGTTCAGGTTGTAGAGTAATACAGGATAGTAACCAGTTGTAGGAAATTGTAAAAATTACTTGCTATCTGGGACAAAAAGGGGTACAATGTCAACAGTGATAATAATTATCAATAAAGAATGATATTATCAATACTGAATGAAGAGTAAGGAGGATATTACCATGGCATTTCAGATCAACGATGGATGCGTTATGTGTGGAGCATGTGCAGGTGCTTGTCCTGTAGGCGCAATCTCAGAAGGCGATGGCAAGTACGAAATCGACGCTTCTGCATGTATCTCATGTGGAGCATGTGCAGGAACTTGCCCAACAGGTGTTATCTCTGAGGAGTAATCATTGAATTGATTACATATAGAAAAAGAGTCTTGATTGTCAATCAAGGCTCTTTTTCTTATGTCTTGATATTACAATATGGAAATTATTTTATGTGACTGATATCACCTTCTTTCGCTGTGCGCATATCATATCCGTATAGATATAAGAAGCTTCTGTGATAGTTTTTATATTCCCTCGTATGATATGACACATCTGTAAATATAATTGGAATAAAGCTACAGGAAATACCTGTAAAGAAAAAAGAATTGTAAATAACTATGCAAAATCTACCATACTATATTATTGGGAAAAATGCAAGTCTCCAGAATCGAATTTCCAGTAATATTTTGTGAAAATATTGAGAAATCGCTTTACATGTGGGAGTTTTGTGATAAACTAAGTAATACAAAAAATAATGTTTTTGTAAACACTTGCGAAGGAGTTGACGAGTATGAAGCTAGAACGATTAAGCGAGAATCAGATACGTTGCACACTTTATAAGTCAGACCTGGCAGATAAGGAACTTCATTTAACGGAATTAGCATATGGAACAGACAAAGCAAAAGAGCTGTTTCGGGAACTGATGCAGCAGGCATCCAGTGAATTAGGATTTGAAGTGGATAATGTTCCGCTTATGATAGAAGCAATACCTGTATCGCCAGAGTGTTTGATTCTGGTTATTACAAAAGTAGATGACCCGGAGGAGTTGGATACAAGATTCTCCAGATTTACACGTCCATCGGATGTGGATGATTCCTACGAGGACGATGAGGAGGATGAAGATTCGGATGGTGGTCTTGGACTGGCAGACGAATCAGATGGTGAAGCCATTGTCGAGGACAATCCGGTCAATGGACTGCTGAAAGCAATCGGTGGATTGGCAGAGGACTTAAGTGGCCTGATGAGTGGCAAGGGCGTGAAGCCGGCGCAGACAAATCCATCTGCATCGGATCGTAGAACAGAGATTCCACAGGCAGTTGAACAGCCGGAGATCTTCCGCATTTACGCATTCAAGAATCTGGATCAGGTTATCTTATCAGCAAAGCTTGTAAAAGATATCTATGACAGTGAGAATTCTTTGTATAAGAATCCGCGAGACAGCCGTTTTTATCTGTACATGACGAAAGATAAGAACACGGATAATGAATTTGTGAAGACCTGTAACCTGCTTGGTGAATATAGTAACCGGGTACGTGCAACGTATGCTACACCGAGTCACATGCGTGAGCATTATAAGCTGATTATAGATGCAAATGCATTGCAGACGCTTGCAAAGCTGTAGAAACACGTGAGTATATATAACAGCTGAGTGACAACCGGTAAGAAAGAAAAACATGTATAAAAAAAGATTATCGATGCTTTGATAACGTCGATAATCTTTTTTTTATATCCCGCAGATGTAATATCATCTGCGGGACGTATAAGATTCATAATAAGTTAGTTCAATGTTTTCTTTACGGCTGCAACAACTGCATCCTTTGTAATGCCGAAGTACTCAAAAAGCTGGCTGCCCGGTGCAGAAGCACCGAAGGACTTCATTCCAACAAACTCACCGTTGATACCGATGTATTTGCCCCATCCGAACTCGGAAAGTGCTTCAACACCAACTCTGGCTGTGACATTCTTTGGAAGAACGGCATCTTTGTACTCGTCTGGCTGCTCCTCAAACAGATCCATACATGGCATGCTGACTACGCGTACATCGATGCTCTCGGATGCAAGCTCTTTCTTTGCCTCGACAGCAAGAGAAACCTCAGAACCAGTTGCGATGATGATAGCATCTGGAGTATCCTTTACAGAATCCTCTAAGATGTAACCACCCTTTAATGCTTCCTGGCTGCTGCCGTCTAACTGTGGCAGATTCTGTCTGGAGAGAACCAGAGCGGTTGGCGCATCCTTCTTGTTTGCAGCGAAGTACCATGCAGCTGCACATTCCGTTGCATCTGCCGGACGATATACATAGAAGTTCGGCATAGCACGGAGCATAGCAAGCTGCTCGATTGGCTCATGTGTTGGACCATCTTCGCCGACACCGATACTGTCGTGTGTCAATACATAAGTAAGCGTAACACCCATCAGAGCGGAAAGTCTTGCCATTGGCTTTACATAATCGCTGAATACGAAGAATGTAGAAACGAATGGACGTAAACCGCCGTGCAGGGCGATACCGTTTCCAATTGCTGCCATCGCGATCTCACGGATACCGAAGTGAATGTTCTTGCCAAGTGGATTTTCTTTGGAGAAATCACCGGCATCCTTCATGTTTGTCTTGGTAGATGGCGCAAGGTCTGCGGCACCACCAAACATATTAGGAACAACATTGTTGATAATATTCAAAAGCTTTCCGGATACATTTCTGGTTGCTTCCGGTTTGTCGAAGGAATTCCAGAACTCGTCTAGGTCATAGAGACATTTTGCATTGTCCGTGTCGTGGTAGGTATCCCATAATTCCTTCATCTCCGGATATGTTTTGCAGTAGTCTGCGAATAATGCATTCCATGCATCCTCGACGGATGCTTTCTCCTCAGCAAGCTTGGCGAAATGATCGTAGACATCCTGATCTAAAACAAATGGTCCGTTGTCTGCGATACCAAGGTTTGCACGAAGTGCTGCAACATTCTCGACACCGAGTGGCTCGCCGTGTGCACTTGCCTTGCCTTCCTTGGCAGGACAGCCGGCACCGATTTTCGTCTTGATCTCGATCATGGAAGGTCTGCTTTTTTCTGCCTTGGCAGCTTCGATTGCCCTGCCGATGGCATCTAAGTCATTTCCATCCTCTACAAGCTGTGTGTGGAAACCGAAGGACTCAAAACGCTGTCTTACATTCTCACGGAACGCGATGTTCGTGTCACCTTCGATGGAAATATTGTTGGAATCATATAATACGATCAGCTTCTCCAGACCAAGTGTGCCTGCGAGAGAGAATGCCTCGTAGCTGATACCTTCCATCATACAACCGTCGCCACCAAGCACATACGTATAGTGGTCAACAACAGGGAAGTTTTCTTTGTTAAAGGTTGCGGCAAGATGCTTTTCTGCCATTGCCATACCAACCGCCATTGCCATACCGGCACCGAGTGGACCGGTTGTGGCTTCCACGCCAACGGTGTGACCATATTCCGGATGCCCAGGCGTTTTGGAACCAAGCTGACGGAAGTTTTTCATATCCTCAATTGTGATACCGTAACCGAAGAAATGAAGCAGGGAATATAACAGGGCGGAGCCATGTCCGCCGGACAGAATGAAACGGTCGCGGTTTTCCCATTTTGGATCCTTCGGATTGTGGTTCATGTGGTTTGCCCACAGCTCATATGCCATCGGAGCAGAACCAAGTGGAAGTCCCGGGTGTCCGGAATTTGCCTTCTGGATGGCGTCTGCAGCAAGCACACGAATGGAATTTACGGATTTTGTGTCAATTGCACTACTCATGTTTAATGCTCTCCTCTAAATAAGTTTCTTATGATTAATTTCTGTTCGCACGTGCTAAGATCTTCATGATACGCAGGAACAGGTTTACGATATCCAAATACAGTTCAGAAGCAGAATCAATCGCGTTATCAGCTGTTTTTTCAATCGCATTTGCCTTTGCCCAGTCATAGCCGACATACAGACAGAAGATTGCGACAACGATATAATCGATGACACCAAGGCTTGCGCCTGCAATCAGCATGATTGCTTCGACCACAACGGTTATAAGCAACGTGATACCAAGTGTTCTTCCCATGCTTAAAAAGAAATTTGGGTAGATGGAAGAAATAATCATCATCACAAGTGTTACGGCAGCTGTGATACCAAATGCAGCTGCGACCGTCATTGAGTAGCCGATATGCGTGTATATGGTTACCGAAAAAGCGATAACCATACCGATTGGAACAACCATCAGATTGTAGCCGATGAAGCTGACAACCGGATTGTCGGATTTGCGAACCATAAATGTACCGGCGATGGCGAGAATGAAGTAACCGATATAAAAAGCAACCGGATTTGTCGCCACAAAGCTGACAATGGAATCACCGAAGACGGCAGTCATGACCGCGTTGATAATGAAGCCGTACAGCAGTACACCGCCGATGATCAGGTTGTACATCTCGCTGGAAATGATCTTTGCGGATGAGCCATAGCCGGCATTGTATCCGTTGTTATAACCATTGTTGTAATCATATCCTGCATTGTTGTACTGGTACTGGTTATTGTATTGATAGTTATACTGGTTATCATCCTGATAATTGTACTGGTTATTGTAATTATTATAACCGTTGTTGGAGCCATTATTATAACCATTATTATAGCCGTTGTTATAATCATTGTTGTAGGACATAAGATTACCTCCTTTTAAAATATGCTGCGGCAGGCGGTTTCCCACTTGCCGCACATGTTATTTATGCATTTGCCTCTTTCTTGGCAAGATATGCGTTGATGTCAGCGATGACTTCATCACAATTCATGCCATGAACCATGCATGCTTCTTCAAGGCTTTCCATAGCTGCGGAAGGACATCCGACACAGTGCATGCCGGCTGCCATAAGGATAGCGGCATTGCCTGGATCAACCTCGATAATCTCGTGAATTAACATAGATTTATCAATCTGTTTTGCCATAATATAAGACCTCCTTATTCTTCTGTTTCGCTCTTTTCGCAAAACACAACTAAGTATAACATATAATAAAGAAAAAATCTATGGTAAAATCCTTCTAATAATGGTATAGTATAAACAGCTATGCGAAGGAAAAGGTAGGACATATGAAGGGAATTTTTCTGACGATGGAGGGACCGGATGGTTCCGGTAAGACAACGCAGATTTTGAAATTAAAAGAGCACCTGATGCAGCACGGCTATGAGGAAGTTGTTGTGACGAGAGAGCCGGGTGGAACGGTAATCAGTGAAGCAATCCGCGGGATTCTTCTGAACCGGGAATATGCGGAGATGGATGACCGCACGGAGGCATTGCTTTATGCGGCGGCACGCGCACAGCTTGTAGCGCAGGTGATCCGACCGGCACTGGATGCGGGAAAAGCAGTGATTAGTGACCGCTTCGTGGATTCTTCTGCCGTCTATCAGGGAATGGCACGCGGACTTGGTGTTGAGAAGATCTATGAGTTAAATGGATTCGCGATGCAGGATATCTGGCCGGATCTGACGATTCATCTGGATCTTCCGGCGGAGGTTGGACTTGCCCGTGCAAAATCCCGCGCAGAGTTAGACCGGATGGAAGCACAATCCACCGTTTTTCATGAGAAGGTGGCACAGGGCTACCGCGATCTGGCGGCACTTGCCCCGGAACGCATCGTGACGATTGACGCGACACAGGATATCAACACAATCCACGCAGCAATTGTGGACAGGGTAGAAAAACTGCTTGCCACAAGGTAGGCTGCAACGAAACTTGACGAGAAGCAGATATCTGGCAGAGAGATTCTGAATGGTGGTAATAGGTTGTTTCCACACATATATCAATCATGAAGAATATGATATGTTTGCGACTTAGACAGAACATCTAGTACGTCTTAGTTGCAATACATTATATTCGAATGATGATATATGTGTGGAAGCAACCGGAAGCATCATTCGGAATCATTCTGTCAAGGGATATTGCAGGAAGGAGGAGAGTACGTGGACAACAATGTGAAGATCAGTCAATTACAGCAATTGACGCAGATGGAAGCCCCCAAAAGCCAGAAGGCGACGGACGAAGAGTTCAAGTTTACTCTCATCCGCAACATAGACAAAGCCGATCTGAAGGAAAAACTGACCGGACTGATGAAGGATATCGAGGAGCAGGGCGAGAAGATTGCCAAGCACATGGATATCAAGGATATGAAGAAATACCGCACTTCTATCAAGGAATTTATGAATGAGGTTGCGGCAAATGCACATGAGTTTTCAAGAGAAAATTTCTTAGATCGCCGTGGCAGACATAGGGTGTATGGTATTATCCGGCAGGTGGATAAAAACCTTGACGATCTGGCACAGGAACTGATGAAGGAAGAGAAAGATCATCTCGCAATCCTCGGCAAGATTGATGATATCCGCGGATTGCTGATCGATATATCAACATAAACGAATAAAAAGAAAGTGAGGGAACGCTATGGGATTTAAAGGAATAGTGGGCCACGAGGACATAATTGCACATTTTAAGAGCAGCATCGAAACCGGAAATGTTGCGCATGCGTATATTATAAGCGGAGATGCCGGCAGTGGTAAAAAAGCACTTGCCTATGCATTTGCAGAGACACTGGAGTGTGAGGCAGGCGGTACAGAAGCCTGTGGAACCTGTCAGTCCTGTCTGCAGGTTTCGACTGGAAACTATCCGGATATTATAACGGTAACGCATGAGAAGCCGAATCTGATTTCGGTGGATGAGGTTCGTGATCAGCTCATAAATACAATTGACATCAAGCCGTATAAAGGAAAGTACAAGATTTACATTATCCCGGATGCGGAGCTTTTGAATGTACAGGCACAAAATGCCATGTTGAAGACGATTGAAGAGCCGCCGGCGTATGCGGTAATCCTGCTGCTTACGACGAATCTCGATAAACTGTTAGAGACAGTGAAATCCCGCTGCCTGAAGCTGCAGACGAAGCCAATCCGGGAACGGGATGTGCTGGCGTATCTGACGAATGTAATGGGACTGACGAAAGAAAAGGCGTATTTCTGCCTGGATTTTGCGCAGGGAAATCTTGGAAAGGCAATCAAACTTGCAGGCAATGACGAGTATGCGGCAATCGTGGATTCGGTTGTTGGCGTGCTGACGCATATTGACGAGATGGATGTGGAGACGCTGGGAAAAGCGGTCAAGGATATCGAGCAGTTTAAACTGTCTATGAATGATTACATGGATTTGATGATGATGTGGTACCGGGATGCCATGATGCTGAAGGTAACCGGAAATGTCGATAAAATCCTGTTCAAAAACGAGTTTTCTACCTTGAAGAAACAGGCTGGAAAGCTGACATTTAAGAGCATCGAGGACAAGATCGACGCAATCGCAAAGGCGGAGCAGAGACTGCTTGCCAATGCGAATTTTGAAGTGACAATCGAACTGTTGCTTCTGACTTTAAAAGAGGAGGCATCGGCTGAAGAATGAAAGAAGTAATCGGAGTTCGTTTCCGTGAGAATGGAAAGATATATTTTTTCAATCCACTGAATTATAAGATTGATCCGGGCAGATACGTTATTGTGGAGACACAGCATGGCGTGGAGTTTGGAAAAGTTGTACTCGGACGCAGGGAAGTGGATGAGACGAAGCTGCAGGGTGAGTTGAAGCCAATCATCCGGATCGCAACAGAAGCGGATGAAAAGAAGCATGCAGAGAATCTGGAGAAAAACAAAAAGGCGATGGTCATCTGCAAGGAGAAGATTGAAAAACGTGGTCTGGAGATGAAGCTGATCGGAGCCGAGTATTCGTTTGATAACAGCAAGGTATTGTTTTATTTTACAGCGGATGGCAGAGTGGATTTCCGTGAGCTGGTCAAAGATCTGGCAGCCGTGTTTAAGACACGTATTGAGCTGCGCCAGGTAGGTGTGCGTGATGAGACAAAGATTCTCGGCGGCATCGGTATCTGTGGCAGGCGGCTTTGCTGTAATGCACATCTGTCGGAGTTTGGACCGGTTTCCATTAAGATGGCAAAGGAACAGAATCTGTCGTTGAATCCGGGTAAAATTTCCGGCGTGTGCGGCAGACTGATGTGTTGCCTGGCGCATGAGCAGGAGACTTACGAATATTTGAATAAAAAACTCCCGAATGTTGGCGATGTTGTGAAGACGTTTGACGGCAAAACGGGTGAGGTGACATCTGTAAGTGTACTTAGACAGAAAGTAAAGCTGAAGGTGGCACAGGAGGATGATACTTTTGAAATAGAGGAGTATAAGGTCGATGAGCTTCGCTTTAAGCCAAAGAAAAAAGGCGGACAAAAGGGCAGCGGCCATGGCAGGAGGGGCGGCAATGATGGTTCGTCCGAGAAAGAGTTGAAGGAACTGGAGAATCTGGAACGCAAGGAAGGAAAGTCAAAGCTCGATGAGGACTAGGGACGAGAATGAGAAGTGGCTCAAACCGGGCGAACGGATCGATGATCTGCAATGTCGTGGCTATGACATCATTCAGAACAAAGATGTGTTCTGTTTTGGTATGGATGCGGTGCTGCTTGCGGATTTTGCGACCGGTGCACCGAATGGAGCTGTGATTGATCTTGGAACGGGGACGGGTGTCATTCCGATGCTGATGCAGGCGCGTGGCAAGGGCAGACATTTTACCGGACTTGAAGTGCAGGCATACAGTGCCGATATGGCGAGACGCAGTGTGCGGATGAACCGGCTTGAAGCAGATATTTCCATCGTGGAAGGGGATATGCGGCAGGTGCGGGAGATTTTCAGGCCGGGAAGCTTCTCTGCAGTTACGAGCAACCCTCCGTATATTAAAGGAAACCACGGGCTGGAGAATGAGAATTCACCGAAGAATATTGCACGCCATGAGATATTGATGGAGCTTGCGGACGTGGTAAAGGCGGCGGCGTATCTGCTTGGTGAGGGCGGTACATTTGCAATGGTACATAAACCGTTCCGGCTGGCAGAGATCATACGTCTGATGTCGGAGTACCGGATCGAGCCGAAGCGCATGTGCATGGTACAGCCCTATGCGGACAAGGAACCAAATATGGTTTTGATCGAAGGAAATAAAGGCGGTCGGACGATGCTCAAGGTGGAGCCTGCACTTGTTGTATATAACAGGGACGGTTCGTACACTGAGGATCTGCTGACACGATATGGAGACAGATAAATGGCAGGAACATTGTATTTGATCGCAACGCCGATCGGCAATCTGGAGGATATGACCTACCGGGCGGTGCGGCTGCTTGGCGAGGTGGATCTGATCGCGGCGGAGGATACGAGAAACAGTATCAAGCTGCTCAATCATTTTGATATCAAAACGCCGATGACAAGCTATCATGAACACAATAAATATGAAAAAGCTCAGGTACTTGTAGGAAAACTGCTGGAAGGCATGAATATTGCAGTGATCACAGATGCAGGAACACCGGGAATCTCTGATCCGGGTGAGGAAATCACGAAGCAGTGCTATGAGGCGGGAATTAAAGTCGTTCCGGTGCCGGGTGCATGTGCAGCGGTCAATGCGCTGATCGCATCCGGGCAGGCAACCAGACGATTTGCATTCGAAGCGTTTCTGCCGATGGATAAAAAAGAACGGCAGGCGGTGCTTGCAGAGCTTGCACGGGAGACACGGACGATGGTAGTGTATGAGGCACCTCACCGTTTGAGAAAGACGTTACAGGAGCTGCTTGGTGTGCTGGGTGACCGTTCAATTACTGTCTGCCGGGAAATCACGAAGAAGCATGAGACATTCTGGAAGACGACACTGCAGGAAGCGAGCGATTTCTATGCGGAGGAGGAGCCGAAAGGTGAATGTATTTTGGTGCTCGAAGGCTTGTCGCGGGAAGCAATCGAGAAGGAAGCACAGCAAAAATGGGAAGCGATGAGCATTGAGGAACATCTGCAGATGTATCTCGACCAGGGAATCGAAAAAAAAGAGGCGATGAAGCTGGTCGCAAAGGATCGCGGCATCTCCAAGCGGGATGTATATGCGGCAAGCATATAACCCGATTTACGGATGAAGAAAAACGAGGGTTACAAAGAGAAGGGAAAAGGGAGGAGACGCAATGAAACAAACGAAGAGAAAGATTCTCGCATGGCTGATGACAGTCGTACTGCTGTTTAGTGTGGTGACGGTGCTTACGCCGGCGAAGGAGGCAGAGGCTGCTGCGATAACGGCAGTTTCAACACATGGAAAGCTGGCAGTGAAAGGAACACAACTGGTAGACAAGAACGGACAGCCGTTTCAGATTCATGGTGTGAGTACACATGGACTGCAGTGGTTTGGCCAGTACAATAACAAGGCGGCTTATCAGACGCTGCGCGATGACTGGGGCGCAAATGCGATCCGTCTTGCGATGTATGTCGATGAGGGCGGTTATTACAGCGACCGAAATGGCATGAAGAAGAAAGTAACGGATGGTGTGCAGTATGCGACAGAGCTTGGCATGTATGCAATCATTGACTGGCATCTGTTAAATGTCAATCCAAAGAATTATACGAGTGAGGCAAAGAGCTTCTTTAAGGAGATGGCACAGAAGTATAAGAATTACGACAATGTCATCTATGAGATCTGCAATGAGCCGAGCAACTGCCCTTGGTCCGATATCAAGAGCTACGCAACCGAAGTCATTCAGACGATCCGCGCATATGATAAAGATGCAATCATTATCGTAGGTACACCGACATGGTCACAGCTTGGAAATCAGGGACATACTTATGAACCGGCGGATGATCCAATCCGTGGATACAGTAATCTGATGTATGCATTTCATTTCTATGCTTCCGAGTCCAGTCATAACCAGTGGCTGACTGCAAAGATTGGTACCGCAATCGACAAGGGACTTCCGGTATTTGTATCCGAGTTTGGACTGTCTGAGGCGAGTGGAAATGGAAATGTGGATCTGAACAAGGCAGCAGAGTGGATGAAGCGGTGTGATGACCGCAACGTCAGCTACTGCGTTTGGAGTTTATGTAATAAAAATGAGAGTTCTGCCCTGATTAAGAGCAGCTGTGGAAAGACGAGTGGCTGGACAGTCGATGATCTGACGAAGGCTGGACAGTTTATCCGGAATCATTACAGAAGCCGGATGGAAAATACGGCAGAGAACAATCCAGAGGTAAAGAACCTGGCACCGAACATCACGGTATCTTACAAGACACACGTGCAGACATTTGGCTGGGAAAGTGAGGTTTCCAATGGTAAAATGGCGGGAACTGTCGGAAGTGCGAAGCGTCTGGAGGGTATTACAATCCGTGTATCCGGTGACAGCAATCTTGGTATCCGCTATAAGACGCATGTGCAAAGCTATGGCTGGCAGGACTGGAAAGAAAATGGCGTGATGAGCGGAACGACGGGAGAGGCAAAACGGCTGGAAGCCATCTGCATTGAATTGACAGGTGCCAACAAGGATAAATACGATGTATATTATCGAGTACATGCACAGACCTATGGCTGGTTAGACTGGTCGAAGAATGGTGAGATGGCAGGAACCGAAGGCCTGGCGAAACGTCTGGAGGCAATCAATATCGTGATCGTACCGAAGGGGGCGAATCCGGGTGTTGCAACGTCGAAGACGTTTGTATCCGCATATCCGGGCAGCATCAATTACAAAACACACGTACAGACGTTTGGCTGGGAGAATAACTGGCGCGCAGATGGCACGATGAGCGGCACAAGTGGAAAAGCAAAGCGTCTGGAGGCAATCCAGATCCGGCTCGGAAGAAATATAAACGGTGGTGTCCGTTACAAAACACACGTGCAGACGTTTGGCTGGCAGAATTGGGTGTCCAATGGAACAACCAGCGGAACAAGCGGACTTGGTAAACGGCTCGAAGCAATCCAGATTGAGTTAACCGGACAGGCGGCACAGCAGTATGACATTTACTATCGTGTACATGTGCAGACCTATGGCTGGCTGGATTGGGCGAAGAATGGTGCAATGAGTGGAACAAGCGGACTTGGCAAACGACTTGAAGGAATCGAGATCGTCCTTGTTCCAAAGGGCGGTGCTGCACCGGGAAAAACAGCAAAAACTTACATAATCGGAAAATAATGAAAATAAATTTACGACAACGAGGAGATGGAACAACATGTACAAAGAAGTACCGGGATTGGTGTTATATCGCGATTTAGGAGAAAACAGTATTCTGTATTCCATGGCAGACATTTTTGAAGCATGGGAGAAGAAAACCAGTACGAAAGAAGAATTGGTCACACGCATTTATCAGCAGATCAAGCGAATCTTAGATGTGGCGACCAGCTACGGCTTTAACCGGAATCTGTGGCAGGATTATCTGGCATTTTTGCTGATTACAAATGAGAACTCTTTCACGTTAACCTGTGAGAAGGTCGGTGCTGGCGATGGCTCGGTCAACGCATTTGCAAAAAATGATTATGCGATCTTCAAGCGGTTGTTCCATTTTGATTTTGCTCCGATCGAGAAAGACCTGGGTATCGACTGCTTTACGACGATCACAAATTACAAGTCGCTGCCAAAGAAAGAGCAGATGTATAACCAGAATGTCAGCGAGAAGGTGCGCGATATCAGCGACCGTGTCAGCGAGGCGGGAAGTGTCGATGAGATCTTTGATATTATGACCGCTTTTTACAAGCAGTATGGTGTTGGTATGTTTGGTCTGAACAAGGCATTCCGTATTCGTCATGATGAGGGTAAGGAACTGGAATTTATCGCGATCAACAACACAGATAAGGTGATGCTCGATGATCTGATTGGATATGAGATTCAGAAGAAGAAGCTTGTCGAAAATACCGAGGCATTTGTGCAGGGCAAAAAAGCAAATAACTGTCTGCTGTTTGGTGACAGTGGTACCGGTAAATCAACGAGTATCAAGGCGATCATCAACCAGTATTATGAGCAGGGACTGCGTATGATCGAGATCTACAAGCACCAGTTTAAGGATTTGTCAGCGGTGATTTCACATGTGAAAAACCGGAATTATAAGTTTATTATCTATATGGATGATCTTTCCTTTGAGGAATTTGAGATAGAGTATAAGTATCTGAAAGCGGTGATTGAAGGCGGGCTTGAGACGAAGCCGGATAATGTGCTGATCTATGCGACTTCAAACCGCAGACATCTGATCAAGGAGACGTGGAATGACCGTGACGATGTGGAGACAGATAACGGCATGCACCGTTCGGATACGATGCAGGAGAAGCTTTCACTCGTGAATCGTTTTGGCGTAACAATCAGCTTTTCGCGTCCATCGAGAAATGAATTTAATGAGATCGTTCTGGGACTGGCAAAGAAGCATCCGGAGATCGGACTGACCGAGCAGGAGCTTCTGGCAGAGGCAAATAAGTGGGAGCTTTCACATGGTGGTGTATCTGGACGTACCGCACAGCAGTTCATGAATTACCTGTCAGGAAAAGCATGATTGCTATTTTAGCCCGGATTTGATAGAATGGAGCTTAATTTGGATTGTCTTGCCGGACAGAGAGGTGATGGACTCTGCTTTGCGGATCAGTTCATCCAGACAGCTTTCATCGCGTCGGTCTGCGTAGATGGCTGCAAGCATCATGTAGCTGGCAGTAATGTCGGAGCCGATAGAGACTGCATAGGCTAGAAACTGCTCGGCGCCGGGAGCGTCATTTGCTTCGAGTAATGTTTTGCCGATTTTATTAAGAAGCAGGATCAGATCGGCGTAAGCGTTGTCACAGGCGGACAAGGTATCCAGATTTGCTGGACCGTACATCATCTTCAGATCTGTATTCGTATACATCGAGAGGTTTAAGATTTTTTTGTGCGACAGTGCATGCAGCTCGTCTGCAAGCCCGGAATGACCGCATGCGGAGAGTGCGTCAACCGGAAGTATATCCAGCGGGATTTCGATATAAGGAAGGCCGGAGATATCCGCTTTCCGTACAGAATTTGCTTTGGATTCCTGTTCCAGGAAGTCTGTGCGGCTTTGCCCGTGGGTTTTCTTAAACCGGGAGACATTTCGCGAGACAACAAAGCATAAAGCTAGAAAAGAACAACAAATGATAATCGTAATGTAATGCATAAAAATAATCCTTTCGGGAGGTAAAAATTCATGTTATTTGATTTCAGTAACAAAAAGAAAACAAAGAGAATTGCAGCAATCATCTGCGGCGTACTGGTATTTGCCATGGTCGTTGGATTGCTTGTTTCTGCAATCTAAATGCATCTTTTCATCAATGTATCATGGACTGGGTGTAAATTCAAGGTTGCGACTAAATATTAGGAGGTAGATGTGATGAGAAATGAAATTTTGAAGCTGCTCGAAACTGACAGCAGACTGACAGTGAAGGATATCGCCGCGATGATCGGCGCGGATGAAGCCGCGGTGGAAGCGGATATCAAGGCAATGGAAGATGAGAGCATCATCTGTGGATACCATACTATGATCGACTGGGATAAGGTCGGCGAGGAAATGGTAACAGCTATGATCGAAGTCAAGGTAACACCACAGAGAGAAGCGGGATTCGACCAGATCGCGGATCGTGTCAGAAATTTCGATGAAGTACATTCGGTCTACCTGATCGCAGGTGCGTATGACTTTATGGTTGTCATTCAGGGAAAAACATTGCGGGAGATCTCACATTTTGTATCTGAGAAGCTGGCAATCATCGAGGATGTCATTGCAACATCCACAAACTTTGTACTGAAAAAATATAAAGACCATGGTGTTATTTTCCAGACACCAAGTCAGGACGAAAGGTTGGCGATCGCACCGTGAGAAATCCATTATCCAAAACTATCGAAGATATCAAACCGTCGGGAATCCGTAAGTTCTTTGATATCGTAAGCGAGATGCCACACGCAATCTCCCTCGGTGTTGGTGAGCCGGATTTCGATACGCCATGGCATGTGCGTGCAGAGGGTATCCGTTCGCTGGAAAAGGGACGGACATTTTATACTTCTAATTCCGGACTGATTGAACTTCGACAGGAAATCTGTAAATGGTATCAAAGAAAATATAACGTATTATATGATTACAAGACTGAAGCGCTGCTGACCGTCGGTGGCAGTGAGGGTATCGACGTGGCACTCCGTGCCATGCTTGATCCGGGTGATGAGGTTATCATCCCGGAGCCTTGCTATGTATCGTATGTGCCATGTGTACAGCTGATCGGTGCGGTTCCGGTCACGATTGAACTGAAAAATGAGAATCAGTTCCGGTTGACACCGGAAGAACTTCTGTCAGCGATCACAGATAAGACGAAGATTCTGATCCTGGCATTCCCAAGTAATCCGACAGGTGCGGTTATGACGAAGGAGGATCTGGAGCCGATCGCGAAGATCTGTCAGGAGAAGGATATTTTCGTTATTTCAGATGAAATTTATTCGGAGCTTACATATGGTGGTGAGAAGCATTGCTCGATTTCATCCCTGCCAGGCATGAAGGATCGGACAATCGTCATCAATGGTTTCTCCAAGGCGTATGCAATGACTGGGTGGAGACTTGGTTATGCGCTTGCCCCGGAGGTGATCGCACATCAGATGACGAAGATCCACCAGTTTGCAATCATGTGTGCGCCGACGACGAGCCAGTATGCAGCCATTGAGGCAATCAAAAATGGCGATGCAGATATCGAGAAGATGTGCAAGTCCTACGACCAGAGACGCCGGTTCCTGTTGAAGAAATTCGAGGAGATCGGACTTCCGTGCTTCGAGCCACATGGTGCATTTTATGTATTCCCATGCATTAAGGAGTTTGGTATTACGAGTGATGAATTCGCAACAAGACTGCTTCACGAGGAGGAGCTTGCCGTTGTGCCTGGTACTGCGTTCGGTGACTGCGGCGAAGGCTTCCTGCGTATCTCTTATGCGTACTCGATTGAGCAGCTCAAAGAGGCGATGGGAAGATTAGAGAGATTTATTGGACGATTAAGAGAGCAGAAGACATGTTAAACATTGTATTACATGAGCCGGAAATGCCGGCAAATACAGGAAATATCGGACGTACCTGCGTGGCAACGGGGGTGCGTCTGCATCTGATTGAGCCACTTGGATTTTTATTAAATGATAAGATGGTGAAGCGCGCGGGACTGGATTACTGGGATCGTCTGGATGTGACACGATATGACGATTACAATGATTTTCTGGCGAAGAATCCGGGTGCGAAGATCTATATGGCAACGACAAAATCAAAACAGAAGTATACCGATGTGAAATACGAGGATGACTGCTTTATTATGTTTGGTGCCGAGAGCAAGGGAATCCCAGAGGAAATCCTGCTTCAGAATAAGGAAAACTGCGTGCGCATCCCGATGATGCCGGACGAGCGTTCCCTGAACGTATCAAACTCGGTTGGCATCGTGTTGTACGAGGCGTTAAGACAATTGGATTTCCCGGGATTAGAGACAGAAGGACAGCTGCATCATTATCAGTGGTAGAGTAGAGACTATGAGACAGGAAAAATGGCTGGACAAGCCGTATTATTCATTGAATGCATATATGAAATACACCTATGGACAGAAGGTGTACAAAATTGCGGTCGACGCAGGGCTTACCTGCCCGAACCGCGATGGTACACTTGGTGAACGTGGGTGTATTTTTTGTAGTGCCGGAGGTAGTGGCGATTTTGCAGTGCCGATCGTGGGTGGCAGCAGGCAGGATGGACAGAGCGCGGTTGACGCTTTGATGGAAGTTTACCATAAGGAATATGAACGCCGGGGAAGCTGTGTCGATGTGGAGCGCAAGACAATCGATGTCAAGCGGCAGATCGAGCGGGGAATGGCGAAATTCCACAAGAAGGTTGGAGAGAAGTTTGTCATTTATTTTCAGGCATACACGAACACTTATGGCGATCCGGCATACTTAGAACGCATCTGGCGTGAGGCGTTGGAAGAGGCGTCGGTCGTTGGAATCAGCATCGCAACACGACCAGATTGCCTGGGGATTTCAGGTATATCAATAAGTGAGAAAAATGCGGAAACCATAGCAGGGGATAGGAGACAGGGAACGGAAGCTTCTGAGCCGGTGATCGGAATCCTTGCAAGACTGCAGAAAGAGTACGCTGCACGGGGCAAATTCATCTGGATCGAGCTTGGATTGCAGACGATGCATGAAGCGGCCGCGGAATATATCCGCCGGGGATATCCGCTTTCTACTTATGAGACAGCCATTCAGGCACTTGCAGATATTGATATTCCGTATATCACGCATGTGATCTTAGGGTTACCGGGCGAGACGGAAGCGGATATGCTTGCAACGGTACGGTATGTGTGTGGACAGCAGGCGAAACCGTTTGGAATCAAACTGCAGCTGCTGCATGTGCTGCGTGGCACAGATCTGTGCGAGGATTATGAGACAGGCAGTTTTAAAGTACTGTCACAGGATGATTATATTGAGCTTGTTATCAAATGTCTGGAAGTGATTCCGGAGGATATTGTGATTCATCGTGTCACCGGAGACGGACCGAAAAATATTTTAGTTGCGCCACTCTGGTCTGGGCACAAACGACAGGTGTTAAATACCCTTCACCAGAAGATGAAAAATGAAAAAAGAGAACAGGGTACATGGGCAAAATAAAAAAAGTTTTGCCCATTTTTTCTAGTATTTATGCGGGTTCCCGCAAATGTTCCAAACTTACGCTTTACAAAATCTATCCAGCCGTGGTATAGTCAGCTCGTGGTCGAGAATCGTTGTTCTGGCGTAGTTCGGTCACAGTCGAAAAAGTAACAATCATAACGTTTTCCAATTATTTGTTTTACGAATTTCAATGGAATTACCCAACAAAGAATTTGCAGAGTTTGTGAATAACTATGCGTGTGTTAAGCTCTGTCTTTTTTAGGAATTTTATAAGCCAGGTGAACAAATAATTTGGAAAACTGCATGATTGGAACCGTGTTTTTACACAGAAAAGGAGGTACGCAATCTGGAACGTTATACTTGGTATTTGGTTGATGGGTGCGGTCGTGGTGGACCTTAGAACGTATAAAATTCCGAACCGGTTTTGT
This sequence comes from Lachnospiraceae bacterium UBA4711, assembly GCA_002404515.1. Taxonomy (GTDB): domain Bacteria; phylum Bacillota; class Clostridia; order Lachnospirales; family Lachnospiraceae; genus Coprococcus_C. The sequence continues at coordinate 33,772 of DHJV01000168.1, read as the reverse complement.
CTATGCATGATTGGCTCCGGGTTCCTGCTGCAGGGGTATGCACATGGTGTGGAAGGACTTCTGGCAGGAGGACAAGGCATGCTGATCGGGTTTGTTACCCTGTATGGACTGTTTTGGATTCGGATATTGGGTGCCGGGGACGTAAAACTGTTTTGCGCGATCGGCGCATTCATGGGTAAAGAAGTATGGAATGTGCTTCTGTATACCTGCATATTTGCAGGCGGACTGGCGGCCGGGAAGCTGGCGGTTATACTGGCAAAACGCAGAAAAATGCCGTTTTTGTCAGAATCAGAACGGACGAACGGTGTGCGGATGCACATGTCGGTACCGATTCTGCTTGGCTATATTACGTATGTGACAGGGGGTGTGTCGATTGGCATATAAGGTATGTCTGCTGGATTCTGATCCGGCATATCAAAGAGCGTTAATGGAATATCTGAATCTGCGGGCGACAATCCCGATCCAGCTTTATGTATTTTCGAATCCTGCGGTGTATGCCGCCTTTCGGGAACGGGAAAAGCCGGAGCTGATACTGGTTGGCGACTGTTATGCAGACTGGAAGGATGTGGAGGACTGCCCGGTGCTGGTACTCACGGCAAATCGGGAATACATCGGGCGGGCACAGTATTTCTTTCGGTATCAGAGTGTGGAACGACTGGTCGAGACAATGCTTCAGATGATCGGGACAAATCAGTCCTGCGCGGTAGAGACAGGTCTGTTTTATGCTGTATATTCTCCGCTGGGGCGATGTGGAAAAACGATGTTTGCCAGAAGTCTGTGCAAGCGGATCGGGAACAGTCTGTATGTGAATTGGGAGGGTATTTCGGAGAGCTTGGATGAAAAAGGTATCGGAAGCTGGATACTTTATTGCATGAAGAGCAGGAATGAGGAATGTCTGGAATATTTACAGGCGCATGCAGTTACCAGCCTGCCGCCGCCGGAATGTTTCCGGGATATCCGGCAGATTGAGATTGAGGATCTGCAATGGTTCCGGGAAGAGATTCAGAGACGCGGACAGTATGCGGGCGTGGTGTTTGACATAGGAGGTATGGCATTGGCAAGTTATGCGGTGTTCGGTGCGTTTGACCGGATATTGATACCGACACTCCGGGATACGGTTTCCCGGAGAAAACAGGAGGTATTTGAGCAGATGCTGCGGCAGGAATATGAAAAAACAGAGAATCTGCAATATATCCAGTTAGAAGGACAGGATGTAGATCAGATAGCAGAAATGTATGTGAGGTAATGGAATGGAATTACGATCTTTGCGGGAACGGCTGAAAATGCGCGTGGCAGCAGAGCTGGATCTGACAAGGGATGTGGAGGATGCGGAAATTGCACGGATGATCGATCGGTGCATCCTCGAAGAGACAAAGGATCAATATGTCCCTTTGAAGGAAAAGGTCGGTCTGCGGGTGGAATTGTTTAACAGCCTTCGGCGGCTGGACGTGTTGACGGAGCTTTTAGAGGATGAGACAGTGACAGAGATCATGGTCAACGGACAGACGGATATCTTTGTGGAGCGGGATGGTGTGATACGGCGTTATGAGAAAGGATTTTCGTCAGAAGAACGGCTGGAAACCGTGATCCAGCATATTGTCGGAGATTGTAACCGGAGGATTAATGCGGCGTCCCCAATCGTGGATGCGCGGCTGATGGATGGATCACGTGTATGCATTGTGACAAGACCGGTGTCGCTTGGAGGCCCGGTGATCACGATCCGGCGGTTTCCGAAACAGCGGATAGACATGGAAGCATTGGTCGCGATGGGAAGTGTGGATGCAGGCGTTGCATCGGTGTTACGGATATTGGTGCAGGCGGGATACAACATTTTTATCTCCGGCGGTACCGGATCTGGTAAGACGACGATGCTGAATGCACTCAGTGATTTTGTGCCAAAGGGTGCGCGGATTGTGACGATCGAGGATTCCGCAGAATTACAGATTCGCGGTGTGGAAAATCTGGTCCGGCTGGAGGCACGGACAGCGAACCTGGAGGGTGAAAATGAGATCACGATACGGGATCTCATTAAGGCAAGTCTCCGGCTCCGTCCAGATCGGATTATCGTGGGCGAGGTGCGGGATGCAGCGGCAATCGATATGCTTTCCGCGATGGGAACGGGACATGATGGATCGTTGTCGACAGGACATGCAAATTCGGCGGAGGATATGCTGGCACGACTGGAAACGATGGTGCTGATGGGAATGGATATCCCTCTTCCCGCCGTGCGCAGACAAATCGCCTCAGCGGTGGATATTGTCATTCATGTGAGTCGGCTGCGGGACAAGACCCGGAAGATTGTAGAGATATGTGAGGTAAAAGGTATGGAACATGGAGAAATCAGATTAAACACATTATTTGAGTTTCAGGAGACGGGGGTGCGAAATGGAAAGGTACAGGGCGTACTCCGAAAGGTCAATGATCTGCTGCATCTGGAAAAGATGCAGAGTGCAGGTATGATGGAGATTTTTGAGGAGGCAGTTTGTGGATTACCGGGTGTATAAGACGGGTATCTCGTTTTGGGCAGCTGTCATCTTGTTTAGCTGCGTGCTTGGTGGATGTGCCGGATATCTGTTCTTTGATGCATGGTGGGGATGTCTTTTGATTCCCCTATGTATCCCCCTGGTGCAAAAACGACTCCGCCAGAGCTGCCTGCAAAAGCGGACGCGGCAGCTTAAAACGGAATTTCGGGAAGTGATGACATTAGTATCCGGGAGCATCAGTGCCGGATATTCTCTGGAAAATGCGTTTGTACAGACATACCGGACAAATGCCGCAGAGTTTCCACTGATGGAGGCAGAATTGCAGATTTTGACAAATGGCATCGCCTGTCATAAACGGATTGAACAGCTTCTGCTGGCACTTGCCGATCGAAGCGGCGTGGAGGAGATCCGGGAGCTTGCAACGATGATGGAGGCAGCGAAGCGCTATGGTGGGAATATCCCGCACCTGATCCGCCAGATGACAAGACGGATGCAGGATACAGAGCTGGTAGAGATGGAGATTCAGACGGTACTGGCAGCGAAAAAACTGGAAGGACGCATTATGCTGCTTGTTCCATTTGGTATTGTACTGTTTTTGCGTATGACAAATGCGTCTTATATGCAGGTGCTGTATACGACTGTGACCGGGAGACTCTGGATGGGTGTTTCACTGGCAGGTATAGGACTCTGCGCATGGTGGATTGAAAAAATAATGAGAATCGAGGTGTAGAAAATGGAACTTTGCATGTGTATACAGATGGGACTTGCCTGTCTGGCAATCTTATCGAGAATCCATTTCAGTAAATACAAAGATGGAGATATCAAAGGGCTGAAGCATATCCGGGAGGAGGTGCAGACATTGCGGGTATTGACGCGGCGGGAGGCACAGACACTTGTCCGAACGCGCGTAAAGCAGATGGCCTGGACAACCATTGCAATCTTGTTTGTCAGCACTTGTATCGCGGAAGGACTGCTGTGGAAAAGTATGCGGCAGTCAGAAAAATCGGACACACAAGTTGTGCAACGAGCAAATTATGATGGCGAAGTGAAAACGGAGGATATCCGTCTGTCGGTCGATGACAAAGAATATACATATACGATGGAAATCGAACCGCGAGAATATACGGAGGAAGAATTTTACCAGCAGGCAGAAAGACAGATCGCAGAATTGGAAACGGAAATATCAGGTGACAATCCGGATCTGGGGCATGTGAGCAGTTCCCTGAATTTGCCGAAGGAGGATGCCGCGGGAATATTTACCTATGCTTGGAGATCAGACAATCCCGCAGTGCTTTCCTCGTATGGAAAGGTGGACTTGGAGGAAGTGTCAGGAACGGTGATCGTGCTGCTGACGGTAGAAATATCGTATCGGACATATACGGTTGAACATAGCTTCCCGGTATCTGTCGTGAAGGATATGCGTAGGAAAGATGCGATAGAACGGGTAGAAGACGCACTTTTGCAATTAGAACAGGAGACAAGAACCGATGAAGCTCTGGCGCTGCCGGAGCAGCTCGGAGAAGTAGGGATATCATTACAGAAACAGGAACATGGACAGGCAATGACATGGGTGATATTTGGTGTTGTGCTGGCGGCAGCTTTGCCAGTCTGGCTGTATGCAAAATGGAAAGAAGAACGGAAAAAAAGAAACAATGTGCTAATGGAACAATATCCGTCTTTTGTAAATCGCCTGTGGTTGTTGCTTGGATCGGGAATGACAGTGCAAACGGGAATCCGGCAGATTCTATCAGAGATGGAAAAAGATTTGTTGTTAAGAAGAGAGCTAGAATATGCGATGCATCAGCTTGATACCGGAAGTGAGGAGAGCTGGGTGTACGAACAGCTTGGACGGCGGCTGGAGCTGCCGGAATATTACCAACTGCTGCAACACATCAGCCAGCATATTCGTATGGGAACAAAGGACCTTAGAAGTCTGATGGAGCAGGAGATGCAGCAGGCGTTGGAAAAACGCCGGGAACTTGCAAAGAAAAAAGGAGAGGAGGCTTCGACGAAGCTGTTATTTCCTATGATCATACTGTTGATTCTTGTCATGGTAATGATCATATATCCGGCGTTGGTCGGATTATAGAGGATAGAAGGGATGTGAACGTATGGGTGCATGGAAACGGTTTATGCAGGAGGAAGACGGCATGGGCGTTGTCGAGGTTATTCTGATCATCGTTGTATTGGTTGCGATGGTTCTCATTTTCAAGGAACAGATTTCTGCATTGGTTGAGACGATCTGGACAACCATTAATAAGGACGCGAAGAAAGTGTATTCATAGAAAAAAGACAGGAGGAGAATATGAACAACAAAGGACGAATCGTTGTATTTATGAGTCTGATGACAGCTGCGATGCTTGTGCTGATCACGCTTGTGCTACAGGTGGTGGTGCTGAGTGCCGCAAGATCGAAAAATGTGATTGCAACCCGCCTTTCCATGTCGGATATCAAAGCCTGCTACAACAGCTACATATTTGAACATTATCATATTCTCCTTTTTGATAAAACTGCGGGCGGAAGGGGCGAGGCTTATCTGGAGGAATGGCTGGAGCAGGCATATGCAGAAAATCTCGGAACTGAATACACGGATGTGCATGCGGCAATCACGGATATGACAATGCTTACAGATCAGTCATATGCACCGCTCAAAAAGCAGATGCAGGAATACATGGTATATGCGATGGCAGAACAGGGGGTGCAGGCAGGCGTGGATCAGATTAAAGAAAAAACAGGCGGACAGGATGGAACATTGCCGGAGGAATTGAAAGAGGATATGGAATCTGTGGAAGTGGATGGAATGGAAGATTCCGGCGCAGATGGCACATCAGATAAGATGGAAGATTTTGGCGCAGAGGACATGCCGGATGTAAGTGTGTCAGATGCAGAAAATACGGACGGAGAAACTCCGACAGTACAGCCGGAGGCAGACGATCCGCGTGATTATACAAAGAAGCTATCCAGCAGTATTATTTTGAACCTGGTGTTGCCAGGAGACAAAATGGTTTCTGATGCAGAGGTGTCTTTGGTGGATGCGCCAAGTCTCCGGCTGGGTGGATTTTTCTCTCATTACAAGGAGGTAGACCGGGATTTTGACAGTATGGTTCCTCTGCTGGAGGGACTGGGAGCGCTTGGCTCGTGGCAGGATTCATTGACCGATACCGGAATACAGCTTGCCTATATCGCGCAGGTGTTTAATTCCTATAAGGAAGAAAAAAACGATACCGCAGTGCTTGCGTATGAACAGGAGTACCTGATTGCAGGGAAAGCTTCGGATTATGAGAATTTAAAATCGGTGGCGCATCGGATGATCGGAATCCGCTATCCGATCAATTATATCGGACTGGTCCGGCAACCGGACAAGATGCAGACACTGACAGAACTGGCAACAGGCATTGCGGGAGCTGCGCCGTATCTAATTCCGGCACTCAAGTATTTTCTGGCAGGCTGCTGGGCATATATCGAGTCAATAGCGGATGTAAGGATTTTGTTTGACGGGAAAAAGGCTGCATTTATGAAAAATGCAGATAACTGGATCACAGATATTAAGCATATCAGTGAAAGTCTGTCGAAGGAGACGGAGGACGCGGAAAATGGTCTTGATTATCAGGCGTATCTGTCAATCTTACAGGCGATGAATATCGATGGTGTGACGGCGCGCATGCTGGATCTGATGCAGATCAATACCATGCAGGAGGAACCGGATTTCAGGATATTGCATGCAGCGGTTTCTTTTGAAGCAGATTTTGAAAGTACCTTTGGTGGACAGCGGTTTCAATGTCACCAAAGAGCAGCGTATTAGAAGATTGAAGACCTTTCGTATTGTTTTCCGGGGATTTCTCAGGATGGTTGAATCTATAAAAAACCTCTCCGGGTGCTGGCCAAAGCAATAATTGAAAACATTCTTGTCTATCCTGAGGAGTTCTCGGAAAGCAATAGGAAAGGGGCGTTTTATGAGGGAAAAAAGAAATCAGGGAAGTGCATCATTGGAAGCAACGCTTGTGATGCCGGTGTTTCTGCTGGCGATGATTTCGTTATTTATGATGTTTCAGAGTGTGCTTGTAGAGGCACAGATTTATGAGGCAGCGGCAGAAACTGCAGAATATATGGCAGAAATGGCATATCTGGAGGCCGCGAATACAGCCGCTGCGTATTTACGGTTCCCACGGTATGTCGATGAAACAGACAGGATGGAACGGTATGTAAAGCATGGAGTATCCGGTGTACAATTCCTCGGAAGTGAGATTGGCGATGAATATATTGTGCTTCGGGTAAGCTATGCGATGGAACATCTGGGCACACGGTCGTTTACGATCCGAAAACGGGCATATACGGGGGCAGCATGGGAAGCTGCAGAGACAGAAGCGGCACATGCGGAAGATGCATATGTATATGTGACGGACAATCAGGCGGTGTACCACACGACACGCCAGTGCAGTTACCTGCGTCTGCAGATTCGTACGAGCGCATTGGAACAGGCAAAACAAAGCGGATATGATGCGTGTGCTTTTTGCGGGAGGAATGTGCAGGGAACACAGGTATATGTGACAAATGAGGGTGACCGGTACCATAGCAGTCTGACATGCAGCGGGTTGAAACGCACTGTGTACCGGAAGAAGAAAAGCGAGGTAGCCGGGCTTGCGGCATGTTCCCGTTGCGGTGCAGGAAATTAAGAAATATGAGGAGGGTAAAGAGATGGGAAACAAAGGAAGCTCTGTCGTAGAGGTAAGCCTGATCATGCCGATTATTTTTGGTATATTGGTTATGGTGATATTCCTGTTTTTGGATACCGTCAGGGATGGCTTGGTACAACAGGAAGGATACAGTGTGATTTATACTTATCAGGAAGGCTCTGGATTGCGCGAGCAACCGGAAGAAATGAAAAGCACAGAGGCACTTGATGCGGAACAGGTGATTATCTCGGATGGAAATTATCGGTATGAAAAAGAAGGACATGTATGTATCACAGAAGTAGATGTATGCAGTAATCGGCTGAGAAGGTGGCAGGTGTATGGAAATATTGTTTGGGAATAAAGGAATCTATCATTATATGGATGCGAAGGTTGGGACGATGCAGGAACTCGAAGAGCATGGAAGGATGTATCAGGTCCGTATGCTGGAGGAAAATGAACTGCCTTATATACTGCCTTCTTCCATGATCTGTACGGATGCAGAGGTGTGGTTATCACACAATACGAAGGATTGCTATGGGTTACAGGCGTATTTGCAGCAAAAGGCAATGGATGGAGCGCAATTAAAAAAGATTTTGAATCAGATCATGCAGCAGGCAGACGCATTGGAATCATATTTGCTCGATGCATCGGATCTGGTTATCCGTGTGGAATATTTGTTCATGCATAAGGAGAAAGAAGAGATCCGGATGCTCTGTGTGCCGGGCTATCAAAAACCATTGAAGGAACAGCTTGCTGCATTTCTGGAATATCTGATGCCACGGTTTGCACATGAGGACCGGGAGGGAGAAATTTTTTTGTATGAATGTCACCGAATATTGGCGGATGAGTGGAGTGATATGACAGATTTTCTAGCATTGTTAAAGGTTGGGATGAAGGCAGATGCGAAATACATGAATCAAAATGCGAAAAAACAGATGCAGATAAATGAATATGACAGGATGAATATTTCTGAACAGAGAGGAAAAGTAGAACAGGAAGAAACTGTGTTGGTAAAACAGGAGACAAAGCGCGAGGAGGTGGATTCTATATTTTCGAAACGCTTTTTGTTGTACGCACTGGCGGGAGGCGCTGCATTGGCACTGATAATCAAATATTTATTTTTTGATGGGACAACCGGAACTGCAATCTTTGGAATTGTCTGGCTTTTGACACTGATTATTCTTGCAATCATGACAGCACGCGATAAGGAAGATGGGCAGGAATCTGAATCGGCAATGCAGGAATATGGCAGGCAGGTACAAGAAGTTGAAATGGTGGAGGAGGTGCCTGTACAGGGATACAGCAGACAGACGGAACAGGCTGTGCACAGCGTGGATGTTCCGATGGGACTGCCGGAAAAATCTGTACAAGATAGTCGGATTACAGATATGAAGCTGGTGCCACTGACGAATGGTGCTCTGGAACCGTTCCGTATTCCGGTGGATAAGGCGTCGTTTACCATAGGCAGGGATAAGGCATCCGATTATCGTGTTGCCACGACACAGATCAGCCGTGTGCATGTACGGCTGTTCCGCCGCCCGGATGGATTGTATATCGAGGATCAGAACTCTACCAATGGAACGTATATCAATACGAAGCGCATCCCGGCGATGACAGAACAGAAGCTGGAGAAGGGCGATGTGGTCGGACTGGCAAATGAGGAGTTCTTTGTTGCGTAAGAAAAAACTTTGTAAAAGCAAATGGATGTGGTATACTATGCGCACGAAGAAGGCTTGAGAATCAAAGAAGTGCTCTCTCTGTTTGAACATAGTAAGGTGGGAAAATCAGAGAAAGGGCTTGTCGGAGGTGACAGGTATGGTAGAAGAAGTGACGAATAAACAATTACAATTTATCACATGGTTGATAACGACCGCCACGGATAAATGTCAGACGATTGATGAAGTCAGAGAATTGAATCGGGAGATACGAAAACATTCGGATGGACTGATTGATGATATGGCGTCAGGCATTGGCACAGACGAAAAAACAGAAGCATAAAAAAGGCTGGGTATTAAAAGAAATCTGCACCATTTTCCAGATTGAAAATGGTGCAGATTTTTCTATTTGCTTTTTTCCTCGCAATTATTGTATTTACCCCCTGTTTTTGGTATAGTAATAGTGTGTTTGTAGCATGCGGAAGAAAAAATGGCAGTGAATACATGAGGTGTTACGGTGAAGGTAAATGTGTATTACGGAGGCCGGGGACTGCTGGAGGATCCAACACTTTTCGTAGTGGAGAAAATCATCCAGGTTCTGCAGGAGCTTCGGGTAGAAGTCACAAGATATAATATGTATGAAGATAAGTCGGGGATTGCAACACTTCCGAATACGTTGAAGGATTGCGATGGCGTGATTCTGGCGGTGAGCCTGGAATGGTTCGGTATTGGCGGCTATATGCAGCAGTTCCTGGATATGTGCTGGTTGTATGGCGACAAGGAGAAGATAGCGTCGCTCTATATGATGCCGGTTGTCGTTGCAACGGCGTATGGAGAACAGGATGCAGAGCTGTCACTGCGTAAGGCATGGGATGTGCTGGGCGGCATTTCGGAGCCGGGAATCGCGACGTATGTGGATTCGACGGATGTGCTGGAGCAGGAAAGCCAGTACCTGAATCTGATTGAGAAAAAAGCAGAGGATTTTTACCGTCTGATCAATAAGAAGACAAGAAAACTGCCGACGAGTAACACTGCGGTAAAGAACACTCTGATTAAACAGAATAACATCAATCTGACACCACAGGAAAGTGAACAGCTTTCCAAGTTTGTAGCAGATGATGGATATGTGAAGAAGCAGAAAGAGGACATTGAGGAACTCGCTGCGATGTTCAAGCAGATGCTTGGAGACGAGGAGGAAACGCCGGAGCCACCAAGTGTTTACGAGGATGATATTATCGAAGGATTTTATGAGAACTTCCATCCGGAGACCGGGTTTGCAGCAAGCTATGTGATCATAGTGCCGGATATGGGGAAGAATTTAGTGATACATGTAGGGAAAGTCTTACAGTGTGAGTATGGCGCGGATATGGAAGCCGATGTGAAGCTGAAAGCGTCGAGTACGATGCTGCGCAATATCCTGGCGGGGAAGAACAGCTTCCAGAAGGGCTTTATGTCCGGTGAGATAACGGCGAAGGGTAACTTCAAGACGCTTCGGATGCTGGATCAGATTTTCCATATTTAGATTTGGAGGCAGTTTATGTCGTACATGGCATTGTACCGGAAGTGGAGACCGGACGCGTTCGAGGAGATCAAAGGACAAGAACATATTGTGACAACGATCCGAAATCAGATCGTGCATGACCGCGTGGGACATGCGTATCTGTTCTGTGGAACCAGAGGTACCGGTAAGACAACGACGGCAAAGCTGATGGCAAAGGCAGTCAATTGTGAGCATCCGGTCAACGGAAGCCCATGTAATGAATGCGCCAGCTGCAAGGCGATTGCAGCTGGCGCGGCGATGAATGTAATTGAGGTCGATGCTGCAAGTAATAATGGCGTGGATAATATCAGACAGATTACGGATTCGGTGAATTATTCTCCGTCAACCGGTAAGTATCTGGTTTATATTATCGACGAGGTGCATATGCTCCGGGATGCAGCATACAATGCACTTTTGAAGACGTTGGAGGAACCACCATCGTATGTAATCTTTATTCTGGCAACCACGGAATCACACAAGATTCCGGCGACGATTCTGTCGCGCTGCCAGCGGTATGATTTCCACCGGATTCCGTTGGAGGTGATTGCAGACCGTCTGCAGGAGCTTCTTGACCGGGAAGGAATCGCGGCGACCAGAGAAGCAGTTGAATATGTGGCGCGTGCCGCAGATGGTTCAATGCGAGATGGTTTGAGTATTTTGGAACAGTGTATTTCCTACCATCTGGGTGAGGAACTGACATTGGATAAAGTGCTTGCGGCAATTGGTGCCGTGGATGTGGAAGTTTATATTCAGTTGTTTGAATGTTTAAAAGAAAAAGATCTGGTAGGTGCTCTGAAGATCATAGACGAAGCAATCTGGCAGGGCAAGGATCTGTTGCAGCTGGTCAATGAATTTACAGCATTTATCCGGAATATACTGGTGTTGTCGATCGACCCGGATATGACGATCGATGTGACAGCGGAGACGAAACAGCGTATGCTTGCGCTTACGACGGATATGACACAGGACTGGATGATGCATGCGATCTATGTGCTGCAGGATGCAGCGGCAAAAATCGCGTATACGACATCCAAACGTGTGATGCTGGAGATTGCGATTATCAAGCTGTGTAAGACGGAAATGCGTTATGATATCGAGGGTATTCAGGCTAGAATCGAGTCGCTGGAACAGCAGCTTGCAGAGACGAAGGAACTGCTCAAAGAGCAGCAGGCACATTCGGTCGTGATGGCGGCTGCACCGCCGGCAGCGGAAGGTGCAGGGACAGTGCAGCAGACCGTGGTACCGCAAACCGGCGATTCCTCGGAGCATATCAAGCAGAATCTGCGTGACAAATATCCACAGGCAGAATATGAGGATCTGCTGTTGATCGCGAAGGCGTGGAAGACGATTGGCAAGCGCGGACCGAGACTGGTGCAGCATTATTACAGACAGGCATCGCTTGTCGCTGGAAGAGAATCCGGCGCGCTGGAGCTTGTCGTAGCGGACACACCGGACAATGATCTGGCGATTTCCTATTTCGCCAATCAGGACAAGCTTGATGAACTGAGCGAGCAGCTGACGGACATGGCACAGTGCAAGGTGCGCGTGACATTCCGCAAGATCGATGGCAGGGAAGAAGTACACGAACTGCAGAAGGACTGGGATTTGAGCCGGATCGTATTTGATGACATCGAGATGCACGAGTAAGCATTTAATTTAGCGAGTCCAAATTATATAAAAAGGTAGTACACATGGGAAACCATGCATGAATATAAGAATAAGAAATCAGGAGGATATAAAGATGGCAAAAAGAGGTGGATATGGTGGAATGGGTATGATGCCCGGAAATATGAACAATCTGATGAAGCAGGCACAGAAGATGCAGAAGCAGATGGAAGAGACCACCAAGGCACTCGAAGAAAAAGAATATGAGGCAACAGCCGGTGGCGGTGTTGTAAAAGTCAAGATCAACGGTAAGAAGGAAGTGACAGAGGTTCATCTCGACGAGGAAGTTGTCGACAAGGATGATATCGAGATGCTCGAGGATTTGATCATGGCAGCTATGAACGAAGCCATCCGTATGCAGGATGAGGATCAGAAGAATTCCATGGGTAAGATTACCGGTGGGTTAGGCGGAGGTTTGCCGTTCTAATGGATATTTATGGAGAGAAAGTAAACCGGCTGATCGGTGAACTCGGTAGACTTCCCGGCATCGGTGGAAAGACCGCACAACGGCTGGCGTTCCATATTATCAATATGCCGGAAGAACAGGTGGAAAGCCTGTCGGCAGCAATCACAGATGCAAAAAAGAATATCAGGTATTGCAAATCCTGCTATACAATCACTGATCAGGAGCTGTGCCCGGTGTGTGCTTCGCCGAAGCGGAACCATAAGCTGATCATGGTTGTCGAGACACCGAGGGATCTGGCTGCATATGAACGCGTGGGACAGTATCAGGGTGTCTACCATGTGTTAAATGGTGTGATCAACCCGGCGATGGGAATTGGAACCGGAGATATCCGGCTGAAGGAACTGATACTGCGGCTGGAGCAGGAAGATGTAGAAGAGTTGATTATCGCAACAAATTCCAGTGTGGAGGGCGAAGCAACCGCGATGTATATATCCAAGCTGGTGAAACCGTCTGGAATCAAGGTGACACGAATTGCAAGTGGCGTTCCGGTCGGCGGAGATCTGGAATGTATCGATGAAGTGACGCTGCTTCGTGCCCTGGAAGGAAGAACTGTTTTGTAATTGGAATACAGGAACACATATTAAGGAGGTTACAGTATGAAGAGAATCGGAATGTTGACAAGTGGTGGAGATTGTCAGGCATTAAATGCGACGATGCGTGGTGTGGCAAAGGGACTTTACAACACGTTTGATGACGTGGAGGTATACGGTTTCTTAGAGGGCTACAAAGGATTGATTTATGGTAATTATGTAAAGATGAAGCCATCGGATTTCTCAGGAATCCTGACCAAAGGTGGCACGATTCTCGGAAGCTCCCGTCAGCCATTCAAGCTGATCGATGAGCCAACACCGGAAGGACTCAACAAAGTTGAGGAGATGAAGAAGAATTACAACAAGCTGAAGCTTGACGCACTCGTTGTTCTCGGAGGAAATGGTTCCCAGAAGACAGCAAACCGTCTGTCACAGGAAGGTCTGAATGTGATTGGGCTTCCAAAGACGATCGACAATGATATCTGGGGCACGGATATGACATTCGGATTTCAGAGTGCAGTTGATGTCGCAACACAGGCAATCGACTGTATTCACACAACCGCATGTTCACACAACCGTGTATTTATCGTAGAAGTTATGGGACATAAGGTGGGCTGGATCACACTGCATGCAGGTATCGCATCCGGTGCAGACATTATTCTGATTCCGGAGATTCCATATGATATCGCTAAGGTATGTGAGGCACTTGACAGAAGAACAAAGCAGGGTAAGGGATTCTCAATTCTTGCTGTTGCAGAGGGTGCTATTTCAAAGGAAGTCGCAGCACTTCCGAAGAAGGATCGTAAGGCAGCCGTTGCAGCTGCTGCTGAGAAATATCCATCTGTCGCTTATGAAGTCGCAGATAAGATCAAGGAATATTCCGGTATGGATATCCGCGTGACGGTTCCGGGACATACGCAGCGAGGCGGAAGCCCGGATCCATATGATCGTGTGATCTCCAGCCTGTTTGGTGCAGAAGCAGTGGAGCTTATCAAGAATAAAGATTTCGGCAAGCTTGTTGTTATGCGTAACAACGAAGTGACAGCCATTCCGATGGAAGAGTCCGCAGGAAAACTGAAATATGTATCCCCGGATGACAGCATTGTAAAATATGCAAAACGTCTTGGAATTTCCTTTGGTGACGAGTAGGAGATACGGATTCGGACGCACAAAACAGAATTCCAAAGCATAAAATAAGAAAAACAGATAGACAATCAGCTAAACACTGATTGTCTATTTATGTCATTTTATGTGAGAGGATTCCATGAAAGAAATCAATGAGATGTATGTGCATAAGTTTCGTGCTCCGGAGCTCATGGTTGTGGATGAACAGGAATTAGAGGAAGATCGGGCATATCTGCGCGCGATGTATCCGATGCGCGCAAAGCTGATACTGGTCATGGTGGAGGACGCATGTGACCGGCTGGAATATGAAGGAAGTCCGATGTTTGCGGTTTATCCTGACAAAGTAGCGATGTTTTCGATTGCAAAGAAAATCTATGATAAGATCAGCTATAAGGATGCGGACGAGACGCTGCTGCATATGATTGAAATTATGGTCTGCCACGAATTTTACATCCGCCGGTGCAGATACCGTAAAAGGAGAAAATATTTCTAAGAATGAAACGGCTTTTGATAAAGGTGCTTGTGTTCATTGCAGTTGCAGTGGGCACAGCCTTTTTGGTAAATCAATTCAATAACAGAGGCTTGGATCGTGTTTCAAGGGAACTGGACGAGCCCACACTGCCGTATGTGTACCTCGAATTTGAGGGTAAGGTCATCAACCGCACCTGTGGGTACACACAGACGATGTCGACAAGCCTGATGCGGGACGGAATTGTGCCGCTGAACAGCAACCACGGTGTGACGGTGCTTGTGGACAATGAGGCGAAATATGGCGAGGCATTTACCTATGAGCTGCGAAGTATCGCGGGTGACTCGCTTGTGGAGCGTGGCGATGCGGTTTCCGGAAGTGTCGAGAACGGATGCAAGAAATATGATGTGAACTTCCGTATGGACATGCAGCAAAACCGGGAATATGTATTTGTATTTATCATCACGGCGGCGGACGGCACGGAGGTGCGATATTATAACCGTGTGGTAAATCTTCCGGAACAGCATGCAAAGGCAATCGTGGATTTTGCGACAAGCTTCCACGATACGACGTTTGTTAAGGAAGTCAATGAGTCGGAGGGTAATATCGTATTTGATAACCTTCGGACGGACAAGGCGGGAACGACATCAAGTCTGGCACATGTCGATCTGAACGCGACCTACGAGCAGATCACCTGGGGCGGGCTGACGCCGGTTGTGGTAACGGGCGTGACACCGACGATCACAGAGATTGACAAGGAATATGCCGTGATCCACATGTCTTATGTGGTGGAATCCATGAATGACAAGAAAAGTCATTATTATCAGGTTGATGAATATTACAATGCCACGTATAACCGGAGTTCGGAGACGGTAAAGCTGCTTGCCTTTGACCGGTATCAGGAGAGCTTTTTCGACAGTGGTTACATCAGCAAAGACAGGAACAGTATCAGCATGGGCGTGACAAATGAGCCGGCAGAATATGTGACATCCGAGGATTACGGGATTTTAGCATTTGTGCGACTCGGACAGCTCTGGATGTACCGGTACAATGACAGCTCGCTGACGAATATATTCAGCTATCCGCAGGACAGTTATTCGGATGCGAGAACCCTGAATACGAATCTGGATATCAACATTGCAGATATGGATGAAGATGGAAATATCTACTTTGTTGTGTATGGTTACATGAACCGTGGTGCGCACGAGGGCAAAAACGGAATGTCGCTTTATTATTATTCTGCGGAGAGCATGACAACACAGGAGCTTTTCTTTGTGGAATGTGATGAGAGCTACGATATCATGAAAAAAGAGACAGGTCGGTTTACCTATTACAATGCGCAGACGGACAAGTTCTATTATCTGCTGGACGAAACACTGTATGAGGTATCACTTGCAGACATGACGCAGACGGCGATTGTCGAGGGAATCCCTTCTTCCAGGTATCTTGTATCTGCGAATCGGAAGCTGGTTGCTTATCCGAACGCTGCCGAGGATGAAAATGTGACAGCAATCACGATCCGGAATTTTGAGACAGGTGAGACGTATGAGAAAACCTGTGCAAGCGGCGATCTGCTGCTGGCGCTTGGATTTGTGGAAAATGATCTGATCTATGGGTGTTCGCACAGTGCAGATGTGATCATGACATCGGATGGACAGGCAATCCTGCCGCTGTATGAGCTGTTTATCATGAGTGATAACGGCGAACAGAAAAAGGATTATACGAAGGATGGTGTGTATATCATGAATGCGTCAGTTGGGGAAGATACGATCTACCTGACACGTGCAAGAAAGCAGAACCAGTTCTTTGAGGAGATTGATCAGGATTATATTTCCTATAAGAAAGAGGAAAATAACAAGATGATCACGACGGATACGACATATGACAGCTATGCATGGAATATCTTAGATATTGTATTCCCGTCGAATTTTTATCTGTCGGATACCGCAAGCTACCGCAAGACAAAATACGGAAGAGCAGAAGCTTACAAGGATATGCAGGTGGAGACGCAGACACGCGATGGCGCATACTATGTCTTTGATAATGCCGGGTATATAGGCGAATATGAGACTGCCGGAAGTGCAATCACACGTGTGGTCGATGATGAGGCAGGACTTGTTGTGGACAGTAATGGAAATACAATCTATCGTTGTCTGGCAGCCGACAGCTACAACACAGTCGCAGATGCGATCAAGGAGACGCCAAATGCGGATGTAAACCAGTCGCTGCTCACCTGTGCTTATATGTGCGCGGAGTATGCGGGGGGAACACTGGAGCTTGCGGATGCGATAAACAGCGGTACTTTTGAAAAAGTATTTGAGAATTACACGAACGGTGTCGGGATCAATATCTCAGGAATCAGTTTGTCGACGGCACTGTATTTCCTGGATCGGGATATTCCGTTTGCGGCATGCATCGATGATGGAAGATATGTGCTTGTAATCAGCTACAATTCGACCCATATCCGGTATTACGATCCGGTGCTTGGCGCAGAAGTGAAGGTGACACGGAAAGCGTTTGAGAATTCGTTAAGTTTGCAGAGTAACACGATGTATACGTTCAGTGTACAGTAAAAAAATACGCAGAGTCTGGGGGGAAACTTCCAGGCTCTTTTTGAATAACAAGCAGTTGGTACATGATAGTACATACAGAGGTGAGTAACATGAATAGAACGCGAAAGGTATTAATTGCAGACGATGAGATAAAAGTGGGACAGCTTGTAAAACGATTGATACAGTGGGATAAGCTGGGGCTGACCTGCATTGGACTTGTAACAGATGGGCAGACGGCATATGAGAAGATTTTGTCTGAATCGCCGGATATTGTCATTACTGACATCCGGATGCCGGTGTTAACAGGATTGGAAATGATCCAGAAGGCATCTGAGCAGGGGGTAAAATGTCATTTTATAGTTGTAAGTGGATATAAATACTTTGACTATGCCCAGAAAGCGTTGAAATATGGTGTGGAAGACTATTTACTTAAGCCGATTGATGAAGATGAACTGAATGGTCAGCTGCAGAAAATCGTGGCGGAGGAAGAACAACGCGAAGATAGGCAGCAAAAGGTGGATCAGATTGAGAAAAAACTGGAAGATAGTAAATATCTGCGACACAAAGAATTTCTCAAACAAATAATAAGCCAGAAGCAGGAAAATATTGATGCTGCGAATACGGAGTTTGGTCTCCAGCTCGAGAACAAGTGCTTTCGGGGATTAACCTTCAAGCTTGACCGGGATGTTACTGTGCCGGAGAATGCGCAGCAGATGCAATTTGTTCTCCGAAAAATTATGCAGAGGGCAGAGGATACTTTTGAAACGTATACAATAGACCTGATTGCAGCTGTGCAGCCGAATCATTCTGTGCAGGTGCTTTTGAATTATTTTCAGACGGAGCAGGAAAATATTGATATTAAAATTACAGATTTTTTTAATGAGATGAAAGATTATCTGGAAAATTTCCAGCATTTTAGGATTACTGTCGGCGTGAGTCGAGAGGTCGAGAGCTTTGAACAGATCAGTACAGCGATTGAGATGAGCAAAGAGGCGGCTGCCAGCCGGTTGTTTAAGGGAAGTGGCAGACGAATCGACTATTGTCATGAACAGCATGTGTTGTTTTCACCAAAAAATTTTCAGAACGAATATGAGGAGTTTTCAAAAGCGGTCGAGACAATGCAGACAGATGCCTGTCAGTACCAGATTCACAAATGTTTCCGTCTGGCAAGTGATAAGTCGCTTTTTGCAAGCGAATTCTATGCGATGGGGTTGTGGCTGCTCCGCAGTGCATATGAAATTCTGGAAATATCGGATACCTTTGATGCAGATGCGCAGCAGGAGGTGTTGGAAAATCTGTCGACAATCACAGAATTGAGAGATTATGTAATTCGCCAGATTCAGACTTTGATTACAAAGAGCCGTAGTGAACGGGAAAACCGGGAACGCAAGCCGGTATTGGAAGCAATCGCCTATATGAAAGAGCATTTTGCAGAAAAAATTACTTTGGAAGATGTTGCAGCTATCATAGGATTTAATACGAATTATTTTTCGGAACTATTTAAGAAAGAGACCGGAGAAAATTTCTCAAACTATCTGCTTGCAATCCGAATGGAGAAAGCGAAACAGATGCTTCGGGATACGAAGACTCCGGTGTATGAAATCGGTGAAAGTGTCGGCTATAAGGATGCCAAATATTTTAGCCAGCAGTTTATGAAGGTTGTTGGTGTGAAACCCGCAGAATATCGGAAATTATACTATTGACGGATAAAGCAGGAACAAGAAGAGGAAATGACATGGGAAAAATAATCTGTATATGTGTGAGTGCTGTGATTGTCTGGGTTGGGACAATCCTTTTGATGCATCGGATGCAGAAGAAAAAAATAAAAAAACTGCAGGTTGAGTATCAGGAAAAACAGCGCGTGCAGCAGAAATTACAGGAGGAATATTCTGTAAAAGTGCAGAATAAACAGGCGAAAATTGCAGCGCTGCAAAGTCAGATCAATCCACATTTTTTGTACAATACACTGGAATGTATAAGGAGTGAGGCACTTTTGTATGAATGTGACAGCATTGCGCGTATGGCGAAAGCATTGGCTGCATTTTTCAGGTATAGCATCAGCAACAAAGAAAATATTGTTACAATCCGCGATGAGCTTCGGAATATTGAGAATTACTTTCTGATTCAAAGCTACCGGTTTGAAAATAAATTTTCCCTTGAAATCAAAGTGGAGGATGACAAGGAAGAGGTCGGGAATTATCTGATCCCCAAGCTATCCCTCCAGCCGATTGTTGAAAATGCAATCTTTCATGGTTTAGAGACGAAGGCGGAAAACGGAAAAGTGACCATACGGATTTATACGACGGAGCAGGAGCTGGTTGTTGTGATATCGGATAATGGTATGGGAATTGACTGGGATACACTTGTTTCCATGAGACAGGCGCTTGGACAGGCAGAGGATGGTCATGAGAGTGACCGCGGTGGAACCATGCAAGGAGAGACACCGGGAGTGGATGGAAGTGGAGAAAACAGAAGCGAAATGCATGGAAATGGGATTGCATTAAGTAATGTAAATGAGCGGATCCGGCTTGCCTTTGGGGGAGATTATGGTCTTCGTATCTACAGTACAACAGGAATTGGAACAGATGTAGAAATCTGGCTTCCAAAGAAAGAAAACAGAAATAATCTGTGATTCCGGAAATGAACAGGGTAGAAAAAGTGGAAATGAATTATGAGACATGAAATCATTCGAATGGAACATGTGAATATCAGCAGACCGGGCAGACATGAGATAGAGGATTTGAACCTGATTATCTGTCAGGGGTATAGTATAGGAATTGCAGGGGTGGAAAACAGCAAGGAGACATTGTCGGATTTTTTTGAAGGAAAGGGAATGCTGACCCGAGGACGG
Organism: Lachnospiraceae bacterium UBA4711; assembly: GCA_002404515.1. Classification (GTDB taxonomy): domain Bacteria; phylum Bacillota; class Clostridia; order Lachnospirales; family Lachnospiraceae; genus Coprococcus_C. Next base: position 13,763 of record DHJV01000168.1, on the reverse strand, counting down.
ATTTACTTAAATGGTGAGCGATGGAAACCGGAGGGAAAACGGGATTTTGAGGATGCCGGTATTTTCGTAATTTCAAAAGATACGGCATATATGGATTCCCTTGATGTCAGTGAGAACCTGTTCCTGTTACGCAGGAACAGTCTGCGTAAAATCTGGCTGAATGAAAAGGCTCTGCATATACAGGGACGTGCATTACTTGAGAAATATAATCTCCCCTATGCGGCGGATGAAGACAGCAGCCATCTGAAATATGGGGACCGTATTTTGATCGGAATTTTGCGCGCCATCACACAGGGCGCACGCGTCCTTGTTTTAAGGGGAATCGTAGCGTTCTTTCATGGGGAAGAACGCCGGAAATTGAGACAATTTGTGAATCAATTGAAACAGGAAGGGATTACGATTATATCGATTGATAACCGGGCAGATTTTGAAGATCCTTTCTTTGACGAAGTGATTTTGTTCCGGCATCATACAATCTACAAAAAAATCTGGCAGGATGAAGATAAATGGATGATTGACGCAATTTTGAAACGGGGGTTAAAGCCTGCGGATGCCCGACCTCAAATTGCCCGCCCCGTCAGTGTGGAAACACAAATCCGACCAGGTGAGTTCTTTGTGTGCGAGATATTGAGGGATGGTGTCTGGCAGCTGCAGCTTTCGATGAAGGAAGGAGAGATTCTTGCAGCATTGGGAACCCCTGAGCAGGTGGACGCGTTATGGGCGGATATCCTTCATGCAAATAATACGCAGTCGCGATTTGAAATGGATAGTCAGGTCATCCCATATAAAAATATACAGGATCTTATGAAACACCGGATTGCGCTTATGGAATATGGAAATCATACGGAGGTCTGTGAGAATCTGACTAACGAGGAAAACATTCTTCTGCCGGCATATCCGCGTATATGCTCTGTGTTTGGTTTTTATCAGAAACAGCAAAAGTATATACTGGAAGACAATTTCCTTGGAACGGACAGACAGGAAATAGAGTCGTGGAACCCGGAGACAGAAGCTTGGAAGATAGGAATTTACCGATATAAGCTGTTTCATCCGCGCGTACTGATACTCAAAAATATGCTGCAAAATCTAAATGTCCGGGAGGTTGCATGGTTGAAAAGAGAATTGCGTGAGATCGTGGAGAGAGGCAGCAGTGTTCTTCTGCTCGAAAACGAAAGTAAGGTCTGTGAGGATATTGCGGACAGGCTGGAGGTGATTGCATGAAGAATATGTCATCATTTTATGATAAACATCAAATGGAAATTGGAAATGTGCTTCTGATAATGATTCTTTCCATCATACTTTTCCCCAGACTTTCTGCGGACTATGTGCTGCATCAGTTTGTGATTATCGTTCTTTTAACGATGGGGCTTTCGCTCGAGATGCTGAGCGGTGTTCTGGATTTCGCATTCATGGCAGAAATTGCAATGACAACATGTGTGGGTGGACTGTGCCTGCGAGGGGGTCTGCCGGTCTGGGCGAGCTTGTCCTTTATGGTGCTGGCACAGACGCTGTTCGGGATAGCAAAGGGACTTCTGATTGGAAAAATCCGCGTGAACCCCATTTTGCTGACCTTTATTTTGCAACAGATTTATCAGGGAATAGCTGCCGTATTCGGGGACTCGATACAGGCTCCGGCTGCAAAGGATTACTATGGTTCCGTTATGTTCTGGATGGCCTTTTCCGGTGTCGCAGTTGTGATTTATGTACTCCTTCGTGTACTGCTTACACATACATACTATGGGAAATACATACGGATGCTGGGAGAAAATGAAACATCTGTCCGGAACAGTGGAATTCGTTTTGATGTCTGCCGCATGATTATCTGTGGAATCAGTGGCGTGGTATTTTCCCAGGTGGCAATTATTTTTTTGTTCATTACCAATGGTGGCAGTTCCAGTATTGGCAGGGGATATCTGTATCCGGTAATTGCGGCAGCGTGTCTTGGTGGAATGAATTTTCTAAAAGGAAGAGGACACCTGTATGGGGCTGTCCTGGGGAGCCTGTCCATGGTGCTTCTTCTGAATCTGTCGGCGGGACTTTCCCTTTATAACTATTTTTCTTACATCTGGGAAATCGGAATTCTTGTAATTGCAGTGGTTATTTTTGCAAGGGAGAGAAAGAACTGAAAATCCTCTCCCTAAATCTGAAACTTGTCCGATTGTGGGAAAGACGGATCCTCCATATAATAAAACCATCAGATAGATACAGCAAAATGATCCCACCGGAAGCCGGATGTGCTTCTGCCATTTTCCCTGTATCTGACGGAAGAAAAAAAGAAAATGAGGAGGAAATGACTATGAAAAAACGAAAGAGATTGTTTGGTATTTTGTTGGCAGTAGTTATGACAGTAGCAATGATGACAGGATGTTCAGCAGGAAAGGGCAGCACATCCGGAAGTGGTGTAAAGGTAGGATTCCTGGCACCGACACTACAGACGGAATTTATGATTGGAATCGATGAGAAACTTCACGAGGAATGTGACAACCGTGGATGGGATTATGTATCCGCAAGCTTCGATAACGATTCGGCAGCAGCCGTATCTGCAATCGAGAATATGGTAACCGGAAAATGTAACTATATTGTAGCAATGGTATCTGATACTTCCTGTGATGATGCGCTGAAGGCAGCACAGGACAAGGGTGTCAAGATCATCGAATGTGGTGTTGAGACGGCTGTACATGATGTAGTAATTACAACGGATCAGTATTCTATCGGAACACAGATTGGCGATATGGCAGCAGACTGGCTGAACAGCCAGCTCGGTGGTAAAGGTAACATCGTAGTATATACAACCTATCAGAATCAGGATATGCAGGATCGTGGACAGGGTATCCAGGATGCAATCAAGGAGAAAGCTCCGAATGTCAACATTTTGGAAGTTGTTGATATCGGTAAGGACGTTGTAGGCTCCGGAACAACAACCACAGAGACGATGCTTCAGAAATATTCGGACCTGAATGGAATCGTGTGCTATGGTGATGCGGCAGCGGTAGAATCTGTAGAGGCAGTGAAGGCAGCAGGCAAGGACAACGAAAACTTCGGCGTATTCGCCTGCGATGGTACAAATCAGGCATTAAAAGGTATCAATGACGGAACATGCATGCGTGGTACAATGTATTTCGAGCCGGTTGGAAGCGTTATGGCAAATTGTATTCAGGAATTGATCGATGGAAAGACCTTTGATCAGGCAGTGGAATCTCCGATTCATGCAGTTACAAAGGCAAATATCGCTGATTACTATACAGCAGACAAATAAAGATTGCAAAAAGAATGCCTCTGGTGAATCATCGGAGGCATTCTTAGAAAGGGGATGAACTCTGTGAAAAATATACTGAGTGTAAAAAATATCATAAAAACATATCCCGGCGTTATTGCAATCAATGATGTATCCTTCGATGTTGAGGAAGGCGAAATCCATGCTCTGATCGGTGAAAACGGAGCAGGAAAATCAACCCTGATCAAGGTATTGTCGGGAGCAATCGTTCCGGATTCCGGAACGATTGAGCTGGAAGGCAGAAAATACAATCAGATGACACCGAAGCTGGCAAAAGATCTGGGGATCGAGGTTATCTATCAGGAATTTACGCTGGTGCCGGGCATCAGCGCAGCAGAAAATGTATTTCTCGGTGACAAGACAAAGCCGGGGGCATTTTGCGATATCAAGGATCGGGAAGCCCGTGCGAAAAAAATATTCGATGATCTGCAGGTAGATATCGATGTATCCAAGCAGGTAAAAACGATGTCACCGGCACATCAGCAGCTCGTCGAAATTGCAAAGGCAGTCAGCCGGAATGTAAAGATACTGATTATGGATGAGCCGACCGCCCCACTTACGGTAAGCGAAGTAGAAACGCTGTTTCGGATTGTACGGGAACTGAAAGCAAAGGGCGTGACGATTATCTTTATCTCCCACCGGTTAGAAGAACTGTTTGAGCTTGCAGACCGCGTAACGGTTATGCGGGATGGCTGCTATGTGGGAACAGAAAATATAAAAGACATCAACCGGCAGAAACTGATTACGATGATGGCAGGCCGTGAACTTAAAGAATCTTATCCGTCGCGTACCAGTCAGATTGGCGAGGAAGCATTGCGGGTAGAGCATCTGACAGGAAATGGAGATCATGATATTTCGTTTACCCTGCACCGGGGAGAAATCCTTGGATTTGCCGGTCTGGTCGGTGCTGGACGAACCGAACTCATGCGGGTGATCTATGGTGCCGATCCGATTGAAAGTGGAAAAATATATATTAATGGAAAAGAGCAGCATATTCGTACCTGCCAGGAAGCAATCCGGCATGGGATTGGGTATATCCCGGAAGACCGGAAGGCACATGGCGTATTTCTGCGTATGAGTATTAAATGGAATATTGTCGTAAACAACCTGCGTGGTATTTCAAAAGGACCTTTTGTTGATACGAAGCAGGAAAACCGTATTGCAAAAGATTATGAGGAAAAATTTCAGATCAAAACACCGTCTCTGGAACAACGGGTGGAAAATCTGTCAGGAGGTAATCAACAGAAGGTTGTAATTGCAAAGACACTCGCGGCAAACAGTGAAATTATCATCTTTGATGAGCCGACCCGTGGAATTGATGTCGGTGCCAAACAAGAGATATACAAACTAATGAATCAGCTTGCCGGAGAAGGAAAAGCGATCATTATGGTAAGTTCAGATATGCCGGAGCTTTTGGGTATGTCTGACCGGATTATCACCATCTATGAGGGCAGAAAGACCGGAGAACTTGCGAAATCAGAATTTGACCAGAATTATATTCTGGATCTAGCATCAGGAGGCGAGGAACATGGAAAAAACAAGTAATAAATTTATAACCTTTTATAAGAAATTTGGTATATATGTATTTCTGGTGGCAGTCATCGTTATTTTTTCGATTATTGCACCGAACTTTTTGTCTGTAGCAAATTTGATTAATATTTTACGTCAGGTATCTATTTTTGGCATCGTTGTAATCGGAGTTACGATGGTCATGATCGGCGGAGGCATGGATTTGTCGGTCGGAGGAATTATGGCGGTTGTCGGTATGGTTATGGGCTATTGTATGGTAAATGTCGGGCTGCCGATTCCCGTTGCAGTGATTATCGGTATCGCACTGGGTATTGCATTTGGTGCAATCAATGGTGTCGTTGCGATTAAACTGCATATCGCACCGATCATTGTAACACTTGCTATGATGCTTGTTTTGCAAGGTGTAGCATATCTGATTACCGGCGGATATCCGATTACGGGTATGCCGAAAGCATTTTTGACAGTAGGACAGGGATATATCGGGCCAATTCCGATTCCGGTTATTCTGTTTGTTATCTTTATCGTATTTGGCTGGATTGTCATGAACAAGACATACCTTGGCAGAAATATTTATGCACTTGGCGGAAACAAAGAAGCAGCCAGACTTGCAGGTATCAATGTCAATAAACTCACTGTACTCGTGTATTCTTTTGCAGGATTTGCAGCCAGCATCGCAGCAATCATCATGGTTGCCAGAACAAACGCATCGCAGCCGGGCGCAGGAAGCTCTTATGCATTTGACTGTATGACGGCAGCCTGCTTAGGCGGTGTCAGCATCGCCGGAGGTGAAGGAAAAATCAGTGGTACGGTTGTAGGTGTTATCATCCTTGGTATCCTCGATAACGGACTTGTGCTGATGGGTGTTAATTCCAACTTCCAGAGTGTCATTAAGGGACTTATCCTGCTTCTCGCAGTAGCGATCGACTGCTACCAGGGAGGACAGAAGAGAAAGAAGGCGTGAGACATGGTGACGAGAAAATTGCCATATTATGAGTTTGCAGATGGAATTTATGAGATCGATGAATTTGACTGTGTGAGCGTGTTTGTGATTGTTGGAAGTACACGGGCGTTAGTCATAGACTGTGGAACAGGAATCGGTGATCTTCGATGGGTTATAGAGAACAGGATAACAGATAAGCCATATGATGTTGTGGCGTCCCATAACCATGGCGACCACATTGGAGGAGCCGGGTTCTTTGATTCCGTTTATATCCATCCGGCAGATATGGATTGGGATAGTGGTACTGCGCTTCCAACAGTGGAATTCCGTAAAAACTATGCAAGAATCATTGCTGATCGTGCAAATAAACATTATGACTATAATTTGGATGAGGATGTGCGGCCATGGCCGAAAACACCAGAGAAGCTTCCGCTTATGGATGGACAGACATTTGATCTTGGAGACAGAACGGTGACAGCGTATCACTGCCCGGGACATACATTTGGTGAGATGGTTTTTTTGGACGACAAGACCGGGACTCTGTTGCTTGGAGATGCCTGCAATTGTAATTATTATTTGGCAGACCCGGAGCCCGGGCAGGAAAAAGAGCGGATTCGGGAAGCAAAGGCAGGGCTTGAACGGCTGCTTTCTATGAAAGATAATTATGAGCTGTTATATAATTCCCATCATGATTTCAGAGGGTTTGGAAATTCTCTCTACCCGGATATTATCGAAGATGCGGTACATGCGTTTGAAAGTATATTGGATGGGAATGCAAAGTATATATCCGTGACGGATCCTCTTGATCCGGAACATAAGGCTAAAACGTATGTGTCTTATGGCAGATTCCGTGTCGCTTATCAGGGCGATGGAATAGAAAATATAAAGTAGGTCACAAAATAAAAACTCTTTCCTTAAAAAGAACCCCCATCGATGCCATCTGCGGCCGGTGGGGGTTCTGTCTATTACACTTCTACATCCCAGAAACCATCTAAGGTTGCAAAGTAATCTTCCGGTGTCTCGGCACGGCGGATCTGCTTTACGCTGCCGTCCTCACACAGAAGCAGCTCTGCGGATTTGAGTTTACCATTGTAGTTGTAACCCATTGCGAAACCGTGAGCACCCGTGTCATGGATAACAAGATAATCACCCATATCGATCTTTGGAAGCTTACGGTCGATTGCGAACTTATCGTTGTTCTCACACAGGGAACCGGTTACATCGTAGGTGTGGTCACAAGGCTCGTTCTCTTTGCCGAGGACTGTGATATGATGGTATGCGCCATACATAGCCGGACGCATCAGGTTGACGGCACAGGCATCGACACCGATGTACTCCTTGTAGATGTGCTTCTCGTGGATCGCCTTTGTAACAAGATGTCCGTAAGGAGCAAGCATGAAACGGCCGAGCTCTGTGAACAGGCTGATATCGCCAAGTCCGGCAGGAACAAGCACCTCATCAAATACCTTGTGCACGCCTTCGCCGATCTTCAGGATATCATTTCCTTCCTTATCCGGTGTGTAAGGGATACCTACACCACCGGACAGGTTGATGTAGGAAAGCTCGATACCGGTCTTTTCTTTCAATTCAACAGCTACCTCAAAGAGAATCTTTGCAAGAGTTGGATAGTAGTCGTTTGTGACCGTGTTACTTGCAAGGAAAGAATGCAGTCCGAACTTCTTGGCACCTGCGTCACGCAGTTCGGTATATGCTTTGAACAACTGCTCCTTCGTCATGCCATATTTGGCATCCCCGGGGTTGTCCATGATAGTTGTGGAAATGGAGAATGTTCCGCCCGGATTGTAACGGCAGAATACTGTTTCCGGAACGCCACATGTATCCTTCAGGAACTGCACATGTGTGTAATCGTCTAAGTTGATGTTCGCACCGAGCTTCCTTGCAAGGACGAACTCCTCAGCTGGTGTGTCGTTGGATGAGAACATGATATCGGATCCTGTGATGCCGACTCTTTCAGACATCAGAAGTTCTGTATAAGAAGAACAGTCAGTGCCGCAGCCCTCTTCCTTCAGGATTCTCAGGATGGTTGGGTTTGGCGTTGCCTTGACTGCGAAATATTCTTTATAGCCCTTGTTCCATGCAAATGCCTGCTTTAATTTTCTTGCATTTTCACGGATTCCCTTCTCGTCGTAGATGTGGAAAGGGGTAGGGTATGTCTTTACGATTTCTTCGATTTGCTCTTTTGTTACGAATGGTGTTTTCATATTCTTCCTCCTAAACTTCGGTACTTTCTATAATCTAGAAGCAAAACACAGTTTTGTCAAGTAAAATGGCGTAAAAAACCTTATATCTAATTGAAAATAAATATCGAAGATGGTATCATAAACTATTATGTGCAGTTTTTACGTGAAGATACGGATGGCTGGGCGGAAGAACGTGTGAAAAAGAAAAACCGACAAGAATTTTAAAACAGGAGATGGAATTATGGCAGATAACGGCGAATCAGGAATGAACTATGACAACATATTTATAAGGATGCTGAGCAGAATGGGTGATGCGATGCTGCTTTCCATTCTGTTTGTGCTTTCGTGCGTCCCAATCATCACGATTGGCGCAGCATTTACTTCGTTATATTATACAGCGATGAAAGGAATTTCCGGTGATGACGGATATATCTGGAAGTTTTATACACGGAGCTTTAAGCAGAACTTCAAGCAGGCGACGGGTATGTGGATGCTCTTTTTGGTCGCATTTTTCATCCTGTCAGTGGATATCTGGTTCTGGATGACGCAGTGGAAAGCAACCGGAAATGCAATTGCGAAGCCGTTTTTGTTTGTGAGCGTGGTGCTTCTTACGCTGGCAGTCATGACGTTTATCTATACGTTTGCTCTGCAGGCGAAATTTGATAATTCGTGGAAGGTACAGCTTCGAAATGCATTTTTGCTGAGCATCAAAAACTTTCCTATGACGCTTTTGATGCTGCTTACTTATCTGGTGATTGCATGGTGTTTTTATTACGATATCATTATTTCGATCATCGTGTATGTGGTGATCGGATTCGGTGCGGTTGGATATCTCTGGGCGTATATTATGCTCAAATGCTTCAAGCCTTATCTTCCGGAGGAAGATCCAAATGCGCATGATGAGAGCGTACTCTTACATGACATCGAAGAGAACACAGATACAGGCTCAGTGAAAGCTGAAGAGGATACGGATGCTGGCAGCGAGGAACGATAATAAAGATAAATCCTCCCCCGGTTTTTCTATTTTTAATTGTTATTTTCGGCACCATCCCATATAATGAAGCTATGACAAAAAACGGGAGGTACACATATGCCATACAAACGATGCAGGAGACGGATTCTGGCGATCTTGCTGGCGGGGATTTTGCTGATTTCGAACTGGAGCGTGAGTGGGAGAACGGAGAAGGTTTACGCTGCAGGGTCGGAGAATTTTGCAAATGTAATCGTCTGTGCGTATTTTGAGGGAGATACGGACGGACCGGCGTATTTTGAACAGAATACGAAAGCACTTATGGATCTCTACGATGGTACGGATACGTGTACATTTACAAAGTATCTGAACCACATTTCCTATGGAAATCTACGGTTGAAAAATTATTTTCCGCAGTACGATGGGACGAAGATTGTTCCGGTGAAGCTGTCGATGACGGAGCAGACCGTGCTGAACAGCGGAAATATGGATGAGACGATTCTTCCTGAAGTGATGAAGAAGCTCAAGTCCGTGACAGGAAAATTAGACTACAACGAGGCTGGTGTGATCGACAACGTGACGGTGATTCTGCGTGCACAGGATGGCACGGCAAGCTCTACGAACTCGCTTGTCTCACATCACCAGACTTACGGCGGCAATCTGAAATATCAGAATCTGGAAGTGCGTGATTACAATATGATCAACACGAAGGTTATTTTCGGTTCTTCGTCGACAGATATAAATGCGCAGGGGAGCGGCGTGCTTGTGCATGAATTCCTGCATACGTTTAATTTCCCGGATCTGTATACGAACGACGGTACAGTGCCGGTTGGAACCTGGGATATCATGGGTGGTGTGACGAGTACACCGTCATATCCGCTTGCTTATATGCGTATGCGGTTTGGCAAATGGCTGAGCCTCGATACGATCACAACGGCGCAGACGCTGACACTGGATACACAGGACAAGAACACGGGGCGTCAGGCATATATCTTGAAATCACCACTCAATGAGAGTGAATTTTTCGTTGTAGAGTTTCGGAAGAAGCCGGGAGCAATTGAGATGGATTCCTATGATCGTGCGATTGGCGGCTCCGGTGTGATCGTCTACCGAATCAATCCATCTGTGGATGATCTGAGCAATATGCATGGCGGCACGGGCGTCTATGTGTTCCGGCCACAACCCGGGGACAAGGATTATATTGCGTATAACGAGAGTATTGCAACTGCATTTTTGTCGAAGGAATCCGGTCGGACAACAATCGGAAAATCAGACCTTTCGGCAGGACTTAGCGATGGCGCATTGACGTTCTCGGATGGAACCAATTCCGGAATCGTGATCAGTGAGGTTGGAAGCGCAGAGGGCAGCCAGATCACGCTTAAAGTAGATTTTCCGAAGGTGGAAACCTCGGAGCTTTGGACGAATACGGAATTCCCGGATGCGGCGTCGGATGCGTGGAGCCAGATTGCAATGACGACGGCAGACGGTGTGCCATATGTGCTTACTTATACAAAAAAGGACAATGCGCTGTCTTTATACTGTTATCAGAATCAGACATGGACGAAGAAATTTGCAGAAACACTGACGGACAGCTATGTGAACAGCATCCGGGTATGCGGATATGGTGGCGCAATTTACTATGCATATCAGGGAGATGCGGGAATCGGTGTACGTAAGCTGAACTATGCATGTAACGGCATTGCACAACAGCAGATAATTGCGACAAGCAGCTATTCCTTTGATATGAAAGCGGGTGCGGATGGTGTCTATGTAGCATATCTTTACGGCGATAAAACCGCGTATCTGAAGAAATATATTGCAGGTGGATTGTCCACCCAGACCGATTGTGGCAGTTATTACACTTCTGGCGATTACCTTGGACAGCCACAGCTTACCCCGGCAGGCACGACGATGTACGCGTCAGTCAGAAATTCAAACGGAAACCGGATTCATACCTTCCGTCTGGATACACCGGGTTCTTACACAGAGATCGGCGATGCTGATGCAGTTGGCAGTACATATGTGACAGCGACCGATGGCACGAATCTGTATATTATCACGAATCAAAACGGAATTATGGTGCAGCGATATGACAAGACCACGTGGACGACATCCAAGATGGAAGATGCGAATATCTCCGATATGGCGGCTGCCTGCAAGCAGGGAACTCTGTTTATGCTGGCATCAAAAAATGAGAATACAAATCTGTACCGCTATGATGTGACGACGAATCAGTTCGCACAGGAGGGCGTGTCGCTGGATTCCTATTCTGGTTCGCAGACAATCTGCACAGAAAATGGAAATCTGTATGTGGCATACCGGAGACAGTCGGATTCCAGATTGATTGTGAAGGCGAAGACCGTTACAGTCACACCGGCACCGGAACCAACACCGGATCCGGGCACAGATCCAGATCCGAACCCGGGAACGGGTGGCGAGACAACGACCACGACGGAAGCGGCTGCCACAACGACGGAGACACCAACGCCGACGCCAACCCCGACGCCAACCCCGACGCCGACTCCAACTCCAACTCCGACACCAACGCCGGTTGTAACACCGGATGTGACGGTTTCCTATCGCACGCACATCCAGACCTTCGGCTGGGAGAGTACATGGCGGCAGAATGGCACGATGTCCGGAACAAGTGGACTGGCGAAGCGACTGGAAGGAATTGAGATCAAAGTGTCTGGCAATTCCGGTCTTGGAATCCAGTACACGACACATTGCCAGAGCTATGGCTGGCTGCCTTGGTCTGCGAACGGCGACATGAACGGCACGCAGGGTGAAGCAAAACGGCTGGAAGCAATCAAGATCCAGCTGACAGGAGCTGACAAGGATAAATACGATGTCTATTACCGCGTGCACGCGCAGAGCTACGGCTGGCTTGGCTGGGCGAAGAATGGCGCACCGGCTGGAACCGCAGGCTACGCAAAGCGTCTGGAGGGTATCCAGATCGTCGTTGTAAAACGCGGACAAACCTTCAATGCAAAGATGGAAAATATCATATCTGCATATCCGCTAGGCTATTATGCGAAGGCAGGAACCTCGCCGGTTGTAAATGCTAAGAATACATCGAACGTGAATCCGCAGATTGCGGGTGCGGACAGTCCGAATGTTACATATCGTACCCACGTGCAGAGCTATGGCTGGCAGGGCTGGAAATACAACGGGCAGATGAGCGGAACATCCGGACAGGCGAAACGTCTCGAAGGAATTGAGATCAAACTGACAAATGCACCGTATTCCGGCGGCATCTGTTATACAACCCACGTGCAGAGCTACGGCTGGCAGGAACCGACGAACAATCCATCTGCATGGCGCAGAAATGGAACGATGAGTGGAACATCCGGACAGGCAAAAAGACTCGAAGCTATCTGTATTTCATTGACAGGAGACATGCAACAGCATTATGATGTATACTATCGTGTGCATGCGCAGAGTTTTGGCTGGCTTGGCTGGGCGAAGAATGGCGCACCGGCAGGAACGGCTGGCTATGCAAAACGATTGGAAGGGATAGAAATCCGGCTTGTGCCGAAGGGGCAGGCAGCTCCGGGCAGTACAGCACGGTCGTATATCTCTGCATATTAAAATACAAACAGGAGAGGAAGAAATTATGAACGCAAAATGGAAACGGCTTGTGACCGCAATTCTGATGATGGCGTTGCTGCTTGGACCGCTCATATCGGTGCAGACGCCAGCGCGGGCGGCAGACGGAGAGGATGACAAAGAATTTGTCGTTGGCTTCGATGCAGAATTCCCGCCATATGGCTACAAGGACGATAACGGCGAATATGTCGGATTCGATCTGGATCTGGCGCAGGAGGTGTGTGACCGGAATGGCTGGACTTTAAAGAAACAGCCAATCGAGTGGAACTCGAAGGATATGGAATTGAATTCCGGTTCGATCAGCTGTATCTGGAACGGATTCACGATGAACGGCAGAGAGGATGACTATACGTGGACAAAGCCATATGTGGATAATTCACAGGTGGTTGTTGTGCGTAAGGATTCCGGCATCACACAGCTGTCCGATCTGGCGGACAAAGTAGTTGCTGTGCAGGCAGACAGCTCTGCACTCGCGGCACTCACCGGTGAGGATGCAAGCGAGGAGAATAAAGCACTCTGCGCAACGTTCAGGGACTTGCAGCAGGTAGGTGATTACAACAGCGCATTTATGAATCTGGAGTCCGGTGCCGTAGATGCGATCTGTATGGATATCGGCGTGGCAAATTATGAGATCGCATCCCGCGGGGATAAGTTCGTAATGCTGGAGGATCGTCTGTCCTCCGAGGAATATGGAGTTGGATTCAAGCTTGGAAATACCGAGCTTCGCGATCAGGTACAGGCAACGCTGCTCGACATGCTTGCCGATGGTACATTTGAGGAGATCGCGGAGAAATGGGGACTGGAAGAATCCATCTGTCTGACTGCAGACGATGAAGTGCAGGAAGAGACAACCGCTGATGACAATACATTTATTGTCGGGTTCGATGCGGAGTTTCCGCCATATGGCTACAAGGACGATGATGGCGAATACGTCGGATTTGATCTGGATCTGGCACAGGAAGTATGTGACCGGAACGGCTGGATCTTAAAGAAGCAGCCAATCGAGTGGAACTCGAAGGATATGGAATTGAATTCCGGTTCGATCAGCTGTATCTGGAACGGATTTACGATGAATGGAAGAGAAGATGATTACACATGGACGACGCCATATGTCGATAATTCGCAGGTAGTCGTTGTGCGTAAGGATTCCGGTATCACACAGTTATCCGACCTGGCGGACAAGGTAGTTGCCGTGCAGGCAGACAGCTCTGCACTTGCGGCACTCACCGGTGAGGATGC
>DHJV01000051.1 GCA_002404515.1 Lachnospiraceae bacterium UBA4711 | reverse complement strand
AAGAATTTTGTTCTCTCTGCCATCGCTCCGGATACGATTGTTGCTGTCGTAGCACAGAACACTAAGTTAAATACGAAATTTGACCAATCAAAATTTGCATAGTTTGTGAAGATATCAAATCCAGGCTTACCAACAATACCTGCCACATCCTCACCTAAGAACAACCCGAAACCGATCAGGATAAACATCACGGTACCGATACAGAAGTCCATGAGGTTCTTCATGATGATGTTACCAGTGTTTTTTGCTCTGGTAAATCCTGCCTCCACCATCGCGAAACCTGCCTGCATCCAGAACACCAGTGCCGCACCGATCAAAAACCAGACGCCGTAGACTTCACTTGAAATTGCATTCATAATTTCTTCTGTCATAATCATTTCCTCCTCTTCTCGTCAAATTCTTTTGTTAAGTCTGCTAGCTTCTTTCACTCAACATGGTGTCATTATACTTAATTAAATTAATTTGTCAAACAGCATTATCAAGTCATTTTTTGATTTATTATAATTATCTCAAGTAATTTCCGTTTTCTACTTACGATTATCAAGTGTGTATGTGGAAATTGATTAATTTTTGAAAGTGGATTTGTAATTAACAAACAATTTTTTAAGTCTGACGAGAAAAAGAGAAGCAAAATTGCATTTTTGCTTCTCTTTTTCTATTCAATATGCATTTTTACTTGTTTTTATCAAGTCTAGTATTATTTACGAAAGTTCTTATCTGCCAGTTTCTCAAATGCCGGACGCACTTTCCGGAACGACTCCATCAGCTTCGGCGAGAAAACGCCACATTCCCCGGTGATGATCATGCGGTATGCCTCATCCTTCGAGAATGCATCCTTGTAGCACCGTTCATTCACAAGCGCATCGTAAACATCTGCGACAGATACAAGCTGTGCACAGATTGGTATCTGATCTCCAACAAGTCCATCCGGGTATCCTCTGCCATCATAGCGCTCGTGGTGATAACGGCAGATCTCATATGCATACTGCATCGTATCATCATCCCAGTCTTCCTTGATTGAATCCAGCAGCTCACAGCCACGGATTGTATGGGATTTCATATACTCGAACTCCTCCGCGGTCAGTCTGCCCGGCTTCAACAAGATTCGGTCCGGAATCGCAATCTTCCCGATATCATGCAGGGCACTCACGGATTCGATAATATCAATCTTCTCTTTTGTAAGCTCATATTCCGGATAGTCCTCCATCACGGCTTCCGCGAGAATCCGGGTATATCCCTTCACTCGCTGGATATGTTCGCCACTTTCCGTACTCCGGTACTCAACAACTGTACCGAGCATTTCAATGATCTGCTGATTCTTCTTCTGCAGATGTTCTGCCTGGATCTGCAGGGTACGATATGCTTTCCGAAGCACTGTTGTCTGCTCCGCAACCTTATCTTCGAGTTTTAATTTATAATCAAAAAATTCTGCTGTATTTTTTACCCTCTGCTTAATGATTGCATTGTTAAATGGTTTGGCAATAAAATCGGAAATTCCTAACTCAAAACACTTTCGCTGCACCTCTACCGTATGCTCTCCACTGATTACCAGAACCGGCACTTTTCCGATCACTTCTCTCTGATTCAACTCCTCAAGTACCTGCATGCCATCCATCTCTGGCATGACCAGATCAAGCAGAATTGCAGCCAGATCTTTCGCTTCGCGATCCACAATCTCCAATGCCTGTTTTCCATTTTCAGCTTCCAGAATCGTATATGCATCTTCCAAAATAGAACGTAGTATCTCACGGTTAATGTCTACATCATCTACAACTAAAATCTTATTTCTCATCTGTTTCTCCTTATTTTACACATTCCGTACCGATCCGATACGATTCCCTCTACTCACCAGATACACGTTTTGCATTGGTTCTGAATGCCAGATTACGCCATTAATCTCTACGCTGACTCCGGAATACAGATTTCCGGTTACGACAATCTTCGCAGATTTTAATTTCTTCTGTTCTTTCTCCACTGCCTCTTCCCTCTTTTTTATCTCCTCCAATTCTGTTTTCTTTGTATAGATTGCATCCTCCAGCTTCAGATATGTCGGATGAACATTTCGTATCTCAGGTTCAAACTTCTTCCGAAACTCCTGATATGCATTCAACAGCAGCCGAAGCTCCTGCGAAATCTTCCTCTCTCTGCTCTGCAGATCTACCTGTTGCTGCACATTCTTATCTTTATTTCCAAGCACCAGACGTGTGCTAAGCCCTGCTTCATTTCCAATATTTGTAGCCTGTATCAGGTTCTGTGCCTGTGCCAGGCCTCCCGCAAGTACACCATTGCGTCCAGATATTTCAATTCTTGTTCCCGCATGAATCTCGCTTCGCAGACAATAATTTGCGCTGACTTTTCCCCCAGCCCACACGCGCGCGGATTCAAAGAACATGCCCATCACATCACCACCGGCACGAAGGAATCCTCTGCCCGAGGCATTATTCCCCTTCTTCAGTATAATGTCTCCTCCTGCCTCAATGATCGACGACTCCGTAAATCCATCTACAAGCACATCCCGAGTCGCATAAATACTCACACCCTGTCTGACATTTCCACGTACATACACCGAGCCGTTAAAATTAATATTTCCGGTCACACTTGTCACATCATCAACAACGAGCAGACTCGAAATGATCAGTTTATGATCTTTCAATTCAACCTTTCCGTCTACGGTTGCAATATAGGTCTTCTTATCTTCCAATATCTCAAATCCGCTGCCTGTCAGCACCGGCTGTTCTTTTCCTTTTTTTGTTGTCAGCGTTTCGCCCATAATCGTGTAGCCAGGCGTTCCATCCTGCGCTTCATGATACACTGCTACCTTCTGCCCCTTCTTGACAAGTTCAAGCCACTTGGCATGCTGGTAATCGACGGAACCATCCTCCAGAAGAACCGGACTTGCCTTCACTTCCGTATCAAAGAAATATTCATACCAGCCATCTGCTCCCGCCTTCGGCATCACGCCCTTCGCCAGTGTCACAACATCTCCGCTCGTCGTACCATCACAAATTGCTTTCACCGCAGCATAGTCGACACCCTTCTTAATGCCTGCTTCCCGAATTGCCGAAAGCACTTCCTCCTGTGCGACGGGTTTTCCAGGATTATAAAGTACAACAATTGCCTCCATACCAATCTGATCAAGCAACATATCAAAGCACGGAAACCTCTTCTTAACTGCCTCACCCGATTCCACAGGCATCTTCATCTTCTCCAGCAGATTAAGCCTTCGCTCACGCATGACCTTCGCTGTGTACATAAAGCTGCGATAGCCGCTGACATCCAGACCTTCTTCGAGTCCATACCGGATCTCACGCATCTGCTGCCATGAATACAGCACATTCTTGTAGGTATTCACATCTACCCGCTTCTCGAGTCCGAGCCGGATCTCACGCATCTGCTGCCAGTTGTATTCTCTGCCGGCATACGCTGACACATCTACATGATGCTCCAACCCAAGTCGGATCTCACGGATTGAGATTCCTCGAAAATCCAGAATCACATAAGGATCAATATCTACTCCATTTTTCTTTGCTAACCGGATCTGCTGCAATTGCTCTTCATCGTAACCAGCGTCTATATATTTCGATAAATCGATTTGCTCCAGCGTTGCCTTTCTTATCTGCTGCAACACCCCTGCATTCATATGCTTCTTATCCGACAGATCAATACCCGCTTCGAGCCCCTTCCGGATCTGCCGCATCTTGTCAAAGGATATCGTAGGATCTGCATATTTGCTGACATCCAGAGACATCTCCAGACCCTTGCGGATTTCTTCCATCTGAAACCAGTCATACCTGCTATCCGCATAGTAAGACACCGGTATCTGTTCAACGAGGCCAATGCGAATCTCATGCATCTGGATTGCCAGAAATTCCGGCTTTGCATAGACTGACACATCAATGCCGTTCTTGATACCTGCATCAATCTCTGCCTGCTGGTCGGGTGTAAATTGATTATCCTTCGTGAAATCCGCCATCTATATCTCCTTCATAATTATTGATTGACCTTTAGATATGCTTTTAATTCCATTCATTTTCCTCTGATACTCAAGTAAATCCTGCTTATAATATCGGCTTACAATTCCTACTTTTTTACTCAGTTATTAAGATTGTACATCCAAAAATCAAAAAAAGCAACCGCTTCGAGCGATTGCTTTCTTTATTTTACTAAATATTTACTTTTCAGGTGTGTTATATCCATCCGGGTTCATCGACTGCCACTTCCATGAGTCTGCACACATCTCATCAATATCATACTGTGCTTCCCATCCAAGCTCCTTCTTTGCAAGGCTTGCATCGGAATAGCAGGTTGCAATATCACCAGCACGGCGAGGCTTGATCTCATATGGGATTTCCTTGCCGCACGCCTTACTGAATGCATGAATCACATCAAGCACACTATATCCTTTTCCGGTTCCAAGGTTATATACCTTCACACCCGGATTCTCCTTAATCTTGTTGATGGCTGCCACATGTCCCTTGGCAAGATCAACAACATGGATATAATCACGGACACCTGTACCGTCCGGTGTATCGTAATCATTGCCAAACACACCCACACAAGGGAGCTTTCCGATCGCTACCTGTGCTACATATGGAAGCAGGTTGTTCGGAATACCCTTTGGATCTTCGCCGATCAGACCGCTCTTATGTGCTCCAATTGGGTTGAAGTAGCGAAGCAGGATCACATTCCACTCTGGATCTGCAAACTGGATATCGGTCAGAATCTGCTCTAACATGTGCTTGGTCCAGCCATAAGGGTTTGTACAAACGCCCTTTGGACATTCCTCTGTAATAGGAATGAATGCAGGATTGCCGTACACAGTTGCAGAGGAGGAGAAGATAATATTCTTGCAGCCATTCTCACGCATAACCTTGCATAGATTCAGTGTACCTGCAATATTGTTCTCATAATATTCCAGTGGTTTCCGCACAGACTCTCCAACTGCTTTCAGTCCTGCAAAATGGATGACTGTATCCGGCTGTTCCTTTGCAAATATCTCCGTCATTTTCTCATAATCCCGGATATCTGCCTCATAAAATGTCGGCGTCCTGCCTGTGATCTGTCCGATCCGGTCAACCGCCTTCTCACTTGCATTGTAAAGGTTATCGACGATTACAACATCATAGCCTGCCTCAAGCAGCTCCACACATGTATGGCTTCCGATATATCCGGCGCCACCTGTTACTAAAATCTTCATAGCCTGCATACCACCTTTCTTAATTCCTTCTTTATATGTAATGCTTTTACATATTTTATAGTTATCCGTATATCCGCCAGAGTTCTCCAACGACTCATATTCTACCATATCTATACCACATTGGGCAAATGCTTTCCATCAATCCCGAATTATATCTAACTATACACAAAGCTGCGAAATCCAAAAAGAGGGGAGAGAATGGATCACGCAGCTTTGTCACATAAAAAGGGGGGAGAGGGGGGTAACTTCTTTTTTGAAGTTCTCTTCTTTTGTTTATGTCATTATAATACAAAAGATCGGATTTAATTGAAATTAAAAATTTTTGATTCTTATATAAAATTTTTTGGATTTCTCGTTTTTTTTAGAATTATTTATCACTTTTCGACGATGCACCGGTTCACGGATTTTAGGTTTGCTATCCCTGTATGAATATGCTAATATAACTTTGTATGGCGTAAATCAACTATAATTCAAATCATTTTTTACGTCTGTTACAAAACGATTATATTTAAATAGAATAAGGAGTTATCATGAATAAAAACTGTATCGTTGCACAATCTGGTGGGCCGACTGCCGCTATCAATGCATCTCTCGCCGGCGTTATTGCCGCTGCCAGAGATTTCGGAATATATGATAAAATTTATGGTGCGATCCACGGAATTCAGGGTGTATTGAAAAAGCATTTTCTGGATCTGTCAGACAAGGATGACGCATTCATTCAGAAGCTTGCCCGCACACCAGCCATGTACCTTGGTTCCTGCCGGTTCAAGCTTCCAGATATGAGCGAAGACATATCTATGTACGAAGAAATCTTCTCCATTTTTGAGGAGATGAACATCGGTGCCTTCTTCTATATCGGTGGAAATGATTCGATGGACACAGTTGCAAAGCTGTCCGCTTACGCTGCTTCCATCGGCAATGATATCCGCATCATCGGTGTGCCGAAGACCATTGACAACGATCTGATCATGACAGACCATACACCGGGCTTTGGCTCTGCTGCCAAGTACATCGCAAGCTCCATCCGTGAGATCGCCTACGACACTTATATCTATGACCTGGAGAGTGTCAACATCATCGAGATCATGGGACGGGATGCCGGCTGGCTGACTGCCGCTTCCGTGCTTGCAAGAAATGAATTCAGTCTTGCACCACATCTGATCTACCTGCCGGAGGTTGCCTTCGACAAGGAGCAGTTCATCACAGACCTAAAGGAAATGGTAAAGAAATACAAGAATGTGATCGTCGCTGTCTCTGAGGGAATCCGCGACAAGGACGGCAACTACATCTCTGCTACCGACGCTGCCGCTGACAAGTTCGGACATGCGCAGTTGAGCGGTGCCGGAAAGACGCTGGAATACCTCGTAAAGGAAAAACTTGGCATCAAGGTTCGGTCGGTCGAGGTCAATGTCCTGCAGCGTTGTGCCGGACATATGGCAAGCATGACAGACTTAACGGAATCCTTCCTCTCCGGCAAACACGCGGTTGTCCTTGCCAAGAACGGAGAAAGTGCACAAATGGTAAGTCTGCATCGTCTGTCCAATGCGCCGTATATCTACGAACTTTCCAACACACCGGTCAGTGAAGTTGCCAATCAGGCGAAGGAAGTACCTGCCTCCTGGATCACGCCGGATCATCACGATGTGACCGAGGAAATGATTGCGTATCTGAAGCCGCTTGTCGCTGGGGAAGTTCCAACAGACTATGCGGACGGCATCGCGGACTATCTGGATATTTCGCATCTGACGAAAGTTTACGGGAAGTAAAACCCGAAGTTCAATACATTAAAATGGAATTCGCTCAGATATACTGTATTGCAGTTAAGAATTACTAGGCACTCCGAATCTATATAATGACAATATACGCAACCGTTGCCAAGCGGGAATTGCCCCCTCATTTCATTCGGCGGCAGATTGTCGGGCGCATCCTAAATATGAATCAGAGATTCATATGCACCCTCCGCTCGCCATCCATGGCTCAGTGGCAACTTGCTTGAACATCGTGTTCAAGCATTGCTACTATATATAAGGAGTCCCAAGTAATTCTAAAACTGCAAACATATCATATCTGAGTGAATTCCATTTTTTCTGCATTGTCCTCCGGGTTTTATCTACAATAAGGTAGCTTCGAAAGATGCAAACATGCCTCTTGGTAAGTACTACTTTAATACGTCTATATCTTCTCCGCACTTCAAGGTTGTGACATTCATTCTGAATGGAGCTGACATGTCTGCACAATAAGTGGATGCGTTCATGCATGTTTGCCAACCCTCAATACGGTAACATGAATTGCACACATAATATAAGCCATCAACAGACCATTGGAGCACATCAGCACTTAGCGATTGGAGGGACAATTTGAAAAATTGTTTCTCCAGAGCTTAGTGTCTGTTATGTGCGGAAGTGAGCGAAAGCGCGTCTGTAGATGACTTTATATTACTGTGTGCAATTCTTACTAAATTTTCATAGGTTGGCAAACATGCCTCTAGAAGTCATTGGAGTAGCCGTTCAGGAATGTGTCAACTTCCTTCGCTGCGTCACGTCCTTCACGGATCGCCCATACAACGAGTGACTGTCCACGGTGCATATCGCCACATGTGTACACCTTGTCTACGTTTGTCTTGTGTGCACCCGGAGCTGTCTCCACATTCGTGCGTGCATTTAACTTCACGCCGAACGCGTCTGCTACATATTTCTGTGTACCGAGGAATCCAGCCGCAATCAGGATCAGATCACACTCGATGGTGTACTCGCTGTCCGGGATTTCTTTCATGTTCATGCGTCCAGTCTCTGGATCCTTCTCCCATGCAAGCTTCACACATTTTGCTGCACACACCTGACCATCCTTGTTCTTCACGATTTCTTTTACCGTTGTCTCATAGATACGTGGATCGTGTCCAAACTTCGCGATTGCCTCCTGCTGACCATAGTCGGTCTTCAGAACTCTCGGCCACTCCGGCCATGGATTATTTGCCGCGCGTGTCTCCGGAAGCTTGGGCATCATCTCCAGCTGTGTCACAGCAACCGCACCCTGACGGATGGATGTTCCAACACAGTCATTTCCGGTATCACCGCCACCGATGACAAGCACCTTCCTGCCCTTGGCACTGACATAATTTCCATCTGCAAAATTTGAATTGAGCAGACTTCTCGTTGTTGTCTTTAAGAAATCAACGGCAAAATAGATACCCTTCGCGTCACGTCCAGTTACCTTGATGTCACGCGGATTCGATGCACCACACGCAAGGACAACTGCGTCGTATTCTTCGAGCAACTTCTCCGCCTTTACGTTCTTCACCTTGGCATCGGTCAGATAACCAGCCATCTCATCACCCTTTGCAACTGCCGGGCTCTGATTATTCTTTCCATTTGCAATTTCAGTTCCGGTCACGAACTCGATGCCGGTCTTCTTCAGGCAATCGATCTTGCGGTCAATAATCTGCTTCTCCAGCTTCATGTTCGGAATACCATACATCAGAAGTCCTCCGAGACGATCACTACGTTCGAACACCGTTACCTGATGGCCTCTGCGGTTCAACTGATCAGCGGCTGCAAGACCGGATGGGCCGGAACCAACGATGGCAACACGTTTCCCGCTTCGTACCTTTGGCGGCTCACAGTTTACATAGCCCTTCTCGTAAGCATTTTCGATAATACTCCGCTCATTTTCCTTCGTGCAGACCGGATCCCCGTTGATATTACAGGTACATGCTGCCTCGCAGAGTGCCGGGCAGACGCGGCTTGTAAATTCCGGGAAGTTATTCGTCTTGGAGAGGCGTTTATACGCCATCTCCATATTTCCTGTATACACGTTGTCATTCCACTCTGGCACAAGGTTATTCAGCGGACAACCGGACGCCATACCGGCGATCATCTTGCCGTACTGGCAGAACGGAACGCCACAGTCCATACAACGTGCCGCCTGTTTGCGCTGTTCCTCCATCGAAAGCGGCTCGTGGAACTCGTTGAAATTCTTTATACGTTCAAGAGGTGGTACTTCCTTGCTGGTCTGTCTTTCATACTCCAAAAATCCTGTACTTTTTCCCATAAGTCATACGCTCCTCTCTTAATGATTCTTGATTGCATAGAATGCTTCAATCAATGCCTGCTCGCTGGAAAGTCCCTTGACCTCCATCTGACCGATCGTCGACATCATCTTCTTGTAATCATGTGGGATAATCTTCTTAAATTTCGGCAGGTACTCCTCGAAATGTTCGAGCACTTCCTTACCACGCTTGGAATTCGTACACTGAACATGCTCCACAATCATGTCCTTTAATTCCATAACATCATATTTATCAACGACAGACTCGACTTCAACCATCTGCTTGTTAAGCTTCATATAGAGATCACTGTCCATATCAAGCACATATGCGATACCGCCGCTCATACCAGCCGCGAAGTTCTTACCGGTTGGTCCAAGGATAACCACACGTCCACCTGTCATATACTCACAGCCATGCTCACCAACACCCTCGACAACTGCCGTTGCACCAGAGTTTCGAACTGCAAAACGCTCACCGGCAACGCCGTTGATGAACGCCTTACCGGAAGTTGCACCATAGAGTGCGACATTTCCGATGATGATATTCTCGGATGCATCATAGCGGATACCATCCTGCGGATAGACGATAATCTTACCACCGGAAAGTCCCTTACCGATATAATCGTTGCTGTCACCGACCAGCTCCAGTGTAAGTCCCTTCGGAATAAATGCACCGAAGCTCTGTCCACCGCTGCCGTGGCATTTGACAACAAATGTATCCTCATCCAAAGTTGTTCCATATTTCTTCGTGATCTCAGAACCGAAGATCGTACCGAGTGAACGGTTGATATTCGATACATTGATTTCAATGGTCTTCTTCTGTTTCTTCTCGAGTGCCGGTCCAAGCTTCTTCATAAGGATCGTCTCATCGATTGTCTTCTCCAGCTCAAAGTTATATGGATTCTTATTTGCATAACTGATCTTGCTCTGCGCATCATTTGCAAATGGATTGTCAATGATCCGCGACAGATCGATATTGTATTCCTCTGCCATTTTGCCAGGCTTGATTAAATCAGTTCTACCTACTAATTCATCTACGGTACGCACACCAAGCTTTGCCATATATTCACGAAGCTCCTGTGCAGCAAACCGCATGAAATTCATAACATATTCCGGCTTGCCCTTGAACCGTTTACGAAGTTCTGGGTTCTGTGTAGCCACACCGACCGGACAGGTATCCAGATTACATACACGCATCATGACACAACCCATTGTTACAAGCGGTGCTGTTGCAAATCCGAACTCCTCTGCGCCAAGGATCGCTGCGATCGCAATATCACGACCGGTCATCAGCTTACCATCGGTTTCCAGAATTACCTTGTTACGAAGGTCATTCATGATCAGTGTCTGGTGTGTCTCAGCCAGACCAAGCTCCCAAGGAAGTCCTGCATGATGGATAGAGTTTGCCGGAGCAGCTCCTGTACCACCATCATAACCGGAGATCAAGATAACCTGTGCGCCTGCCTTAGCAACACCGGCAGCGATTGTGCCGACACCCGCTTCGGATACAAGCTTTACAGAGATACGTGCATCTGTATTTGCATTTTTACAATCATAGATCAACTGCGCCAAATCCTCAATCGAATAGATATCATGATGTGGCGGTGGTGAGATCAGACCTACGCCCGGCGTTGAATGTCTGGTCTTGGCGATCCAAGGATATACCTTTCCGCCCGGCAGATGTCCACCTTCACCCGGCTTTGCACCCTGTGCCATCTTAATCTGAATCTCTTTCGCACTTGTCAGATATTCGGACGTTACTCCGAAACGACCGGAAGCGACCTGCTTGATTGCAGAACAACGGTTCACGCCATCCTTGCTTCCACGCATACGCTCTAAGCTCTCGCCACCCTCACCGGAGTTAGACTTACCGCCGAGGCGGTTCATAGCGATTGCCATACACTCATGTGCTTCCTGTGAGATAGAACCATAGGACATGGCTCCTGTCTTAAATCTCTTTACAATGGAATCAACCGGCTCTACCTGATCAATCGGGATTCCACCATTTTCCGGATAATTAAACTCCATCAGTCCACGCAGATGGAACGCTTTTTCTTCATCGTCTATTGCGGCTGAATACTGCTTGAACAGATCGTAATTATCTGTCCATGTTGCCTGCTGCAACAGATGAATTGTATTCGGGTTGTACAGATGTTCTTCTTTTCCGCTTCGCATCTTGTGACTTCCGATACTCTCTAAGCTCAGGTTCGTATACAAACCAAGCGGATCAAATGCAGAATTATGCAATTCCTCCACATGGCGCTGGATATCTTTGATTCCGATACCACCGACACGGCTTACCGTATTCGTAAAATATTTCTTTACAAACTCCTCAGACAATCCGACCGCCTCAAAAATCTGTGAACCCTGATAGGACTGCACCGTAGAAATACCCATCTTCGATGCAATCTTTACGATACCATGCAAAACAGCGCTGTTGTAATCATTGACTGCCGCATAGAAATCCTTGTTCAGGAAATGGGTATCTACCATGTCCTTGATCGTATCGATTGCCAGATACGGGTTGATTGCACAGGCACCATAGCCAAGCAGCGTTGCAAAATGATGTACCTCACGTGGCTCTGCACTCTCGATGACCAATGCTACCGAAGTACGTTTCTTCGTCCGAACCAGATGCTGCTGCATCGCAGAGACAGCAAGCAGAGACGGTATCGCTACATGGTTTTCATCGACACCACGGTCAGATAAGATCAGGATATTCGCGCCATCACGGAAGAACTTGTCTGCCTCGACAAAGATACGGTCAATCGCCTTCTCCAGAGATGTATTCTTATAATAAATAATTGGTACAACAGCTGCCTTTAAGTTCTCTGTATTCAAATTCTTGATTTTCAACATATCTGTATTCGTCAGAATTGGATTGTTGATTCGGAGTACACGGCAGTTTTCCGGCTTCTCTTCGAGAATATTACCGTCACGTCCAAGATATACAGTCGTCGATGTAACGATTTCCTCACGGATTGCATCAATTGGCGGGTTTGTTACCTGCGCAAACAACTGATGGAAATAATTAAATAGCGGTAATTTCTGATGAGAGAGAACAGCCAACGGTGTATCATCTCCCATCGCAGCAATCGCCTCTGCTCCATTTTGTGCCATCGGAAGAATCGCGGTCTTAAACTCCTCATAAGTATAACCAAATGCTTTCTGCAGACGGCTTCTCTCCTCGTTGGAAAGCTCCGGCACACGCTCATTCGGAATTGGAATATCGGTCAGATACGTCAGATTGCTGTCAAGCCATTCACCATATGGCTGTGCATTTGCATACTGATTTTTCAGTTCCTCATCGGAGATCAGCTTTCCTGCCTTTGTATCGACGAGAAGCATCTTTCCCGGGCGTAAACGATCCTTCATCACAACATGCTCTGGTGCAATGTCCAAGACACCA
>DHJV01000055.1 GCA_002404515.1 Lachnospiraceae bacterium UBA4711 | reverse complement strand
TTTTAGGGGGTTATTGCTTTTTTATTTGTAAAATCCCTTAAAATAAAAGATTTATAAAGAAAAAATGGAGTGTCTTTTGACACTACCCAAAAAGCAAAGGAAGAAAATGATAATTTACATGTAAATTATCATATGGGTACATTATGAGTAGATTGAGAGAATATGTGTTGCAGACTTTTCAGAATAATAAAGAGTACAGTTCCAAGGAAGTAAAGAGTATGGTAGATGAAGAATACGGACAGGGGGTTTATACAAAAAAACAAATTCAGAATATGCTATATAATCTAAAACGAGAGAGTATTTTGATCAAAACAGAGGATAACAGACGATATACAAGAAATTATGCCGGAAAGAAAAAGGCGAATGACAGTATGTTTTCGTTAAATGATTATATTAAGCAAATGCAGGCATTAAGTATAATTGTTAGTAATGAATTAAATAGGAGTGGTTTTTTAGAAAGATATACGGGTATCGATTTAAATATTCTACAAAGTATATATTTATCAAATAAAAAGTTATTAAAAGAAATTAAGGAAATCAGTAAAAAAATCGATGAGGAAGTAGGAGATAAGATTCAGTTTTATAAAAACGAAAATTTGGATTCTAAATAGAAACTGTAGAGAAATTCTTCGTTTATAAATATTATTTCTGTGCTATAATTTTATTGATTTTTTAGAATTTGAAAAATAAGGAGTGGAATATTTTAAACAAATATATGAACTTGAGGGAAGGAGGAGACATTGATGATACCATTGAAAATAGAAACACTATTAGAAGGTCGTGTTGTGGAACACGATCGAGTTGAATATAAAACTGGTTGGAATCCGAATGATATTATTCATTCTATTTGTGCTTTTGCGAACGATTATGATAATTCGAATGGTGGATATATTGTAATTGGGGTAAAAGAGGAAAACGGAATGCCGATATTTCCGCTTACAGGTGTGCAAAAGGAAGAATTAGATTCAATCCAGCAGGAGATATTTCAGCACTGCAATATGATTGTTCCAAGATATATTCCAAGAATGGAGATTGTTAATTATAAGAACTCTGAAACATATCTTATATATTTATGGTGTCCAGCAGGTGATAGTGGACCGTATCAGGCACCTCAATCGGTGTATAGTGTTAAAGGCGGGAAAATTGATAAAAGTATGAAATATTGGATACGCCCGGCATCACTTACAACGGATGCAAAGCAGGATGAGATATCAGAATTATATGATAAATTTAATTCCGTTCCTTTTGATGATAGAATAAACCGAAAAGCTAAGATTGATGATATTAGAAGAGGGTATATTGAAGATTTTATTAGGAAGAGCAATAGCAGCCTGATAAATGAACTGAATAATTGTACATTAGAAGATTTGCTAATTGCACAGGAAGTAGCCGATGAAACGGACACAGAATTAGATATTAGAAATATTGGTGTTTTGATGTTTACAGAACATCCAGAAAAACTGATTCCGGGAGCTTACATCGAATTGATAAGATTCAACACCAAAGAAGCAGAAGCCTCCGATGATTTTATTGAAAAAACGTTTACAGGACCAATTTGGAAACAGGTTATGGATGCATTGGATTATATTAAGAATACAGTCATTGAGCAGAAAGTTGAAAAGATACAAGGACAGGCAGAAGCCGTAAGGTTTTATAATTATCCATATAATGCATTAGAGGAAGCTTTGGTAAATGCAGTATTTCATAAGTCATATCGTGAGGCTGAACCGGTTGAAATCCGTATTTATGTGGATAGTATTCAGATTTTAAATTATCCTGGACTTGCAAAATGGATTAATTTTGATTATTTTAAAGAAGGAAAAATAAGAGGCAGAAAATATCGTAATCGAAGAATTGGAGAATTATTCAAGGAAATAGATTTATCTGAGAAAAAAGGTACAGGTATTCCGAAAATATTACGGGAACTTAAGAAAAATGGTTCACCAGCACCAGAATTTGATATGGATGATAACAGGACATATTTGAATACGATTATTCGTATTAGGGACGGATTTGAAATGTCCGAATCAATGTCCGAATCAATGTCCGAATCAATGACTAAATTGGTGATTGAATTAAATAACAAATCAATGTCCGAATTGGAGCAAGAAAGAATGCAGCGAATTCTTGCTTATTTAGTGAAATACAATGAAATTAATAGTGCCAAAGCAGCGGAATTATTAGATGTTCAGACAAAAACAGCCAGTAGATTATTAAAAAAAGCGGAAGAATTAAATCTTATAAATTCATCTGGAAAAACCAAGGATAAGGTATACTTTATAGAATAAAATTTATGCATGGTTATATATAGCCGAGAGAAAATAATCAAACAGGTATCCAAAGTACGGAAAGGACTATAACAATGAAACCAAAATCTCCACAGAGCATACAACTTTATAACATCATGCTTCGCCTTGGATATCCGGAGGAGTTTGCGGACATTGTGACGAAGAATCTGAATACAGATTTTACAGCGACGCGGATGATGGGATATCTGTATCGGTATTCGAATCCAAGACTGGAGGACGTGGCGGATGAGATGCTGGCGATTCTGGATGACCGGAACCGAATCATGGAGAAGAAGGAACTGGAAGAGATCAATAAGAAGTGGAATGAATTCCTTCATACGGGAATACCGGATGAGGACGAATAAGAGGAGGATAAACAAATGCCATTTATCAATTCAAAAATCAGCGTAGCACTGAGTGATGCACAGGAGCAGGAAATCAAGTCAAGACTGGGACAGGCGATTACAGCCATTCCTGGAAAGTCAGAGAGCTGGCTTATGGTTGGCTTTGAGCCAGAGTATAAGCTGTATTTTCGGGGATCAAAGGATCAGCCGATGGCGATGGTGGAGGTAAGTGTGTACGGAAGTGAGAATCCGTCCGCGTTCTCCAAGCTGACAAGCGAGATCTGCAAGATATTTCAGGATGTGCTTGGAATTGCACCGGATCATGTCTATGTGAAGTATCAGGCGGTTGCAAACTGGGGCTGGAACGGCGGCAATTTCTAATTACAAAAGAACGAATAAAGGCGCTTTTGATTAAATATAAAAACGAAAGCGTCTTTATATTTTTATTTGGAAGATTCTGTAGAATGTCTGTTGCTTATCCTTGGAAGATGATATAAGTTAGGGAAAATATCAGAGAAAAAGGAGTGTGATTGCTTATGCGGATAAAAATTGCAACAATTGAAGATTATGATATTGCATTTTTTTATTTTGAGAAGCTGTGGACATTTAACACATATGACTATGAAGAAACGAAAAAGGTCTATGAGAAAGTGATTGCAGATGAAAATAGTTTTGTGTTTTTTGCGTTAGATGACGCAGGAAATTATCATGGATTGTGTCATGGAAGCTATTTTGAAACATTTTGGATGACGGGGTGTACCTGTTATGTGGCAAGTCTGATCACAAATGAAGAAGATCGTGGAAAAGGGTATGGAACGTTTTTATTGGATTATGTAAAAGAAAAATCAAAAGAGAAAGATTGTAAAGCATTGATATTGGATTCTGGTCTGCCACGCGTGGAGGCACATGGCTTTTACGAACATTATGGATTCGCTAAAAATTGTTATGGATTTCAGCTTGTTTTGTAGTCTGATGCAGGGAATGGCATAAAACAGAACATATCTGTCAATAATACCATTGTGAAAAAATAAGACGAAATCAAAGGAGTCAAAGCAATGGAATTAAAAGAAAAAGAGCGTACCCTGATTCAGGATTTGCAGACACAGGAGCAAAGCTGTGTGGAAAAGTATGGAAAATACGCAGCGCAGGCGAAAGATCCGGAGTTGAAAAGTCTGTTTGAGACGATTCAGAAGGAAGAGCAGAAACATTATGATACGTTACAGCAGGTTTTAGATGGGACTGTGCCGGCGTGCGATTGCAACGACACACAGGGGAAAGACTACGAGCCAAAGGTGACGTATGGGACATTGGATAATTCCGAGGATAAGAAGCATGATGCATTTCTTGCGACGGATTGTATCGGAACAGAGAAGCTGGTGTCCGGTGAATACAATACCGATGTGTTTGCGTTTGCGAATACAGCGTTGCGGAAACTGCTGGCAGATATCCAGATCGAAGAGCAGAACCATGCAGAAATGATCTACAAATACAAAACTGCAAATGGCATGGCGTAAGCTGGTGGAAACAAAAAACGGATGGTTGACATTGTTCAATCATCCGTTTTTTATGCAATAAGTTATCATGTAAAATATAAAAATTTTGCCTGCATAAATTTTTATAAGATGGTGCATGTTCATTGAGTAGAAATCTACCTGCTTCAATCCATTTAAAACGCCACTTTCATCGCGAGTGCAATTACACACAGAATGATCGCAATTGGCACATACAGGTATCGCCCAAGGAAATACCACAGCTTTCTGCGTGGCTTCTTTCCGCCTTCATTGATCGCTGCAAATAAATCTTCTTTTTTCATGATCCAGAACCATGAAATGGCGCCAAGCGTTGCGCCGATCGGGATGATGTAGATGGAGACGAGATCCATCCAGATGCCCCAGCGGGTGATAGCTTCCATGCCGATTCCGGCACCAAGGCAGATCACGCAGATAATGCCGAGTGCGACAGTACGATGCATCTTCGGAAACCGGTGCAGAAGGGATTCGGCAACGGCTTCGAACATGTTCTGCAGAGAGCTCACACCGGCGAAAATCATTGCCGCATACAGGATGATTGCAAAAATCTGTCCAAGCGGAATATCCTGTAAGATGGATGGCAATGTGATAAAGAGAAGGCTTGGCCCTGCGTCCACACTAACATCATAAGAGAAGCATGCCGGGATGATCACGAGTGCGGCAACTAAGGCTGCAATCGTGTCGAAGATTGCTGTGTGTCTTGAAACCGCGATGACATCTTCTTTCCGATCAAGGTAGGAGCCATACGCGATCATACCACTACCGGTCACAGACAGGGAGAAGAATGCCTGCCCCATCGCAGTGATCCAGACAGTTGGATCTTTCAAGGCTTCCCATCTTGGAATAAACATGAATTCATATCCGCTTGCAGAACCGGGTAGCAGAGCCACGCGCACTGCAAGTACGACGAAGATCAGGAAGAAGAGCGGCATCATGATCTTGTTGCTCTTCTCGATGCTGCTGGCACCGAGCAACAATGTAAGCAAAGTACCAATGATAACAATAATATGGAATGGTACAACTGAGAAATCCTTCATGGAGAACGATTCGAACCATTCGGACGTATTGACCTGCATCAAAAGTCCGGATGCAGAGTCAACGAATGCTTTTAATACATAGGCAACGATGATTGAATATCCAATTGCGATGCACAGGGAACCTGCGAGTGGCAGCCAGCCAAGTGCACGCCCAGCAGGCGCGAGTTTTTCATTTCGCGAGCGCCATGCATTTTCATAGGAACCGAGTGTTCCGGTGCGCGACCAGCGCCCAATCGCGAACTCTGCCGGAAGTCCAACGTAGCTAAACAAAAATATAAATAATAAATAGATGAGAAGAAAGGCACCACCGCCGTTGCTTCCCATTTTATTTGGAAATCCCCAGACATTTGCCATGCCGACTGCGGAACCGACCGATGCAAGAATAAATCCCCAGCGGCTTTTGAACGATGTTCGAGTTTGTTCTTTTTTCATAAATGTACCATACCTGTCTAATTTAATATATTTTATTATTCTATCATAAAAGCTTGTATTCAATCAATGTGAGTTTGGGGAAATATGGGGGAAAGTTGGGGGAAATATGCGTAAACAGAGAAAATACTCCAATTGTGGACAG
>DHJV01000069.1:46429-67059 GCA_002404515.1 Lachnospiraceae bacterium UBA4711 | reverse complement strand
ACACATGTCTCAGAGTTAAGACCAAGCTCTGCATAGTTCTCAACCTTAGCCTTAGATGCGTTGTAAACAACGAAATCCGGCTCGAAATCTTTAAGCTCTTCCTCAGAAGGCTTGATGAACATGTTTGTTACAAAGTGAGCCTGCCAAGCAACCTCAACGATGAAACGAACTGCCATACGTGTATCCTTGTTTGCACCACAGAATGCATCTACAACATAAAGCTTCTTATTGCAAAGCTCTTTCTTCGCAAGATCCTTAACAACTGCCCATGTCTCTTCTGACATTGGGTGATTGTCGTTCTTGTATGCATCTGTTGTCCACCATACTGTATCCTTTGAATTCTCATCCATAACGATGTACTTATCTTTAGGAGAACGTCCTGTAAATACACCTGTCATAACATTAACTGTATCTAATTCTGTGTTCTGTCCAACCTCATAACCCTCGTTTGAAGCCTTTGTCTCTTCCTCAAACAAAAGTTCGTATGAAGGATTGTGAACGATTTCTGTTGTTCCAGTAATACCATACTTGGTTAAATCAATGTTTGCCATCTTAAATTTTCCTTCCTTTGCTTTTTATTAATTCAGGGTGGTTATCCACCCAAAACCACCGAAATTGTATCACTAAAAAGATATCCAGTCAACCAACATATATGAAAAAACGTTTAATTTTTCGTGAACAACTCACTAATCCTCTTTTTTATCAATATATCGGTTGAGTGTCTCAACTACTGTGTTCAGATTATATGGTTTTGCAATATAATCATCGAGCTTGTTCTCTAAGATTCGTTCCTTATCACCAAACATCGCTCTCGCTGTAACCGCAATGATCGGAAGACGTTTTCTGTGTTCTTTCTGCTCGATCTCCCGGATCTGCTGTGTTGCTGCGATACCATCCATAACCGGCATCTGCACATCAAAGAGCGCTGCATCATATTCCTTCTGCTTGAACAGTTCAATTGCCTTCTCACCATTCTCTGCAATATCATAGGAAAATCCCGCCATACCGAGCAGCTTACCGATAACCTGCTGATTGACCGGCTCATCCTCTGCCACAAGGATACGTGCCTTGCTGTGTGCATTGATGGAAAATACTGCGGCATCTTCTTTCTCTTCTACGTTTTTAGCCGCTTCCACCTCGGCTGCCTTCACAACCTTCAGAGGAATCTCTGCAATAAAGGTAGAACCGATACCTTCCTTACTCTGAACACTGATGTTACCACCCATCAGCTCTGCGATCTGCTTGGAGATAACCAGCCCAAGTCCGGAACCGCCATACTTTCTTGTATCAGAACCATCAACCTGTGAGAACCGGATAAACAGCTTGTCCATGTTCTTCTCTGAGATACCGATTCCAGTATCTGCAACTGCGATACGCAGGTTGATATTCTCTTTTTCTGCATCAATTGCGGCAATCTTTACCCTTACACTTCCCTCAGATGTGAATTTTAATGCATTGGAAAGCAAACAATTCAGAATCTGCTGGATTCTCTGCCCATCGCCCTTTACAAGCTTTGGAATGTTATTGCCAAATGTGCAGTCAAGGGCAAGTCCCTTGTTTGTCGCTGTCGGTACCTGTGCAGCGACTGTCTCCTCAATGGCTGCGCGCACATCGAAGATTTCTTCCTTCAGGTTATATTTGCCAGCTTCCAGCTTGCTGATATCCAGAATATCGTTAATCAGGCGGAGCAGGTTATCTGCACATCCCTTTGCGGTAAGCAGGTTATCACGGTAATCTGCCTGCAGATCATCTGCCATCAGCGTAAGCTGTAACATACCAAGGATTCCATTGATTGGCGTACGAATCTCGTGGCTCATATTGGCAAGGAACTCTGCCTGTGTCTTGTAGGCTGCATTTGCATCCTCGATCGCTGCGGACAGCTTATTCTCTGTCTCCTTCTGATCCGTAATATCAATAACAACCATATTGATATAATCCGCTTCAGACTTATACATCACTGTATTAAATACTTTACCAAGCTTCTCCATTGTGATTTCCACGTCCATGAAGTCGCCTTCTTTGGTTCCGGAAGTATTATACGCAGTAAACCATGCGTTAATATCCTGTAACACTTCGATCTTGCTCTCACCAAGGATCTTGTCCTGGTAATCAGATACATCCAGATTGAAGTAACTTCCGAACCGCTCATTTGCTTCCTGAATGCAATACCCTATACTGTTTCCAAGCGAATCTGTGATGATCTTTGCCTGTGCAAATCCAATCGGAAGATTCATGAACAGCTTCTTGTATTTGTCACCCTTTGTGTGGCCTGCCACAACACCGCCACCAAGCGCAAACACAATCACTCCCGTGACTGCCGCAGCCAGCACGCCAACAATGATTCCCGCCGGAACCGCTTTAAAGATCGCGCCAAATATAATTCCGAGTACGATATCCAGCGCCGCTGCAATAATGATTAGTTTCTGCCACCCTAATTTTGCCAGTTTTTCCATGTACATAACACCCCCTATTTATCAACATTTTACTATACATTTTCGAGATTTTCAATATCTGTCTCGACCTCTTCTGCAAGTTTTTCGCCTGCTTTTTCATTCTCTTCCCGTGCTTCCGCCTTCTCGATTCTCCGCACCTCTAATTTCTTTTCCACCTGCAGGGAAATCAACAATAAAACCATGCAGATCACAGAAATCACAATGCCCAAAAGCATGCCCTGCGGCATATAGGAAAATTCGACGGTATGTGTACCGGCATCTATATCCACACCGATAAATGCCCCCGCGACTTTATAGTAATCTACCTTTTTCCCATCGACTTTTACCGTCCAGCCTTCATCGTAAGGAATGCTTGTGAACAGTGTCTTATCCTCCGGCATCTCAATCGTGCCATAGACATAACCATCCTTTACCGTTTCGACCTCCAGCATATGGTTCGTCAATTCCCGATATACATTTTCAAACACATCCTGATGGAAAGTTGCCACATAAAACGGTGCCACTTCAGAACCACTGACATTGCTGTATTCGTATTCAATGGAAATGTAATCACCCGCTTCGAGCTGTCCCAGATGGAAAATCTGGATCTGATAACGGTCATATGCGATTTCCTGTCCGTTCTTATAAAACCGGATCTTCGTCACATAATTACCACGGCAGTTCACATAATAATCGCCTGCATGATCCGCAGTAAAGCTCAGCATAAAATACATCGGGCCAGATGCATTTGCCGTAAAGCTGACCTGATTATTCGCATAACTGACTTTCGCCGTATCACTCGTCACGCTGATTGCCGGATACTCGTCCTGGAAGAACCCGCCATAGCCGGTCATATCATATGCCAGTGTATTTTGTGCGATCATCGCAGTGTAACGGCTCTGATCCCAGTCCTTGACATTATTGCTCACCGCAAATCCAATGGAAGTCGGATACGGATTCTCATAGATGGATACGTTATCCACCGTCTCTTTATAATTATAATCGAAATTATTCAGATCGCCCGGCCGCTCCAGCAGATACCGGATATTGAAAATTGCATTTGTAAACGGTGTGTAACCACGATACAAAAATTCATTTGCACCGGTATAAAATCCAAGCCTGC
This sequence comes from Lachnospiraceae bacterium UBA4711, assembly GCA_002404515.1. GTDB lineage: Bacteria > Bacillota > Clostridia > Lachnospirales > Lachnospiraceae > Coprococcus_C. The sequence continues at coordinate 63,504 of DHJV01000069.1, read as the reverse complement.
CCATCGTGGTAACAACCGGTCCCATAACCGTTGAATTGAACGTGCTGACGCTCGGCATGTTATGCCAGCTTGCTTCATCCAGCACCGTGTAATTCATCAGTTCCGAACGATAAAAGCCTGCCTGTTCTTTCTCTGCCAGCTCCCGCACGCGCACATTTGCTTCCGTCACTGCCGGGCTGGTTTCATAATATTGTTTGTAATGACAATATCCGTTGTCCATAAATCCATATGCCGCATTTGCCACAAGCTCGACCAGACAGACGCTTCCAATCACCGAAATGTAAGTCGCATGCGTAATCTTCTTCGACGTCCGCAGGCAACAGGTCACGCCATAGATCACCAGCAGCACAAGGCTCGCCGGCAATGTATATTTTCCAATCGTCGCACCCGCCTGCTGTTTACACGCAAATACAAACGCACCCGCGAGCAAAATCGATGAAATCACAAAATAAATATCGATCTCTGTAATCGACTGCACCGCATCATATGCCATAACAAGCAATACAAAAATAAACACAAATGAGAAACGGTTCGGGATTCCATACTGGTCATGCATGCCATGCCAGATATAATTCAGCGTCTCATGATTAAAGCTGATCATGAGCAGCACAAGCAGCACATATTTTCGGAACTTCTTCCACTGATGTTCCTTTACGAACAGATACAGGAACATCGTCAGAACCGCCAGCATACCGCAGTACAGATTCACACCGCCATCATAAATCTGATTCGTGATCGGCTTTGTAAATACAAGCAGCTGCCGCAGCATCACAAAGATATTTCCATACCAGGTTCCTTTTGGAATTGCCATATCTCCTGCCGCTGTCGCCATGATTCCATAATATGCAGGAAGCAGAATAAATGCAGCCATACCGCCGGATAACAGGGAATACACTGCAAACCGGATTCCATTTATGAAGAAACGCTTCACTGTCTTATGCTCATAGACAAAGAACCACAACACAAGAAACAGGCAGATAATATATCCAATATAATAATTACAATAAAGTGCATAGAACAGGGACAGCACATACAGCTTTGGATCTCTCTCCTCAAGCATCCGCCGGAAGCCCAGCATGATAAGCGGGAAGATCATAATACAATCCAGCCACATCGTGTTCCAGTTGTAACCGATCACATAATTACTGAAGGCATAGGCAACGGAGATTGCCACGATGAGGAAATTGCGTTTCTTCCCGCCGTCCTTGTAACTTAAGAAATGTACCATTGCAACGGCTGTGAGTGCAATCTTTAAGCACATCAGGAAACATGTAACCGCCGCAATCTGTTCCTTGCCAAAAAGCAGCAACAATAGATTAAACGGGCTCATCAGGTAATACGCCGCAAGCGATACGAAATTCGAGCCAAGTGCTACATTCCATGTATAAAGAAGACTTCTCTCATGCAGAAGCTTGTCTCTGAGTTCTGAGAAAAACGGCAGATACTGATGCACACTGTCTACCAGTGTCAGGGAATTCTCACCAAACGGCGCAATCCGTTCTGCAATACAGACAACCAGCATGACGACTGCAACGATCGCAAACGACAGATAATAGCACCAGTTATCCTGTATATTCTCGTGAAATGATTTCTTTTCCTTGAACACGATCAGCTTGCTGAACACATAGTTCAATACCAGTACAATGACCTGTACAAGCAGCTTGGACGCCAGTTCATGAATTCGAAATGTATCACACAGGATCGCCAGCCCAAGGATCTCCACAACCATTGACACCAGACGGGCGCCTACAAACTGTACCGCCTCTACCAAGGTCGCATAAAATCCTTTTTTCTTACTCTGAAATACAAAGAATTTATTTGCAAAATATGCAAAAGCAATAGCCATAGCGATTGCTATGGCATTGCATGTATTTCTTGAAATTGGTGTAATTACCCGCAGCAGGAAGAATGTTACCAGATTAACGGCTGTCGTGCAGCCCCCCGCAATCAGATATCGCATTTTTTCATTGGCAAGAATCTTCTTTATAAACTGAATCAATGTACTACCCTAATCCTTTTCTTCTAATTTAAGCCTGTGAGCAGATAGATCAATGGTGAATTCCAGTAAATCGTAACCTCATTACATGAATAGCACTGCTCATTATCCACATACGCACGTCCCGGCGCAATTCCGTAGAGAACGGCATTGGCATACGGATCGTCCAGGTTATTGTTCGCACCACCAACCAGCATTCCCGGCATAGTCTCCTTTAATACCTGTGAAGGTCTGTGGTGTGTTGCATTCGGTGTCAGGGAACCATATCCTGTTACATAGCAGTATCCAGTCGGATTCACACCAAAGATATAATCGCGCATCTTCTGCGCATATTCTGTATACTTGGCATCGCCTGTCAGCTTTGCTGCTGCGAGAAGCTCCATACCATTGTTGGCGATCGTCATATTACTTCCCCATGGATATGTCACACCCATGCCTGTGAAGAAGCCTTCTGCCTCAGCCTTTGAAAGTGTCTCATCTGCATCCGCAAGCAGCTTTTCCTTCGCTGTCTTGGCTACATCTGCATCTACGCCGTCTGCCTTTGCCAGATCATACAGCGCATAGCTTCCAATATCTGCCCAGCCAAAGCCTGTCAGATAGTTGCTGTCAAGTGCTGTCTTTGTTGCAGTTAAATATTTTTCATCCTTTGTTGCAATATACAACTCCGCAGAAGCCCAAAGTGTCTCGTCTGCAAGATGTGTATCATCATATGCACCTGTTACGATCTCTTCTGGATTCTCATATCCCTTCATATCCGGATTTGCCTCCAAAAATGCATACGCATTCGTTGCCGCATCCAGACAGCTCTTTGCAAAATCTGCATCGTATTCTGCATAGAGTACAGATGCCTTTGCCATAACAGCCGCAAAATCAGCCGTTGCTGCATAGGAAATCGGTGCAAGCACCATATCATCGGTCTCATCAACTGCAAGTACGGTCTCCGGGAATACAAGTGCTGTTACTTTATGGTAAACACCTCCACTTGCCGCATCCTGCATCTTGAGCATCCAGTCAAGCTCATACTTTGCTTCATCCAGAAGATCCGGTATCTTGTTTCCACTCTCCGGAATTCCCAGATCATCGGCAGTCTGACCATAATCCTCATAAGCAAGGAAGAGATCCTGCACGGTCTTGGCACCAGACACAACATACCGTCCGTAGTCACCGGCATCATGCCAGCCGCCTGATACATCGATCTTTGTTCCAGATGTATCGCCATATACGGTTGCCTCCTGCATGTGGCACGCCTCATGTGCGAAATCTCCGGCGATATCCTTTGTCACTTCCGTTCCACAACGCTGCTTGTATAACATCAGCACAACATCCTTATACACATCATCATACAGATCGTCCCCGATGGAGAACTCATATGACGCGCCAGACGGACTGGAAATAATCTTGTATGTACCCGGTGTCTTAAACTCCGTGAAATCACCATGCTTTACATTAGACTCTGCAGACTTATCATACGAAAGCTCTCCGTATGCACCGACAAACATTGTTTCCTCAGTTTTTGCATCTACGATCTTGAATTTCTCATCGTCCTTGGATGTCACAATTACCGTCTTCGTATCGTCCGGCTTGTAACCGATCTGATTTACCTTTACCTGAATCGGCTGCGGTGCACCCACAATCTTCTCCGCATTTGAACTGTCCGTTACAAACAGCGAAATGTTGTCGAAGTAAATTTTGTGTGCTTCCGTCACCTCAGTCTGTCCTTCCTGGGTTCCCATATTCACAACAAATCTTGGAGCCGGATCGGAATTTTCTTCCATTGTGAACTCTTTTGTGATCGTCTGTGTCTCAGGTCCAACTGTGATAAAATCACTCGCATAGGCATGGTAATCGCCGCCGTTTACCTGTACACGCCACTGGATCACGCGCTCAATATCACTTCTGACATCAAAGCTCATCGTATAGACACAGCCCTTTGCCATCGTGAATCCATCATAATAAATCTGGCAGCTATGCTCAAGTGGTCCACTCTTTGTAATGTCACAGACCAGTTCACCATTTTCCTCTGACATCGTAAAGTTACCGTTGTTCGTATAGCTTGTGAAGCCATCTGTACCATCATCAAATGTCACGCCAATGGCATCTGCGCCCTCCACGGTCGTGAAACGGTTATCCTCCACAACTTCCTGTTCGGTCGTTGTCCAGTCACCGTCATCCTCGATTGCATTCGACACCGTTGCATCTGTCACGGTTGCACTGCCACCCGCCTTCTCGGTCGTCGCCTTGTCTGTCTTTCCACCACATGCACATAAGGAAAGTGCAAGTGCTGCTGCCGCAACAACTGCGGCTGTCTTTTTGAATTTTCTCATAAACCCTCCTATCGTTTTGTCCCTCTTTTTATAGTTTTACGAACAAAATTTCACAACCTCATCGTATGGTAATGCACCCCCAAATATATCCAGTGCACTTCCCACCGTCACATCAATACGATCCTGCCCGTATTGCTTCAAGCTTTGCAAATCACCAAAGCTTCCAACTCCACCTGCATAGGTCATCGGCTGTCTGCCCCATGTGCCAAGCATGGTTGCAAGTTCCGTCTCAATGCCTGCCGCCTTACCCTCGACATCCACTGCATGAATCAGATATTCGCTGCAATATTCTGCCAGCTTGTCCAGCATCTCCGGTGTAACAACTTCCTCTGTAAATTTCTGCCAGCGGTCAGTCACGATATAGTATCTGCCATCCTTTTTCCGGCAGGACAGATCGAGTACCAGATGCTCCGCACCGATCAGGCCTGACAGCCGTTTCAGATTTTCATAATTGATTCTTCCATCCTTAAATACATAGGATGTCACGATTACCTGCCGTGCGCCCATATCCAGAAACTGCTCTGCATTGTCCGCGTTGATGCCTCCGCCGATCTGCAATCCCTGTGGATATGCGGCAAGTGCAAGCTTCGCCTGTTCCAGATCTGCCTCGTAGTAAGTGCTGCCAGCCGGATTCAGCAGGATAATATGTCCGCCGACCAGTCCGCTTCGCCGATACAGGTCTGCATAGAAATCCGCCTTCAGTTCTGAAACAAAGTTATCCTTGGCAAAATCCGCCTCATCCCTGAGGCTGCCGCCAACGATCTGCTTGACCGCGCCGTTATGTATGTCAATGCATGGTCGAAACCGCATAGTACGCTCCTTCTACATCGACAAATTTGAAGTGGGGAAACATCTCCTCCGCAATCATACATGGAACAATCATGAATACCCATAGAATGTATTGCAACCAGAAAGTACTAAGTGTTCTTATAAATAAATTTCTAACAGACGGGAACGCCGTACGGGTATTGCCCCCTCGCTTCGCTCGTCGGCAGATTGTCGGGCGCATCCTAAATATGAACTTCGTTCATATGCGCCCTCCGCTCGCCGTCCATGGCTCAACGGCGACTTGTTTGAACATCGTGTTCAAACATCCCTGATAACTTAATAGAACACTAAGTTCTTTCAAGGTTGCAAACATATCCTATGTCGTATTCATGATTGTTCCATGATAATTTGCGAATATACGCTACCCAACCACTTCAAATTGCCGATTGTCTTCCTTTTCCTTAATATTTCTTCAGACTACACTTGGTTCTTATCGTACCATATTTCCCTACCTTGTTCAATATATTTTACTTTACGGGCAAGGGTTTTTGCGGTATCATTTACCCAGGGTAAATTGAACGAACACCTGTAAAACTCTTATAAATGTAGATGGAATTACGCATAACTACCAATTCATAAGCAGACCGTTGAAACACGTCAGCACTTAACGAACAGTGCCATGAAATGGTACTGTGAGTTTAGTGTCTGCTACGTGTTGAACCGAGCGGGAGCGCGTCTGCGATGAATTGCGTATTATGTGTAATTCCAAAACCAGTACCTAAATCTTTACAGGGGCAAGGAGAAATTATGTTAAATGATCTGAAGAAAGAAATCACGGATTGTTACATGTACGGCGAAATCATCTGCCAGCAGGGCTTTGGTCCAAAGACGGATATCTCCATGCACGACATGATCCGTTTTGATCTGTTGCAGTTTCTGGTGTATCTGACAGACAGCTCCGATGGCAGTCTGTACCCGGAAACACGCTTTTTACACGAATACCTTGGACAGTATTTCACATTGGAATCCCTGATGCGTTTCAAGCAGGACCGCACCGCTGCACCAGAATTTGCCACAACAATTCCACGTTCCCTGACTTATTTTGTAGAAGCAGACCAGTCAGGACTTTCCGCCTGCACAACGAAAGGATTTTCAAAATCAAGGAATCTGTACAACCTGTATGTTGAACTCGGTCAGGCATATATTTCCTGCAACAACCGGACAACCGACACAGAAGTCTCCGCACTGACTGCCTATACCGGTATGATGGAAGAATACCTGCGCAAGCAGAAACTATTTGAGCCGGGTGAGAATCCGGCACTGAAGAATCCTCCAAAGCCTTCCGCACCAAGCAAGGCAGCCTCTGCTGCCAACACACCTGATAAAAATGCATCGACCTCTCAGGCGGCTATGGCGGCTATGAAAGGCGCTGTCAACAAGCATGAAGTCCCAGAGGAAGATATCAAGCTGGATGATCTGCTAAATGAATTAAACGAACTGACAGGGCTTTCTGAAGTGAAGAAGGATATCAAATCGCTGATTAACCTGTTGAAGGTGAAGAAGCTGCGGGAAGAGCGCGGCATGAAACAGCCGGAAATGTCATTGCACATGGTATTTTCCGGGAATCCGGGAACCGGTAAGACAACCGTTGCCCGTCTGCTTGCCAAAATCTACAAATGTCTCGGCATCCTGCCGGGCGGTCAGCTGGTCGAGGTTGACCGTTCCAACTTAGTCGAAGGCTACGTCGGTCAGACCGCAATCAAGACAAAGGAAGTCGTGGAAAGTGCCTTAGGCGGCGTGCTCTTCATTGACGAGGCATACACGTTAACTGCAGGCAAAGATGGGAAGGATTTCGGACAGGAAGCAGTAGATACCCTGCTTAAAATGATGGAAGATAACCGCGATAATCTGATTGTGATCGTCGCCGGTTACACCGGGCTGATGCAGGAATTCGTAGATTCCAATCCGGGGCTCCGTTCGAGATTTAACAAATACATCAATTTCGAGGATTACAGCGGCGACGAGCTATATGAGATTTTCTTATCCATGTGCAAAAAACAGGAATACGAACCAAACGCACAGGGAAAAGCATATGCAAAAGAGTTACTGAATATCTGGGCAAAATCCCACGACGAAAACTTTGCAAATGCAAGAGAAGTCCGAAACTATCTGGAGCGTTCCATCGCCAGACAGGCAAGCCGTATCGTTGAGCTTGACTCTGTCAGCGACAAACAATTAAAGACATTGACCAAGGGGGATTTAACGGAGGGATAATACCTGAGACCACAGGATTTCAAACAGATCCCGCTCCGTGCGTTCCACCTGCGTATCTACTGTGGCAGCTTCGCGCGCCTGTCTGACGGAATCAGGCAGGTCGTGAGACTGCCATTTTGCATGAGCGGCATTTACGATCCGGTACCCATGCTCCCGCACACGCAGACAGAAATCAAGTACCGAAAGCTCCGTCTGAAACTTATCCGAGAATCCCCCCAACTGTACAAACACCGTTTTCTTCACAAGCATGCAATGTGCTGGCACAATCACATACTCGCGATTCATTCCATAGTACCGCATCGCACCCGTCTCATCCTGCCGGATCTTCCGCCATTCTTTCCACTCGTCAAATTGTGGTAACCCACGATACGGATAACGGTATAAATTTTTTATTTCCTGCAGATCAATCGACCGCTCTGTTTCTGCCTGCCATTTTTGAACCGGGGACTCATACGCCCCAGCGAATTCCAAACCCGCACAATACAACCGCTCCCGGTCATCATAGACAGTACCCACTACCATTCCAACATCGTCGCGCATGGCAATGCCTAACATTTCACCAAGTGCTGTTGTATCGCCAATCTCTATATTCGAATCCAAAAATAAAAGGAAATTGCCATTCGCATGCAGAGTACCAAGATTCCGGCACTCGGTGCTGCTTTTCCCGGCTTCTGCTGCCACAACCGCAATATTGCGTCTGCGGCTCTGCATCTTCTGGTAATATTTCTGCAGTTCCTCATCTGCCCGGTCTTCATCTACAATGATTATTTCAAAATTACTGTATCGTGTTTTCTCGTAAAATGGCTCCAGCATCTGTTCCATCAATGCACGATTCGTATGCCCGGTTACGATCATTGACACGAGCGGATTCCCCGGCGTATCGTATTTCAATTCATAGACACTTCTCTGATCGGTCGTCATAGCACGTGCAAGCAAATGTTCACGCGCCACATGTGCCTCTAATGCTTCTTTGCCTGCCAGATTTTCCTGTGCATGCTTTGCCTCCCGCTCCGAAGAAGTACCATCATGAATGCGTTTGTGATACAACACGCGTGGAATGTGGCAAATCTCCCGGCCGTCTTCACAACAGCGCAGAATCATATCATACCCCTGTGCACCATCATACTGACTATGAAATCCACCGTCCGCCAGCATAAGCTCTCTCCGTGCCACAAACAAATGGGAAATATAATTATATGCGCGCAGCAGATCGATATCAAATTCTGGCTTGAAGCGTGGTTCGAGATAATGACTTCCATTCTCTGCCATACGGTCTTCATCAGAATAAAGCACATCATACTGTTCCCTTTGCAAGGCATCCACCACCCAGTATAGGGCATCCTCCGTCAGCACATCGTCATGATCCAATAATGCAACATACGCTCCCCTTGCTGCCTGCAGCGCCCGGTTACTGTTCCCGGAAATCCCAAGATTTTTCTCCATTTTTATGTACTGGATTCGTGGTTCGTTCTCCATATACTGTCGGATAATGCGCTCTGTCTCCAGACTGTATACCTTTTCTAATACCGACAGTTCTCCATCCTCCGATATCCGCGCATCAAGAACCGGTGGTTCTCCCTTCGCCTGACTGCCATCGACCAGACACAACTCCCAATTCTCATATGTCTGATGCAATACGGATTCGAGCATCGCACGTAAAGAAAGCTCCGGTGTCATATACACCGGAACTACAATACTGATGCAAGGGCAGTACGAAAATATCTGTTCCCGCTGCGTTGCAAGGGCTTCCTCATCTGACTCTAAAGATTCCTTAAAAAAACGGTCATATGCCAGATCCAGTCCAGTCACCATCGAGCGCGCCTTGGAAAGCGCCTCTGGGATTGCAGTCGAACGAATATGTTCAAAGCCTTTTTTAATTGTATCTGCATTCAGATCAGAAAATCGAAACCTCATCACCGCTGCCTCCCCCTCAATGCTCCAATCGCAGGATTTTCTACACACGAATTGAAAAATCTGCTGCATCTAACGCAAGATTTACATTGTAATATGGATCTCCATCTGCCAGAATATCCGGCCATCTCTGTGCAAAAAGTGCCACTTCCTGACTGAATCGATTCTGTTTCTCCGGCGTATCTTCCAAGCCTCTCGATTTCGATTCATAGTGATACAGCATCGCCTGCGGCACATAGACAACCAGCTTTCCTGTCTGGCGCACCTTCATACAGAAGTCCACATCGTTAAATGCAACCCGGAACTTTGCTTCCAGCCCACCGACTTCATCAAACACTTTCTTCTTTACCATCATGCATGCTGCCGTTACTGCGCTATAATCACAGGCAACCTTTGTTCTTGACTGATATAATCCCTCGTCCTCATTCAATGTAACGAATGCATGTCCGGCAATTCCGCCAAATCCAACAATAACACCTGCATGCTGGATTGTATTGTCCTCATAATATAATCTTGCTCCAACAATTCCCACATCCTCGCGCTGACAATATCCAAGCATTTGCTCCAGACAATCATCATTTATCATTTCTGTATCATTGTTTAACAACAAAATGTAATCGCCCTTTGCGTACTCTACACCAAAATTATTGATCAGAGAATAATTGAACTCGTCCGGCCAATACAACACTGTTACATTCTCACGTTTTTCTAATTCCTTGTAATAAGAGAATGTTTCCTCTTTCTCACTGTTGTTCTCTACAATAATATACTCAAAATTCCGATAAGTAGAACGTTCATCAATCGCCTTCATGCACTTTTTCAGATCGTCAATATGATCCTTATTTGGAATTATGATCGACAACAGCGGTTCGCCCTTTACCGGATAGCTCACGCGATAAAATCCTAAGTTTTCTGCATCCTCCACAATACCGTCAAGTCCCACTCGTTTTAAATGTGCTTCAATCGCCCGTTTTCCGGCTTCAAACGCATAGATTTTGGATTCCGGTATCTCCGCCGTCGACACTGTGTGCGCTCTCCAATGATACAACACGCGTGGAATATGATAAATACCATGTGCCTGTTCCACGCACCGGAAAATAAAATCATAATCCTGTGCACCATTAAATTCCGAACGGAACAAGCCAACTTTATCTACCAATGCCTTCTCTGCCACAAACATATGACAGATATAATTGTTACAACGAAGCAGATCAATATTGAAATCCGGCTTGAAATTCGGAGCAAAATACTTTCTTCCTGTCTCGTCAATCTTATCTTCGTCTGTGTAAATTACCTGAACTTTCTGCTTGTTCAATACCTTCGCACATTCAAACAGAGCATCCTCCGTAAACAGATCGTCATGATCTCCAAGCACAATGTAATCACCAGCTGCCAGTTCGTATGCCTGATTCGTATTTTCAGATATTCCCAATGGTCCCGCCTGTCTCGCAATAAATTTTATCCGTGAGTCTTTTGCTTCATATGGTTCCATCCATTTTTTTAACCGCGTAGAATCCTTGCTTCCATCCGAGAAACAAAGCTCCCAGTTCTCGTATGTCTGCGCTTGTACAGATTCGATCAGCTCCTTCAAAAATGTCTCATTGCTTTCATACAAAGGTACCAGAATACTGAACTTTGGTTTATACGCAAACTGCGTCGCTCTTTGTTCTGCCTTTTCCTTTTCCGTCAAAAACTTCTTGCGCGCCCATTTATTGTAATCCTTATGTTTAAACGGTGTGCCAATCCGCAGATGCCGCTTAATCTTTGCACAGGTATTCCGTACACCAAAGGTTTTCGTATTATTGTATATGCGCAGTATATTCACATGCAATGTATTAAATGCCTTTCCACTCAGTGGCTCTCCCAGTCTGCGAAGATGTTCCTTATGTTCACTTTTTCCTGCCTGCAGCAGAATCGTCAAATCCCGATCACCCCACGCGAGCGGAAGCTTCATGGAAAAGCCAATTTTTCTCGGCTGCTCACATTCCGAAAAACATCGCATCGCATCCGACCGGATATACCATTCCGGCATATTCTCCGGCAGCTGTAATTCTTCACCTGTTTTCCGGTCATACAAACGAATTTTCACGTCCTCATAATCAATCGCCCATCCACGGATAACAAAAGAACCGGCTTCCTCCTTCACCATATCCACGGAGCAGTTGATATCCTTCAATGCTTTAATTATATTCTTCGCCTTTCCTTTGCATAAAACGCTTGTTGTACCCTGCTTCGTCTCTGCTCTGAGATAAAACTCATCTTTTTCTTTTAATTTCAGTGGAATCGTAACACACGCCGTAAGCACTCTGGAAAATGTCTTTCCATTACTTTGATGCTGCTGAAATGCAGGTGCCTGCATCACTGTATACTCACATGGCAATACGGTCTCTGCACCGTTTCGAACAATAATTGCTGTTATATCTTTGTCTTCCACAAACTCGGCTGTGCAGTATCCTGTCACCACGATCTGCCGTGCTGCTGTCACGCCTTTTCTTAATTCTTTAAACAGATACTCCTGATTCATAGGTCTCTCCTGTCATCTTTTTCTCATAATTACATACTTATTATGAATATATCACATATACTGATAATTTCACACAAAAATCTTTCGATTTCCACTATATTTTTCTTTTAAAATCCTGTATAATAAGCACGTTATAAGGTTTACCATTACGAATACCATTCTTATATCAATCTTTCAGTAATTAACCATATACCTTATAACGTACGAAGAGGAACCAGCCACACCGGTTCCTCTTTTTGTATTTCAACTATTTTAATCTATGCTCTTCTACGCTTCCAGACAGCCGGACAGAACAGCAACAGCATCGGGAAGATCTCCAGTCTTCCTGCCAGCATGTCGAACATCAGAATGTATTTTGTGAAGTCCGTAAAATGTCCGAAATTCTCCATCGGGCCAACCATGGAAAGTCCCGGTCCGATGTTGTTAAAGGTTGCGGCCACCGCAGTAAAATTCGTCACCAGGTCTTTGTTCTCGATCGACACGAGCAACACGGATACGGCAAAGATAACCATATATGTCATGAAATAGACATTCGTCGCACGCAGCGTCTCATGCTCGAGCGGCTTTCCCTCGACTTTGATCTTCTTCACAGAACGCGGATGCAGATAAGAAATAATCTCCTTGATGAACGATTTGATCGCAATGATAAATCGTGACACCTTGATACCACCACCCGTACTTCCGGCACAGGCTCCGACAAACATCAGGATTACAAGGATTGTCCGCGACGTCTCCGGCCACAAGTCGAAGTTCGTGCTCGCAAATCCCGTCGTCGTGATAATACTTGCCACCTGGAAAAAAGCATGCCGCACACCATCGGCTGGCGCATACAACGCAAAATTCCGCAGGTTAATAAAGATAAAGATGGCTGACGCAATCACGATGATAAAGTAGATCCGCACCTCTTCAAACTTCAGCGCATCCCGCAGCTTTCCTGTGAGAATCAGGAAATAAAATCCGAAATTCACACCGAACAGCAGCATGAAGATCGTAACAACCCACTGATTGTATGGGCTGACACTGACGAAACCATCGTTCCAGATTGCAAAACCTCCGGTTCCGGCTGTACCAAATGCCGTCGTCAACGCATCAAACAGATTCATCCGTCCAAATAACAGGAAAATCACTTCAATTACGGTCAGCGCAAAATAAATAATATACAGATATTTCGCTGTCTGACGCACCTTCGGCACAAGCTTTCCAACCGAAGGTCCCGGGCTTTCCGCCTTCATCAGATTCATATGGCTGCCACCCGCCATCGGTACGATCGCAAGCAGGAATACAAGTACGCCCATACCTCCGATCCAGTGGCTGAAGCTTCGCCAGAACAAACTTCCCTTCGTCAGTCCTTCCACATCCGATACGACCGTCGCACCCGTTGTTGTAAAACCGGAAATCATCTCGAACAGCGCATCTGCAAAATGTGGAATATCACCGTTGATGACAAACGGCAGACATCCGATCACAGACATCAGAATCCACGAAAGCGCCACCGTCACAAAGCCTTCCCGCAGATAAAACCGCATGTTCTTCGGTTTCCGCAAAATAATCGCTGAACCTGCAACCGCACTGCCAAGTGCCACCCACAAAAAAGCAAAGCCGCCTTTCTCACCATAGATCGCAGACACGATACCCGGGAGAGCCAGAAATGCCGCCTCGATCTCCATGATCCAGCCTAATATATAAATAACTACCGAGTAATTCATAATTTATCTCCCACCAAACATACTCCCTACTGCCATTTCAAAATATCACTGACATCGGTAAAGCCTGTGTGTGTTGTAACAACAACCACATAATCCCCCTCGCAGATCACATCCTGGCCACGTGGAATAATGACCTTTCCATTCCGGTTCAGACAGGCAAGCAGAAGGTTGTCCTTTAACTTCAACTCCATAATCGGTTTGCCGATTACCGGAGAATCCTTCTCAACCTTAAACTCCAATGCCTCCGCACGGTTATCAAAGATATGATATAACGTCTCGATATTGCTTCCAACTGAATTCTGCATCGCACGGATATACGCCAGAATCTTCTCAGCTGTAATATAACGCGGATATACAATACTTCCGATATCCAGCCCATCGAGCACATCGCTGAATGTACTCCGGTTGATCTTCGTGATTACCTTCGTATCGGAGCATTTTCTCGCAAATAACGTAAGCAGGATATTTTCCTCGTCGAGTCCGGTCAGCGGCACGAATGACTCCGTGCTCTCGATTCCCTCCTCGCGAAGCAGATCTTCATCGGAGCCATCACCATGCAGGATCAGTGCCTTTGGAAGTAATACGCTTAACTCCTCACACCGCTTCTCATCCATCTCCATGATCTTGACTTCCACACCCGTCGAAGTCAACTGTTTTCCAAGATAATACGAGGTTTTTCCTCCGCCGATGATCATGCAGTTTTTTACCTTATGTGTATCTACACCAATCTTCTTGAAGAAATCCATACTGTTTGTCGGTGTTGCAAGGAATGTCACAGCATCACCGCCACGCATAATGAATGAGCCATCCGGAATAATCAGGTTTCCATCCCGCTCGACACCGCACACCAGCATATCGCAGTTTAACTCATGCATCGCTGAAATCGGCTTATCATGCAGCAGATTCTCCTTCGGAATCTTGAACTTGACAAGCTCCGCATGTCCACGCGCAAAGGAGTTGATCTCAAGTGCCGATGGCAGACGCAGCAAACGCGCAATCTCTCGTGCAGTCTCTAACTCCGGATTGATAATCAGCGAAAGTCCAAGCTGGTTTCGAAGATACGAAAGCTCCATACTGTAATCCGGGTTCCGCACACGTGCGATGGTTGCACAGTCACCGACCTTTTTCGCGATCGTACAACTGAGCAGATTCAACTCATCACTTTCCGTCACGGCGATCAATACGTCGGCGTCCTGAATACCCGCCTCGATCTGAATACTGTAGCTTGCACCATTTCCGGTAAAGCCCATAACGTCATAATCCTCTGTGATCCGCTGAACGACCTCGTTTTTCTGGTCAATCACCGTAATATCATGGGATTCCTTGCTGAGCTTCTCCACCAGCGTGCTTCCAACTTTACCGCATCCGACAATAATAATGTTCAAACCCTGTTCTTTTTTCTGCGTTTTCTTTGAAGATTTCATGTCTTTAATTCTTACACTCCCCGTATGTTCGCAATTCTTTATCTTAACACTAAAATTGAAACTTTATTGTATCACATTTACAGTGTTACTACAAGGGAATGTCACGCGAAACCGCGTTCCAAAATCTGGTCTGGTCAGCACGTCAATCTGTCCATCGTGCGCATCCACGATCCATTTCGCAATGGATAGTCCAAGTCCCGATCCGCCCGTCTCACTGTTTCGTGCCTCATCCGAACGATAAAAACGCTCGAAGATATGCACGACCTCGGCTGCCTGCATGCCAATGCCTTCATCCTGCACCTGATAATAGACACCCTGTTCCGATCGTCCGACTTTAAAATGAATTGTATCTCCCTTGTTCGAATACTTCACCGCATTCTGCACAAAAATTCGAATGGACTGCTTCAGCATGGCTACATCACCACGAACCATACAGCACGGGCAGGCAGAAAAATCATACGGATGTGTCTCATCGATCATCATCGACTCCTCGTACACCTCCTGCACAAGGTCATTTAAGTCCACTTCCACCGGTTTCAATGTATTCCGCCCACTATCACCGCGTGCCAGAAACAGCAATTGTTCGATCAGATCCTTCATATGATCGGACTCGTTTTTGAGCGCTTCGATTGATTCATTTAATACAGCTTCATCTTCCTTGCCCCAGCGGTCGAGCATATTCACATAACCCTGAATCACAGAGATTGGCGTCCGCAGCTCATGGGATGCATCAGACACGAACCGCGCCTGCTGCCGCTTACTCTCCTGCATGCGCGCAAGCAGATTATTCAGTGCCGCCTCAATGCTCTGCAAATCCTTATCCCCGGTCGATATCCGTATATCATTTGCATCGACGGAGACATTCGAGATTGCCTGTTCCAGATGCTCCAGATTCACCTCATCACCGCTCATATTCGAAAGTGCCTCCGCACGCACAGCGAGATCATTCAACGGTCGCAGCTTCCGTCTGATATTCCGTGTGCCGAACCCTGCCGAAATGAGCATCACGAGTTCGACTGCGCCAACCGCAATGAGCGGCATAGCCGCATAATCCAGAACATCATGTACCTGAAAATCCTTGATGTTGTCACCGACCTGTGTTGTCATCGTCCATGTGGCATACGAATTGCCCGACCATGTAATATGCACCGGCTTCGCCCCGGACATCCAGTCTGAATCTGTCGTATCAAGCCTCCATACCAATACCGCCGCGAACAACATACTGAGTATCACGATATCGAGTCCCAGCAACGCAAAAAAGCGCCGGAACCAATATCCGACATGAATCTTGCGGGCAATAGAGGTTGTCTTCCGATTTGTTCGTTCTTCTCTCATCCAATCACTCCTAAGATTCCTTGATGCAGTAGCCGACTCCACGCACCGTCCGGATCAGCTTGATCCCAAAATGATCGTCGATCTTCGTCCGCAGATACCGCACATACACATCGATGATATTCGTCTCGCCGACATAATCATACCCACAGACTTCATTTAAAAGCTTCTCGCGGGTAAGTACAATATTCTTGTTCCGCATCAGCGTGTGCAACAGCTCGAACTCACGGTTCGTAAGCTCCACATTTTCTCCCTGCACTGTCACCTCGTGCCGATCTTCGTCCAGGCAGACGCCCAGCACCTCCAGCTTATGCGTCGATGCATCCTCTGCGCGCGCGTGCTTCTTTAATGCGACACGGATACGTGCCAGCAGTTCCTCGATAGCAAATGGCTTCGTGATATAATCATCCGCACCCGCGTCCAGCCCTGCTACCTTATCCATCACAGCATCACGCGCCGTGAGCATGATGACCGGCGTATCCTTCTCCTGCCGGAGTCTGCGCAGCACTTCCATGCCATTTAATCCCGGCAGCATCACGTCGAGCAAAATCAGGTCAAACGAACCGGAGAGGGCTTTATCCAAGCCCTCTCTGCCGTCTGCTGCTTTCTCGACTTCATTTCCTTCATGTTTTAATTCCAGTTCTACGAAACGGGCGATGCCTGCCTCATCTTCAATGATCAAAATCTTGCTCATATTGTCTCCTATAAACAGGAAAACGATTACGTTTTAATGCTTATACCAGATATGTGTAGTATCCAATTACATGCAGACGCGCTCCCGCTCACTTCCACATGTAGCGGTACTAAACTCATTGC
>DHJV01000069.1:45470-46374 GCA_002404515.1 Lachnospiraceae bacterium UBA4711 | reverse complement strand
ACCGACATGTTCCAATGGTCTGCATTAAAATTGGTACTATACATAACTGAAATATATTTTTTTCATACGTAATCGTTTTCCCTATCTCATAATTTTCTTATCTCATGATTTTCCTATCTCTAGGTTTCAGATTTTTACTTCTTAATGTCTTCCTTTACTCCTGTGCAGGCGTCGGATGCCTTGTCGCAGGCGTTATTGATGTCCTGAACTGCTTGCGCGTCACCCTCGAAATGGTAACGGCAGTCACAAAAGAGTCCGATGATCAGCAAAGGTACGCAGATCCAGAACGCGAAGATCAAAAGCAGTACGAATATGATGATCGGCATCCGCATGAACCGCTCGCCCTTACGCTCAATGATAAAGTTCTTCTCACAGCCTTTCTTGATGATGCCGCCGACCCATGCGAAGAATTCATCCATATGCTCGCCAAATGTTTTCTTCTTGCAGGACTGCTCATAGGCTGCCTGCGCCTGTGCCAGATCATTCGATGTCTCCTGTGGTATGGTCGTGTATGTTCCAACCTCCGGCGCCTTGATCTTTCCAAGCTTCTCTAAATACACGATTGCATCGAGCAGATCATAATTACATGCTTCGAGCGCATCCTTTGCATCCTCATAGCTGACACCTGTTTTCTCTCTGATTTTTTCTACCTTTTCTAACTGATCCATATCTGATATCCTCCATTTTCTATAACAGCTGTTTTGTGATTTGTTCTTTGCTGTTCTTGATTGTGTCCTTATCTTACGGCACCAAAATTAATCTATAAGGTAGGAAAGATTAAAATCAGATTAAAATTTCTATTATTTTCCATATGTCTATCTGCACTTCTTCCTGTTCACATACTAACACAAGTGTATGCGTATGTTCATCTATTTTCTTCAGAATCCCGGTGTCCTTCACATAG
>DHJV01000069.1:21901-45450 GCA_002404515.1 Lachnospiraceae bacterium UBA4711 | reverse complement strand
CGCCCTCTTTTTTCGCATCCTTTACAAAATGTACGACCGCCACTTCCGTATCCTTGTGCTCCGCCAGCCATTGCAGCTTCCGGTTTAGTTCCGCAACCTCATACTCATCGAGTTCGATTTCTTCCTCCGTCAGCCGTGCCGTCTCCCGTACCGCTTCGTCATGTCCTGTAAGCGCTGCAAATGGGGCAAACTGCGCCGCGCGCATCATCCGATCCATCGGCGGATGCTTCTTCGACACCGGACGTCCCCGGTCAATAATATCACTGTAATCCCGTCTCACGCCTTATGCCCTCCGATCTGATTATTCCTGTCGCGCGCCGTCGCCCCCTCCCGAAAATTCATTCCACGCAAAACTGCATTTTTGCCATATTTATGTTTGATTGCAAGCAAAGCCTGCTGGATCTGTTCTTCCTTCGCCTCCTTCTCTTTCTCTGCCGCTTTCTCTTTTTCTAACGCTGCGTAGTCCGTAAATAGATCAAGCTGCTCGAAACGATTCGATTCTTCCTTCACATCTTCCTTGCGGATCACATGATTGGCTACCACATACATCCGCCGCACAAGCAGATGCTCATCCACAATCCGGTCATATAAGCGAAGCACGGCTGCTTCAATTTTATTCGTAGAAGAAGAATATCCTTCCAGATTCTCCGTACCATGTGCATGCTTCGGCACCTTCCGCCCATAACGGTCACGCGTCACCTCGCCGTGATATCCATTTGCCCCCACAGACAGATTCTCGATATCATAGCCAACCGTCAGTACCATCTGATTTGTGACAAGCCCCTTTTCGACCAGATCCAGCACCAGTCCTTCCGTCATTTCCTGCACGACTACGCGCGCTTTCTCACACGTATACGGGCATTGCAGCACCTGCCCCGAACTGATGCTGTTACTCTCCGGACGGTATGCCTTGATCTCCGCAATCGTACATGGTTCATACCCCCATGCATGATCGATCAGCAGCTCTGCATTCACACCAAAAAGTTTATATAGAAGCTCTTCGTTATAGTAGTCATTTTCTCCGCCCAGTGAACATCGCGCGATATCCCCCATCGTATACAGGTTCTGTGCATGCAGCTTCTTCTGATAGCCTGCTCCGACCCGCCAGAAATCCGTCAGCGGCTCATGGTTCCACAACAGTTCCCGATAACTTCGCTCATCAAGTTCCGCAATCCGTGTGCCTCGCTCGTCTGGCTGCATATGCTTCGCTTCGATATCCATCGCGATCTTTGCCAGATACAGGTTTGTTCCAATCCCCGCCGTGGCAGTAATCCCGGTCGTGTCATAGACATCGCGCACCATCGTCTCCGCAAGCTGTCGGGCAGTCATCTGATAGGTGTTCAGGTACGCCGTCGCATCAATAAACACCTCATCTACCGAATAAACATGCATATCCTCCGGTGCGACGTATTTCAGGTAGATATCATAAATGCGCGTACTATACTCCATGTAATGTGCCATCCGCGGCTTTGCCGCAATATAATCAAGCGCCAGCCTTGGGTCTGCCTTTATCTTTGGATTCTCGTATGACGAACCGGTAAATTCCCGTCCCGGTGCAAATGCCAGTCTCTGACGGTTGATCTCCTTTACCCGCTGCACCACCTCGAACAAGCGCGCCCGCCCCGATATCCCATACGATTTTAAGGACGGCGAAACAGCCAGACAGATTGTCTTCTCTGTCCGGCTTTCATCTGCTACGACGAGGTTCGTTGTAAGCGGATTCAGCCCCCGCTCCACGCACTCCACCGATGCATAAAATGATTTCAGATCAATTGCTATATAATGCCTCATATCGTCGCTCCACATAGACAAATTATTCACTCATTTTACATACTGTTTTTATTTTAGTATAGAACATATGTTTTGTAAATGAGAAATGTTTACTATTTATACAAAATATAAATATTTATTTTGCAACTTCGTTACACTTTTGATGCAACTTTGATGCAATTGTTTGATAAGTTATGTTAACAGGGGCATTTAGGATGTCTGGACACATATTTTCAGGAAAGACAGGGAGATAAATGAACGTAAAAACAGACTCAAGAAAAATCGAAAAAGGGGACACATTTGTGGCACTGCGCGGCATTGACCACGACGGACATGCCTATATTAGACAAGCGATTGAAAACGGCGCGGCAAAAATCATCTGTGAGGAAGGAAACTACGAGGTGGAAACCTGCATCGTCGAAGACACCAGAGCTTATCTGGTCAATTATTTAAAAAATACTTACTACAAGAAAATCAGCAAGCTCAAGCTGATCGGCATCACTGGCACGAACGGAAAAACCACATCGGCATTTCTGCTTCACCAGATGTTAAATAAGCTTGGCAGAAAATGTGGCTACATCGGTACGATCGGATTCTATGTCGGCGAAAAGATCCGCAGTCTCGCGAACACCACGCCCGACATCTATGACCTGTATACGATTCTGCTGCAATGCCTGTCTCTTGGCTGTGAGTATGTTGTCATGGAAGTGAGCAGTCAGGGACTTGCGAACAACCGCGTCGAGACACTGCAGTTTGACTACACGGTCTTCACAAATCTGACGCAGGATCATCTGGATTTCCACAAGACAATGGAACGCTATGCCCTTGCGAAGCAGGAATTATTCCACATGCTGAAACCATCCGGCAAAGCGATCATCAACTATGACGATTCCTACAAGCATTATTTTCTGCTGGATGAAAATGAGAATGTGACCTTTGGTTTTACCGGCGGAGATTTCAAAGTGAAGATAGATGCCGCAGACAAACAGCATACGGAATTCTCGGTACAGTGCCCTGCATTTAGGCAGGACTTCTCGACCAATCTGATTGGCACCTACAACATTTACAATCTGATGGCTTCGATTGTGATTCTGACACTGGAGCAGTTTGACAGTGCCACCATCGCACAGGCAGCCACAACTCTTACGCTTCCGAAAGGCAGAACGGAATGCATCCACACAGGAAATAATCTGATTGTTGTAGACTACGCTCATACCCCTGACGCCATGAGCAAGGTTCTGACTGCTGCACGCGCACTTACCTCCGGCAGCATCTATGTCGTATTTGGCTGCACCGGCGACAGAGACCGGGACAAGCGCGCAAAGATGTCCGCGATTGCCTGTAAACATGCCGATTATGTCATAATGACGCACGATGACCCACATAATGAAGATCAAGAACAGATTTACCACGATATGACGTCAGGACTTCCCTACGATAACTACGAAATCGTGCATGATCGCAAAGAAGCAATCAAAAAGGGAATCTCCCTGCTTCATACAGACGACATTCTTCTAATTCTTGGAAAAGGGCATGAAGAGTTTATTGTTTACCGGGATAAACGGATTCCGTTCAACGATATGCATGTTGCACGGCAATGTCTGTCCAAACGGAGGACTCCCACCGCAGCGATCATCTGTCAATCCGCCTAGCAATCCGGATTCACAATTAACAGCTCAGACTCCCTGATATGAAAAAACTGTGAAAATTATTTATAAATGCAAAAAGGGCGACCGCCATATTGGCGGCCGCCCAGTAAGAGAGGGGAAACGAAAAATCGTCTGACTAGCTATTTAAATTATCCTTCGATGGCAATGAATTTCTTCTCTTCCACCTGTGGCTTTGCTTCCTTCTTTGGAACCGTGATCTTCAGGACACCATCCTCAAATTTTGCCTTGATGTCATCCTGTGTAATCGCATCACCCACATAGAAGGATCTGTTGCAGGAACCTTCATAACGTTCCTTACGGATGTATTTGCCCTTGGCATCCTTCTCATCCTTAGAGTTCTTTGTAGAAGCCTTAATGATCAGGTAACCATCCTTTACTTCGCCGGTTACATCTTCCTTCTTGAATCCCGGAAGGTTCATATCAATCTCGTAACCGTCTTCTTTCTCGAACACATCGGTACTCATCAGATTCTGTGCCGGTGCATCATACTTATAGACACCAAAACTTGGTGCATCAAAGAAATCATCCATAAAACTATTTGTAAATAAACTTGGCATTAACATAAGCCATACCTCCTTTTATACTTCACAATGGTCTGTGTTTGTTTTTATTTTCTTCCCTCTCGGGTTCCCTTCTCTAGGTCTTCCCTCATGTTCTAGGTGTACTATAACACACTTATTAGCACTCGTCAATAGCGAGTGCTAATAAAAATTGTGAAAAAAGTGTGAAGTTTTAATTTTAATATCAAAACTCCACACTTTGTCATTAAGGACGAATACCTCTATACCTACTTGAACATTTCCTGCTCTGCATGGCGCTTGAAGAAGTCCTTTGTCTCCCTCACAACAACACCACTCAAAGCGAAGATTGCAATCATGTTTGGAATCGCCATCAATCCGTTGAAGATATCTGCGATCGTCCATACTGCCTTTACTGTCATGTATGGTCCGATGAAAACTGCCAGGATATACAGCCAACGATATACAAGAATAACTTTCTTATGTCTGCCTGACAGGTATTCGAGACAACGCTCCGAATAGTAATCCCATCCGAGGATCGTTGTAAATGCGAAGAATACCAGACACAGCATAAGCAGGAATGCAGCTACCTGCTCGGAAATTGGAAGTCCCTTCTGGA
Source organism: Lachnospiraceae bacterium UBA4711 (assembly GCA_002404515.1). Lineage (GTDB taxonomy): Bacteria > Bacillota > Clostridia > Lachnospirales > Lachnospiraceae > Coprococcus_C. The sequence continues at coordinate 40,873 of DHJV01000069.1, read as the reverse complement.
ATGCGTAGGTTGTTACCTGTACACCCTCTAAACCTTCCTGCTGCCATGCACCTGTCAGAACGATAGAAAGTCCTGTCATCGTACAGATGATGATTGTATCAATAAATGTACCTGTCATAGATACCAGGCCCTGACGTACCGGCTCCTTTGTCTTTGCCGCAGCTGCAGCAATTGGTGCTGAACCAAGGCCAGACTCATTTGAGAAAATACCTCTTGCAACACCCTTCTGCATTGCAACGATCATCGTACCAACCACACCACCGGTCACTGCCTTTGGATTGAACGCGCCCTTTACGATTGTTACGAACGCATCCGGAATCTCTTTGATATTACAGATGAGAAGCACCAGACAAAGCAGAACATAAAGCACTGCCATAAATGGAACGACGATCTGGGATACATTTGCAATACGCTTGATACCACCAATCAATACAAGTGCCACGCAGACACTCAGGATCAGAGATGCAATTACAACGGTCCACGAATATGTACCAATTCCTGGAATCTCTACGCGCCATGATTCATTCGGATCGAAGAATCCCTTTACTGCTGAGGAAATACCATTTACCTGTGAGAATGTTCCGATACCGAACAGACCAACACAGATGCCGAAGAATGCAAAGATCTTCGCAAGCCATTTCCACTTTGTACCCATACCTTTTTCGATATAGTAGAATGGTCCACCAAGTGCATGATTGTCTGCATCTACCACACGATACTTAACTGCAAGTAATCCCTCTGCATACTTGGTTGCCATTCCGAAGAATGCCGCAAGTATCATCCAGAACAAAGCCCCCGGGCCACCGGCTCCAATTGCAGTTGCGACACCGACGATATTTCCGGTTCCGATTGTCGCTGAAAGTGCCGTACAGAGTGCACCGAACGAGGTTACCTCACCTTCGCCCTCTTCCTCATTTTTTACCATCCATTTCAGGGCAAGTGGCAGTTTACGAATCTGCAGCACACCCATGCGGACGGTCAGAAGGATACCACCTGCAATGATCAAAACCATAAGTGGCGGGCCCCAGACGAAGTCGTCTACTTTTGTCAAAAAGTTATTGATTGCTTCCCACATGTTTCCTACTCTCCTTTGTTTTATTCACATGCATCTGCCATAAATATCATTTTTATGACAAACGATGTTTCCATATTACACAGTTTTCCAGCTTTTGACAACATATTTCCTTTAATTTATGAAGTTTTTTACTATTTTCATATTAAATATATGGGGTATAATAGAGTTTATGCTATAATGAGCAATGCGACGGCTGTGCTTGCACAAGCCGGCATATTGCGAAAACACACATGGAGCCGTCAGGCGACATGATATAATTTTTATGTTTAAACATGGATTTTCAGAAAGAAAGGAAGGCATTTTTATGAATCTTATTAAAAATATTACAAAATCCGAAGTGCATGTATTGAAGGATCAGGTCACTTATCAGGAGGGACAGGTTGTCAGCAAAACACTTGCCCAGAATGATGCTGTATCTATCACATTATTTGCCTTTGACAAAGACGAGGAAATCAGCACACACGAGTCCGGCGGCGATGCATTTGTGACCTGCTTAGATGGCGTCGGCAGAATCACGATCGATGGTGTTGAATATATCCTTCATGAGGGAGAATCCATCGTGATGCCAGCCAAGCATCCACATGCCGTCTATGGCGCAGAACAGTTCAAGATGCTGTTGGTTGTTGTATTTTAATTATCTTAATTATTAAAGTGGAAAAGCCGCCGAGCCGGGAATCCAAGTCCCAGTCCGACGACTTTTTTCTTTCTTCTATCTTATATATCGGCAGATTTCTATTACTGCTTTACATTAAATGCCTTCATTCCTGGATATACAGCACTTGCGCCAAGCTCTTCCTCGATACGGAGCAGCTGGTTGTACTTTGCAACACGCTCAGAACGAGAAGGTGCACCCGTCTTGATCTGACATGTGTTAAGTGCAACGGCAAGATCTGCAATCGTTGTATCGGCAGTCTCACCAGATCTGTGTGAGCTGATTGCTGTGTAACCAGCCTTGTGAGCCATCTTGATTGCTTCCAATGTCTCAGAAACAGATCCAATCTGATTCAACTTGATCAGGATTGCATTTCCGGCACCAAGCTCGATTCCCTTTGCCAGTCTCTCTGTATTTGTTACGAACAGATCATCACCAACAAGCTGAACCTTACCGCCAAGTCTTGCGGTCAGCTTCTGCCAGCCTTCCCAATCCTCTTCGTCCAGACCATCCTCGATTGAGATGATTGGATATTTCTCACAAAGTGCTGCCCAGTGCTCGATCAACTGCTCAGCCGTATACTCAGTACCAGCCTTTGGAAGCTTGTAGTAGCCCTTTCCTTTTTCGCTCTTCCACTCAGAAGAAGCTGCATCCATAGCGATCTTGAAATCCTTGCCCGGCTCATAGCCTGCTCTCTTTACAGCTTCGAGAATTGTCTCGATTGCTTCCTCGTCGGACTTCAAAGCAGGTGCAAATCCACCCTCATCACCAACAGATGTTGCAAGTCCACGCTCTTTCAGGATTGCTGCCAATGCATGGAATACTTCTGCACACCAACGCAGACACTCTTTGAAAGATGGCGCGCCAACCGGCATAATCATGAACTCCTGTACATCAAGTCCGGAAGAAAGTGCATGGCATCCTCCGTTTACGATGTTCATCATTGGAACTGGCATACGGTTTCCTGATACACCACCCAGAAAACGATACAGTGGAATGTCAATAGATGTTGCTGCTGCACGGCAGCATGCGATAGATACTGCAAGAATTGCATTCGCACCAAGCTTAGACTTGTCCTTTGTTCCATCTGCCTGAATCATAGCCTGATCCACTGCATAGATGTCTGATGCATCCATACCCTCGATTGCATCATTGATAATTGTATTGATATTTTCAACTGCCTTTGTTACACCCTTGCCAAGGTAACGGCTCTTATCGCCATCACGAAGCTCCAGTGCCTCGAACTCTCCAGTGGATGCACCACTTGGTGCAGTACCTCTTCCGATGGTTCCATCTGCCAGATAAACCTCTGCTTCTACAGTTGGATTTCCTCTGGAATCCAAGATCTCACGGCCAATAACTTTTTCAATTTCTAAATAATCCATTGTTATGTACTCCTTTCAATTTGCATTTTAACGGAGTCTCTTGCTTCTGACGGTCTCTCCTCGTTCAGAAGCAGGAGTTCCGAAATGATTTACACGCGCTAGGTTAGCCAGACCTAACTATAAGTTAGTATATACTAACCTTATTTAAAATGCAAGAGTATTTTCCATTTCTTTCTGATATAAAAAAGAGACCTTTATCACGCAACCTATGTGCAATAAAAGTCTCTTTGTCTTTATATTATTACGTTAATATCTTCTTAGATGTTAAGCAGATCGCTGAATACCTTCAAAGCGCCATCTGTCTCATGTGCAAGTACCTTCTTTGCAAGTACCTTACCAAGCTGAACACCTTCCTGATCAAAGCTGTTGATGTTCCACAGAAATCCCTGGAACATAACCTTGTTCTCGAAGTGTGCAAGCAATGCACCAAGTGTCTCCGGATCAAGCTGCTCACCGATGATGATAGATGATGGACGGCCACCCTTGAAGTTCTTGTTGCTGTTCTCATCCTTCTTACCACATGCAAATGCAACGATCTGTGCAGCAACATTTGCGCAGAGCTTCTTCTGGCTTGTGCTTCCCTGAATCTCTACATCCGTGCCGATCTGGCTGTTCTTGAATGCGATAAACTGCAATGGAACAATGTCTGTTCCCTGATGCAATAACTGATAGAAGGAATGCTGTCCGTTTGTTCCCGGCTCACCGAAGAGAACTGGACCTGTTGGGTAATCAACCGGCTCACCAAAACGATTTACAGACTTACCATTGGACTCCATATCAAGCTGCTGCAGATGTGCAGGGAAACGGCTCAGTGCCTGTGAGTATGGAAGAACGGTTGTTGCAGGATAACCAAGTACGTTACGCTCGTAAACACCGATCAACGCATCCAGCATAGCCGGGTTCTTCATAATATCTGTATTCTTTGCTGTCTCATCTTCTGCGGCTGCACCATTTAAGAAACGTGCAAATACATCCGGGCCAAATGCCAGTGAAAGTACAGCACCACCAACGGCTGATGTAGAAGAATAACGACCGCCGATATAATCATCCATAAAGAATGCTGCAAGATAATCATCACTCTTTGCAAGTGGAGATGTCTCACTTGTAACAGCGATCATATGCTTAGAAGCATCCAGACCTGCCTTTGCAAGCGCATCCTTCACGAAAGACTCGTTTGTAAGTGTCTCCAAGGTTGTACCTGACTTTGATACAAGTACGAAGATAGAATGTGCTACATCTGTAGATGCAAGAACTGCTGCCGCATCATCTGGATCAACGTTGCTGATGAACTTCGCATCCATCTTGAATGTACCGTTCTTCTTTGCCCAGTTCTCCAATGCCAGATACATTGCACGAGGACCAAGGTCACTACCACCGATACCGATCTGTACAACCGTTGTGAACTTCTCACCGGCTGCATTTGTGATCTCGCCGTTATGTACCTTATTTGCAAACTCTGCAATACGGTTCTGCTGCTCTACGTAAAATGTTCTCTTGTCCACGCCGTCTGCCTTGACTGGCTCGCCAAGCTGACCACGTGTCATCTGATGAAGAACCAGACGGTTCTCTCCTGTATTGATAACGGCACCATTGTAAAGCTCCTGGAACTTGTCAACAAGTTCTGCTTCCTTGGCAAGGGCTGCAAGCTTCTCCAAAACTGTGTCATCCACTTCCTTTGCAGCGAAGTTGTAAGTAAGCTTCTCTGCCATTGGTACACTGTAGTTCTTCGCACGGTTTGCACCGCTCTCACCTGCCATAACAGTTGTGAGATCTACACTGCCCTTACATGCTTTGAGTGCCTTGTAAGAATCCAAAGTATCAAGATTTTTCCAATTTGTCATTTTTCTTTCCTCCGTAATCTATTTGGCGTAGGACGCCAGCTCGTTTTATTATAACCTGTTCGGGGGAATTTGTCACTTGTTTATTTTCAGGGACGTTCCTTTTGTCACGAGGATCGTCCCCTGTCACATTTTTCCATATACATAGGGACACTCTTCATGACAAAAGCTACGTCCCTATGATACTATCAAGAAAAACCTGCCACTTTACGCGACAGGTTTCCTTTTATATTATAACGCTCTCTTCATTTCTCACTGCTTCATTGACCTCTGTTCTGACACCGTCCCAGCTTCCACCTGCGAGGAACATCTTTCTCACAAATACCGCGACTTCTTCGCCCTCCGAGATAAGTGGCTGTCCAAGCTGCCTGTGTGCCACTATGTCGACACCATTTACCCTTATCACAAGCTCTGTCATATTGCCCCTGAATGCCACACGCTTTACCACTCCGGTCTCGGTCGACACGGGATATGGCACGACTTCCCCGGTCTTATATACATTTACAAACTCCGGTCGCAATATCGCTCTTGCCCCCACGTTCACATCGTGGAAGCCCTTGAAGCCGGTGTGTGCATCCAGTGTGGTTGGCTCTCCAAGAAACTGCGCCACAAACTCCGTCTTCGGGTCGTTGTATATATCCACAGGTGTTCCGATCTGCTCAACTCTGCCGTGATTCGTTATGATGATCTCATCCGCAACCTCCACAGCCTCATCCTGATCATGTGTGACAAATATGCTCGTGATGCCGACCTGATTTATCAGTTCCCGCAGCCATGCCCGAAGCTCCTTTCTGACCTTGGCATCGATCGCCGCAAATGGCTCATCCAGAAGCAGGAGCTGTGGATTAGTCGCAAGCGCCCTGGCAAATGCAACTCGCTGTCGCTGACCGCCCGAGAGCTGTCTCGGGTATCTCTTCTCAAGACCTTTCAGCCCTACCAGCTCTATGAGCTCATCCACACGGTTTTTGATGTCTGCCTTTGGAAACTTCTGTATCTTCATTCCAAATGCTATATTGTCATACACTGTCTTGTACCGAAACAGTGCGTAATTCTGAAACACAAATCCTATCTTTCTCTCGCTCGCCGGAACATCATTTACGAGTGTTCCATCTATATATATGTCCCCGGAATCCGCGCGCTCAAGTCCCGCAAGCATACGGAGTATGGTCGTCTTGCCGCTTCCACTCGGTCCCAGCAGACCTATGAGCTTTCCCTTCTCTATGGAGAAGCTGACGTTGTCCGATGCCTTGAAATCTCCGAAATGTTTATTTATATCTTTTAATTCCACATACGCATTTGCCTGCATAGCTACGCATCTCCTTCCTTTTGTCCTCTATATTCCAATATATTTCTGAGCACCAGTATGATGACCGCCATCACCACGAGTATGGACGACATCGCAAATGCACCTGTGAAATCAAATGCCTGATACAACAGTTCTATATACAGAGGCATCGTGTTGGTGATTCCTCTGAGGTGTCCCGACAGAACCGATACTGCACCGAATTCTCCCATCGCCCTGGCGGAGCAGAGCACGATTCCGTAAAGCAGCGCCCATTTGATATGAGGAAACGTGATCTGTGTAAATATCTGGAACCCATTTGCCCCCATCATGGCTGCTGCCTCTTCCTCGTCGCTGCCCGCCGCCGTGAGAACCGGTATGATCTCCCTCGATATAAATGGAAATGTGACAAATATCGTCGCGAGGACGATTCCGGGTACCGCAAATATGATCTGCACTCCTGCCTTCTCAAGATACGGATACAGAAAGCTCTGTCTTCCAAATGTCAGCACAAATATCAGACCGGCTATGATCGGTGATATCGCAAGCGGCAGGTCGATCAGTGTCGATATGATCTTCTTGCCTCTGAAGGTGAATTTCGTTATGATCCATGCCGCAAACACTCCGAAAATGGTATTTACTACCACCGTTATAGCCACAACCTCAAGGGTGAGCAGTATTGACTTTACCGCATAGGTGTCTGTGACCGACTTCACATAGGCGTTCCAGCCGTCTCGTATGGCAGTGACTACCACGTAGATCAGCGGAAGCACCAGCAGCGCCACAAGGAATACGGCACACAGGGCTATCAGCAGCCATTTGACTATTCCTCTGTCTTTTTTCATATCTGGTTTCCTCCTTATGAACTCACTCTATTCCGCTCACGATTCTTGATGTGCGGCTCTGTATGAACGCATTTACAAGAAGTATCACAAATGCTATGGCAAGCATGACAAGCGCTATGGATGTCGCGCTGGCGTAGTCATACTCCTGAAGCTCCGACATGATGAGAAGCGGTGTTATCTCTGTCTCGTACGGTGTGTTACCTGCAATAAATACCACACTTCCGTACTCGCCGAGACTTCTGGCAAATGCCATGGTAAACCCGGCTATCAGTGCCGGGAAAACCTCCGGCATGATGACTCTCCAGAATATCTGTACACGGGATGCCCCGAATATCTCTGCTGCCTCCTCATACTCACCATCTATTTTCTCAAGTACTGGCTGGACGCTTCTCACGACAAATGGTATTCCGATGAACACAAGCGCCACGGTGATTCCCACCCTCGTATACGCTATGTCTATGCCAAATTTTGCAAAGAAGCTGCCGATCCAGCCATTTTTCACCGTCAGATGTGTAAGCGCGATTCCTGCAACCGCCGTTGGCAGTGCAAATGGAAGTTCTATGATCCCATCCATGATTCGCTTTCCCGGGAATTTATACCGCACCAGTACCCATGCAAGCACCAGCCCCATGACCGCATTTATCAGCGATGCAATAAGTGCGGTCAGGAGACTCACCTTGTAGCTCGCCAGTACTCTCGGTCTGGTCACAGTCTCCCAGAACTCGGCAAATGTCAGCTTCGATGAGAATACCACCAGAGAGCACAGGGGGATGATAACAATCAGTCCCAGAACCGCCATCACGATACCAAATGACAGTCCAAATCCCGGTATTGTGTTTTTTTGCCGTTTCTTAAATCTCATGTTTCATCATCCTCCTGTAATATATCTCATCCCGCCTATACACGCAGCATAGATTGTCTATGCGCATGGCAATCATTTACTTCTCCTCATATATGGAATCAAACACTCCACCATCTTTGAAATGTTTCTCGCTCGCTTCTGTCCAGCCGCCAAAGTGACTGATGTCCGTGAGGTCTACATTTGTGATGATCCATTTTCCATCCTTCGGAAGCTCTGTGATCGTATTGCTGTCACCAGCGTATTCAAACTGCTTTAAGATCTCATCATTTGACGGACGATAGTACCACTCAGCCTCAAGCTTCTGTGCCTCATCGGAATACAGATAGTTCAGATACTCTGTGGCAACGTCTCTTGTTCCCCGCTTATCTACGACTTCGTCAACGACTGCAACCGTTGGCTGGCACAGGATTGATACCGACGGAACAACGATCTCATACTCGCCCGGATGTTCATCCAGCGAGAGAAATGCTTCATTTTCCCACGCAAGGAGTACATCGCCCTGACCATTTTCCACGAAGGATGTTGTTGCCCCTCTTGCGCCTGAATCAAGAACGAGAACGTTCTCATAAAGCTTCTTCATATTCTGCTCGATCTCGTCTTCGGATTCGCCCTGGCTCTCAAAATAATACCAGGCTGCAAGATAGTTCCATCTTGCGCCGCCAGAGGTTTTAGGGTTCGGCGTTATGACGCCAACGCCATCCTTAATGAGATCATCCCAGTCCTGAATGTTCTTTGGATTTCCCTTTCTGACAAGGAACACGATCGTTGAGGTGTACGGGGAACTGTCGAGCGGGAACTCGCTTGTGTATCCCTCTTCTATAAGCCCTGCATCCTTGACCGCATCCACATCGCCCTCCAGTGCCAGTGTGACAACATCTGCCTGAAGTCCATTTGCAACCTCCAGTGCCTGCTTGCCGGAACCGCCATGGGACTGCACCACCGATACGTCCTGTCCCTTCTCTTCCTTCCAGTGTGTTGCAAATAACTCATTGTACGCCGCATACAATTCTCTGGTAGGATCATACGACACATTCGTGATCTCCACACTCTTTGCTGTATCTGTCTGTGATGCTGATGTATTGTCTGTACCCCTGCCAGATCCGCATCCTGTAAGAACTCCTAATCCAAGTGCTGTCACTGTCAGTAAAGTAATAAATTTCTTTCTCATGTTTTCTTCCTCCTTTGATTTGTGTTTTGTTTTCCCGCTTTGCTATCGGGTATGTATGCAATATAAATGCATAACCCGATAAATTCAAAGCCTATGCGTGAAAACGTTTTCTCGCAGTTGCTAACAGAGCCTCATATTAAGCTTTATCTTGAATATTTCAGGCGTTTTGCATGCCATTTACCGCATATTGCAGCGTTCTAACCTGTAATATCGTGAAAACGTTATCAGCGCGTAAGCAAAGGTTTTGGATACTATTTTGATGTTTTTTCTGACATGAAAACAGAGACAAGATGCGCTCTGCGCATCTTGCTCTGATTAGCGGTCGTCAAACGCACCGCATAAATGCGTGCATTTTCCTCGTCGCCATAACAAAAAATCCCTCTGAATCACAGTTTTTGTTCTGTGATCCAGAGGGATTCCCATGCCCGTTTTATTCCTCATCAGAAATAGTTTCAGCCAATTCAATTGTGTCAACAGTGTTGACACTTTTTCAATATTTTTATTTACGGAAATCATAATTAAGATATTTGTTTAGTATTAATAACCCACTTTGAAAAATTTCCAAACATTTATTTTTTTCATCAACATTGAAACTAGGATGATATTCTTCATTTTTTAGAAGTTTCAAATTACTTCCATAGAATAACTTATTATAAATATCAACAATTTCTTCATCATTAAAGTCTCCCACAAATTCCTCATTTAGTGATTTTGATAAATCACTAAATAAATGCCATGTATCTATTAAACTTTGACAATTTTGCGATATTTCTACATTATTTATTAACTCGGTAATTTTAGATAGATGAAAGACGGTTATTCCTTTTTCAAAAATAATATGTTCCTTATCCGCAAATATATTTGCTTCTTCGACACTAAAAAAAACTAACAGTCGTTGATTAAAAAGCAAGAAACCATCTTCATCGTTGCTATACCATATCAAAAAATAAGTTAATCCATTATAAATAATTTTTGTCAAATAATATTTCGTCATAACTATGTTCCTAATTATTCCAAATCTTCTTTTGTTGGCAGTCTGCGGATTTCTCTTCCATCTGTGCATTTGCGCGGAACTTCCGATATTCCGACGGACACGTCTTCGAATACTCGGATTGACAAATAACATTTCATATAGTATCATCATTCTATAAAGAAATGGGTTTTTGTCGTGTACAGCCTTATGGCTCAATCGGGTTGCTCGTTTCTTTTTTTATATCCAAAATGTCATATAAATATAATTTGCCATCTTCAGAATGTCTAACAATCAACGACGCATGAAATACATTGTACCTCTCTATTTTTCCCACTTCATCATATACTGGCAATGCAAATCGTGAATCATATCGATACCAGCCGAATTTTGCATTTCTCCAATGTTTTTCTTCATTATTCTCCCGAAAATTTCTCCCCACTGCAATCTCTATCAGCTCCGGAATCCCTTGTGCTGCATTGGCTTTTGCCTTCGCATTTGTCCCCTTTATACTATGTGTATATTTTGAACCACTATATTCATTCGGTAAATCTGATCCAATATACACTATGTCCCCTGTAGAAGCTATGGTGTAAAAATCTCCAACATAGTTTTTTAGATATTCCCTTACATCTTTCCAATTAATAGAACGTTTTCCCTTAAATATAATATCATTAATCACAACAATATTATTACCATCAATATCTTGAATCACAGATACATTTCTGTTATTCTTCTTCGCTGCATTATTATCATTGATTTGATTGCATATTTCTACTAACTCGAAATATCTTAATAATCTTCTCTTCGTTTCATTATCTGACATTCTGAATACATCAACTATACGTCTTTCATCAAACATATAGTCCGTCTGTACAACCTTTTCTTCTTCCTCTTCCTCATCACAAAGCAAATCCACAAGCGACATATCAAGTGCCTTACATATAGCAACCAACTTATCTGCCTGCGGATTAATCTTCTTTTTACGCCAATCACTAATCGTACTGGTAGCAATACCAGTTTTTCGCGATAATTCAATCTGGCTCATATTTAATTTTTCCAGTCTTGCAAATATCTTTTCATATATAGGCATGATATAATACCCCTTCTTTTTTCCGATTCTTCGGATATTGTATCATGATATCTCTTTTCACACAAGACATCCATAATAATATTACTCACCTCGTTAGACCTTGTGTATCAGATACGCCGAGTCTACAATAAAACAATTACATTATAACGTTCATATTGTTAATAAGTTCTTTTAGAGAATTGGCAATGGGCTTATCTTCCACTTCTCCATCTATATCCATATTTTCCAAAAAAATGTTATGACTACTCACTTCATAGAGAACGTATCTACCGGAATAACCAAGCCATCCTATAGGAATAAATTTTTTAATATCCCCCATCTCTTCCCAATCTTTAGCCATCGAAATCAAACTATTTTTATAGAATAATATGTCATCACTTGAATCGCCTTCCTTTTTCAAAACGGAAAATAATACAATAGATTCTTTAGTATTACAATATCCTCTAATACAAGGATGCCAAAACAGATTAATATAATCATTTATTTCAGTAGGTAATGTATATCCATATTTTTCTTCAAATACAGACAAATCTGTTTCATCTTTCCTCTTAACAAGAAATACACCCTCATCAATTTCTTTTTTTATTCATTTTCTTTATGCTCGTTTACAGAAAGATTTCCTATCAAATCTTCACCAATTTTGCAAGTGGCTAGCTTATCAATTGCCATTTGAACCTGAAACTCATTTAGTTCGATCTCAACATCGTAAATGTTTCCGCTTCTTGGCAGTCTGACATGAATAACTGCAAAATGCTGATACTCCTCCGTGTTATAAATTCCATCCTCATACTTCTTAAGACGTACTATTTTTCTTGATATTCCTTCCACCAACCGATAATCTATTGCATATATTTTTTTCTCTGTGAATCCATGTAAATGTGTAGTTCCAAATGCTAATGCATTTGTTTTATAGAAAAGCATTTGACTTTTTAAATATGACGCTTCAAGCTCCTCATAATCAATATCTCCCTTCAACCACTTCCGTACCGGCATTCCTATATACAGTGAAAACTCTAGCCAAAACAAAAATCCGAACAGGCAAAGTCCTATGACAGCCATATAATAACGACCTAAAGGAATAAGACACAAGGTACAAAATATTAGAAACAACTGCAATATCATTTTGACAAGATATTCCCGTCTTTGAAATCTTTTTAATAAATCCCGTTTCATGTTTTGATATTTAGGTTTCTCAAAAGGGTGCTCATTAAGATAGTCTACATATTTCTCATGCCATCCAGAGCTTTCAAAATAGCTGCCATTCATATATTGTGCTTTCGTCTCATGCGCTTTCATATCTGCTTTGCTTTCTTTACAATACGCATAGATTAAATATACAATGAGCATCGGACAAACAATACATGCCGCACACTTTCCAACCATATCTCCTCTGACAAAAAACAGAAATAGTCCCATAAGTACTGTAAAAACGATATATGCAGCCAACGATTTCTTGGTCATAGCAAATGGAAATTTGTCATTTGTTTTCATGTAATTCTATCCCCCCAACTACGAACTCCTTTCTCTACTAAGCATGCACACTGCCTCACAATGTGGTGAAACTTTACCTCACATTAACATTCGCGCACGTGAAAGCGCAATTTTATCGGTATGCGCAAACTTTTTCGAGTATTCGGATTGACATCGTCGTTCCAATATTGTATTATGATTATCAGAGAAACGAAGTTTACTACCGTACAGTTTTATGACTCAAGCGGCTTACTCGTTTCTTTTTTTATTGTTACAATGTCATATAAATACAATTTTCTAGCTTCATCACGTCTAACCAATATTCTAGCTCGAAAAATATTATACTTTTCTAAATTTCCATCCTCACTATATACCGGGATTCCAAACCGAGTTGTATATCTATACCAACCATACTTAGCTTTGTTTCCATGCTTATTATTATGATCAGGAAATTCTGTTTTATCTGTTGCAATTTCTATTAAATCCCCAATTGCAGTAATTGCATTCGCCTTTGCTTTCTCATTGGCACCTTTTACATCTTTTGTATCTTTTGAATGTGCAAACTCATCTGGAAAATCAGTACCGATATAGACTTTATCTGAAGTTTCTAATATTTCAAAACATTCACCTATATATTGCTTCAGATACGTTTCAATTTCATTCCAATCTATACTTCTTCTTGATTTATAACGAATATCATTGATTAAAACGATACTTTTTCCATCCTCGTCCTGAATAATTGAAATATTTCTATCTTGCTTATCTTGCTTATCTTTATCATCTTTTCCTGTAATGAAACAATAATAAGCGATTATTCTTCTTTTGATACTAGACGACGCATTCATTATGGATTCAACCATTAAACTGTCATCGGTTACAAAATCCGCTGTTAAAACCTCATTTTTCTTATCGTCCTCATCACAAAGTAAATCCACAAGTGACATATCAAGCGCCTTACAAATAGACACCAGTTTATCTGCCTGTGGATTAATCTTTTTCTTACGCCAGTCACTGATTGTGCTGGTAGCTATGCCAGTTCTTCGCGACAGTTCTATCTGGCTCATATGTAATTCTTCAAGTCTGGCAAAGATTTTTTCATATATATTCATAAAACAATATCCTTTCATTTGTCCATTTCCGATTTTTCGGATATTGTATCATAGAAACATAATCCCAACAAGAGATTTCATTCCAAATTTCTAAAAACTTATAGTGATTGACAAAAAATTTATAACAAAATAGATGCAAAAACAGTAATTAATGCATCATACACGCCGTGTCCAATTATTAGAGATAAAGTAGTACAATTCTTAATCTTTAATCTGCAAAAGCAGAAAAATGCGCCCATAAACGCTGTAATAACCATTTGAACCATATTACCGCTAAACAAATGAAACGCGCCAAAAAGCACAGAAGAAACAATACCAGCAATTATATCATTGCCGCCAATACACTTGATTTTTTCAAAAATAAATCCTCTGAACACAAACTCTTCCACTAAACCAACTGCCAGGATACAATATACAAACTCATAAGCAAATTGCCATAAGTATTTATATCTTTTCCCACTATCTACGAACTCACCAAAACCAATTAGGTGTGGTATTAGTGTTAGTACAACTGACATTACAACGCCAATTAAAATACCCATAAAAATTTGCATCCATATTTTATTTTTATAGAATCCATAATCCGTCAATCTGTCTTTATTAACAAGCATAACAATTACTGGAATCAACGCAATTAACCAGTAAGTCAGAATCATGCTTGCCATTCTTATCCCTAACGATAATGACATCAGCACAAACTGATTAAATGCTATAACACCATACAATCCTGCCCAAGCTCCCGCAAATCCTATTATCAAACTGATTATATCTTTTTTCTTGCTCATTAATCTCTCTCGTATATAGCCATTTCCTAATTTTTCTTTATATAATATAATATTATCCGCGCACAGCCTGAGCACCTATACTATTCCGGCGTACAACTTTGACTGCAACGATTTTTTTTGCCCCCTCTTGAATTTCAGGGTTTTATATACATTTTTTCCTGCTAAAAACACAGGTACATATTTTCCAAAAAAGCCTGCTAATCCGCATAAAATTAAGCTCTCTTTGATAACAAGCACACCGCCTCACAATGTTCCGTCCACGGAAATAAATCCACAAGCGCAATCTTCTCCACCTGATACATCCGCTTGCTCTTCAGGTATTTCAGATCCCGCGCCAGACTTTCCGGTCCACAGGAAATGTATACGATCCGTTTCGGTGCCAGCTTACAGACGGAATCGAAGAACTCCGGTGTACTGCCACTTCGCGGCGGATCTAAGAATACAATATCCACATTCGTTCCAGCTTCTGCCATGCCAACCATGAATTTACCCGCATCGCCATCATAGATCCGGACATTCTTACAATCGTTTCGTTTCACGTTCGTGATGGCATCCTTCGCGGCTGCCTTGTTCAGTTCGACGCCGATCACCTGCTTCGCATGGTCGCTTGCCACGATTCCGATCGTACCGGTTCCGCAGTAAGCGTCCACAACAACCTCTTTGTCAGTAAGTTTTGCATATTCCATCGCCTTGTTATACAGGATTTCAGTCTGCACCGGATTCACTTGATAGAAGCTCGTCGGCGAGATCTTGAAGGTCTTTCCACACAGCTTGTCTTCGATAAATCCTCTGCCGTACAACACTTGATTCCGCTCGCCAAGCACCATACTTGTATCCTTATCGTTGATATTCTGCACGATCGTCGTGATCTGCGGATGCGCCTTGACAAGCGCCTTCGCGAAATTCTTCTTCGATGGGAAGATCGGCGACGCCGTCACAAGCACAACCATAACTTCTCCAGTCGCATGTCCGGTTCTGATCATCACATGGCGCAGCAATCCATACCCACTATCTTCATTGTAGACCGTAATCTTAAATGAACGCAGCAACCCGCGGATTGTCTCCACAATCTCCTGTGCCAGACGATTCTCAATCTTGCAATCGTCCACCGACAATACCCGGTGCGTACCCTCTTCATACACACCTGCCAGAATCTCGCCATTCCGCTTATGCTGGAATGCCGCATTGACCTTGTTCCGGTAATGATACGGCTCTTTCATGCCGATAATTTCATCCACGGAACCATACGGAGCAAGCAGTTTCTTCACCTGATCGGTCTTAATCTTCAACTGTTCTGTATAAGTCTTGTCAATATACTGGCAGCCTCCGCATTTCTTGGAGATCGGGCAGCTAGATTTTTTTGCTGTATATCTTCCCTGCTTTGCCATCACTTACTCCTGCTTCATCTGTCGTTCAGCTTCATTGACACAGTTCACCGCATTTAAACATCTCGGATAGCCGATGTATGGCAGACTCTGTGAGATCACACGCATCAACAATTCCTTGTCATTTCCAATCTTCATGTTACCCTTTGCATGCGCAACCACCTGCATATCACAGCCACCCTGCGAGAATAAGAAACAGAAGGTTATCAGTTCGCGCTTTGCAAGTGACAGACGACTGCCCGGATAACTGTCACCGAAATAGTTCTCTTTGAGCCATTTATCAATATGACTGTCCTTCCAGACTTCCTTCATATGCTCCTCGAAGATGCCTGCCTGTTCTGCAAGCTTCTGCTCTTCAGCAGTTTCCCCGCCTGCACCAGCAGGCTCTGACTCATCCGAAGCAGACTTCTCCAACCGTTCCTGTTTGGTCATACCCAGTCGGCTCTGCTTGGCTCTTGTCGAATCCAGAAGAGGAAGCTCAATTCCCTTTGCTTCCATAACTACATTTGTGGCAACCAGAAATGGCCAGACTCTGCCCATGTCAAGGTAGTCCACGGACTGATACACGATCTCCTTGATCTCCGCAGGCGATAACCCACTGTCCAGTGCTTTCGCCACGATCACCTTATATGCATCCACGCCCTGACACCCAATCAGAGATGCGAGAATCGACATATACCGTGTCTCATCATCCAACTTCATTCCATTCTCATTTACAATCTCCTTGAACGCAAACCGCTCAAAGCGCTCCATAAATTCTGCATCTGTCTCATATAAATTCATAGTAACAACTCCCTTCCAAAATAACCTGTTTATATTATACCACAACCCACGTTATACTGAAAACAAAAAAGGAAGCAGTCATACGTCAAAAACCACTTCCTTTACACTGACACAATCCCCGTATTCTTTATTCTTTTTCATGCATCCCAAACCTGCGGTATCTTGCGATCGTCCGTAGCATCTTCTCCGAATTCAGTGGCTTCGTCAGATGCTCATTCATGCCGGCAGCCTTGGTGCGTCGCATATCCTCTGTAAATGCATTCGCGGTAAGCGCCACGATGCCAACCGTCCGTGCATCTTTGCGTTTCTGCCCGCGTATGATCCGCGTTGCCTCCAGACCGTCAATGTTCGGCATCATCACATCCATCAGGATAACATCGTATGTATTCTCCGGTGCATCCAGATATGCATCGACCGCCTGATGTCCATCGGAGACTGCGCACACCTTTGCACCTGCATCCTCTAAGATAAATTTCACGATATCCCGGTTCAGATCATTATCCTCCGCCAGCAGAATCTGCATGCCTTGAATATCCGGAATCCCTTTTTCTATTTTCATGAAATCTTCATACGCATCTGTGGTAACCTTTTCAAACGGAATTGTAACAGTAAAGATACTTCCCACATTTTTCTGGCTTTCCACATAGATACTTCCCCCCATGAGATCCAGCAGATTCTTGGTGATGGGCATGCCAAGTCCGGTTCCCTGATAATTGCTTCGCACATCCATCGCTTCCTGCACAAACGGTTCAAAAATATGCGCGATAAAGTCTGCCTCCATTCCAACGCCGTTGTCTTCGACTATGAATTCATACTCAATACGAGCTGCATCCTCCATTGCAACACGCGCCTTGAACTTCACCATGCCCTCATAATGATTGTACTGGATTGCATTTGTAAGCAGATTCACCAATATCCGGCGCACATGTGCCGGACTTCCATACACTTTGCAATGACGCATATTATCCGCGATTTCCGTCACAATCTCAATTTTTTTCTCTTTTCCGCGCACCTGCACAAGTGCGATCATCTCTGTAATGATATCCACGATGTCAAACTCTTCATGCATCAGCACAACCGAACCATCCTGCAGCTTGCTCATTTCCAGCACATCATTGAGCAATGACATCAGATAATTTGCTGCAGTTTTTGCTCTGCTACGATTTACTTTCATTTGTTCCACGTCTTCCGGACACCGGTCGTTCATATCTATAATGCCGATAATGCCATTCAGCGGCGTGCGTATGTCATGCGACATACGGGACAAGAACTCTGATTTCGCTGCATTTGCACGCTGCGCCTCTTCAAGTGCCTGTGCCATAAGCTTCATCTGATCGCGTTCCTTCTGAATGAGCTTCTGTGTCTCCCGTATATAGCTGATATGCACTCCCACATCCTGCATCAGCTTCGTTGACATATCCAGAAATTCGGTTTCCGGATTGTCCAGACCCAGAAAACCATTTAACCGGTTATGTGAGATAATCGGCACTGCAATTTCTGTATAAATTCCCTGACGACGCAGGAAATCACATTCAAACGGCATCTCATTCTGCGCTTCCTCCAAATTGGAAATCATAATGCTCTCGCCCTGTTCAAACCGTTTCTGCCAATACGGAAGTTCCTGTACGCGAATCTCTTTTTTCTTCCGGTATTGCAAAGGATTTC
The DNA here is from genome assembly GCA_002404515.1 of Lachnospiraceae bacterium UBA4711. Classification (GTDB taxonomy): domain Bacteria; phylum Bacillota; class Clostridia; order Lachnospirales; family Lachnospiraceae; genus Coprococcus_C. The sequence goes on along the minus strand of DHJV01000069.1, from coordinate 22,506 downwards.
TGCTGTCACGGCACCATTCAAACGTATTGCAGTAGCGTTCCTGTTCCGGCGATGTCCAGTCAAAAATATACACGCGTTCCGAATGCGTATATTTGCCAATCTCCTCTAAAAGCAATGGGATTCTGACATTCAGCTCTTCTTCCGTTTCCGCCTGATTCATCAATGCCAGCTTCTCAAAGATCGAATCCATATTCATAACTTGTTTTTTATATTTATCATTTATTTTCTGATCCATGCGATCCCCTGCCTTTACCAAATAAAAAAGAAGCATTGCGCTATACATGACAGGACAATACTTCTAATATACGTTCGTGCAACTGGCTGCCATCTTACAGGCCCTATAGCTTTGCGTCGCAATCTTTCGACTGTTTTGCCACATATAAACTTTACTATGCATGAAAATAGTAACACATACTATTATTGATTGCAATTGTATAATTTTACTAGAATCTTACATGGATTTTCGTGAATTTTTATCATATTCTTGCGTTATTTTAGTATTTATTTGTTCTTTTTTATATTACCTCCACCTGACAGGAACGCATCGTTGCAAGTGCTGCCTCATGCGCTTCCGGTGTCACGCCTGCACAACAGCCTGCATCCAC
>DHJV01000069.1:20685-21830 GCA_002404515.1 Lachnospiraceae bacterium UBA4711 | reverse complement strand
TTTGAAACAACACAGATGTCCGTACATACACCGATCATTTCTATATCCAGATCCGAGCCATCTGCAGTCTCACTCGCAAGAACATCCTTCCAGCCTAAGAACCCGAACGTCGGCTTGTCCACCGTCTTATATTCCGAAGCAATTCCATCGGTGAGTTCTCCGCAGATCTGCCATCCATCTGTCCCCTTAATGCAATGTGGAACCGGCAGATGTTTTCCTTCATTTGTCAGCATATAATCTTCTCCATGCGTATCCCGCGTGAAAATGATCTCCTTACCCGCACGATCATACGCCTCGATTTTTTCCTTTACTTTCGGCAGAATCGCCTGCGCATCGTTCGACGCAAGCGCACCTGTTACAAAGTCATTCTGCATATCGACTACGATTAAAATGTTTCGCATATGTGTTCCTCCTTTTTTCTGCTATCAATCTAAATAATATCTTACTATATTTGCAGATATTAACCAACTATCTATTTTTCTTCACGCTTCGATACAACTCGTTGCTTGTCGCACTCCTTTTCCAATAGCAGAAAATTCGGACAAATATGTCTCTTTGCAAAACGCTCTTCACTGCAAATAATTCTATGTAGTTCTTGTGCCAAACGAAGAATTTCATTCCCATGCAGACGACACCACTTTAATTCCTGCTTACATTTACGTTTATATGATAGCTGAATTTGGGTATCCGTTGGCAATTCCTCTAGCTCAAATGGTGTAAGATATTCATCCCTCACCGGTATCATATTATTTATATTCAGAACTCCAATCACATTCCCATCATCATCTCTGATTTTTCTACAGGTTATATTCTCCGACATGCTTTTATATTTTTCTTTTTCCTCAACAGAGCTTAACGGAATGCAATATTTCCTTTCATTCACCAATACCAAAATCCCTAAAAATGGTCTGCCCTGTTTATGCGTCTGAGTCGATACTGATAAAATCGTGTTAGTTCTGCCTGTAGCTTTTTGCTCTACATTTTTAAGATTCCGAATATATTTCATATTCACTTTATATAAATTCCATTCATTATCCATAAAAAATAAAGGCTATGTATAAACATAGCCTTTTCAGTACCCGTCGTAACGGAGATACTCTGTTTCATAAGTCCACTGATTGGCAGGACCCTCCATCTGACTATGA
>DHJV01000069.1:20479-20641 GCA_002404515.1 Lachnospiraceae bacterium UBA4711 | reverse complement strand
GTTTGTCAACCGCCATTCCTTTCTCTTTTAATTTCTCGTAATATGCTTTATAACGGTACGCAGTTCTTCTGCTGATATCACCTTGCTCTACAATTTCCATAATCGTCTTTCCCTTTTCATACTGTACTGCAAATGCATTATAAGACTGCATCCATGCACGAT
>DHJV01000069.1:20207-20434 GCA_002404515.1 Lachnospiraceae bacterium UBA4711 | reverse complement strand
ACACACGATCATGTTTCTTCCGACCCGCATATGCACGATTTTTATATTTTTCTAATTCTGCTTCTAATTGTCTATTTTTTTGTTCTAACTCATTGATTTTTTTTAATGCCTCTTCTAATGTTTGAATCATATCTCGCCTCGTGTGCCATTTATATTTTGGCACTATTATGTCACGATTTCCGAAATGTGTCAATATATTTTTGACACAGAGACAAGATGCGCTCTGC
>DHJV01000069.1:0-20126 GCA_002404515.1 Lachnospiraceae bacterium UBA4711 | reverse complement strand
TCCTCGTCGCCATAACAAAAAAGAAGAGAACAAAAATCCTTCGTTCTCTTCTATCAATCACATATTTTTCCCTACACCTCACGGTGATCGATCACACGCTTTGCCTTTTTCTCGCTTCGCGGCAATGTGCCAACCGGCACAACATTGATCTTCGGTGTGACACTCATCTTCGACTTGAACAGATTTTTGATCGTCTGTCCGGTCTGCTCAAAGTCCACACGGCCTTCCGCTTCGACTGTCACCATGATAATGTCGCGGTTGTGCGACTCATCATGTGCGATGTTAATGTTGTACTCGCTCGATACACCATCGACCATACCAAGAATCTCTTCCACCTGACTTGGGAACATATTGACGCCATGTACCTTGAACATATCATCGCTACGGCCTTTGATGATATCCAGTCTCGGATACTTTCTGCCACATGGACATTCACCCGGAATAATTCTGGAGATATCGTGTGTACGGAAACGCAGAAGCGGTGCGCCTTCCTTTACAAGTGTCGTGATTACGATCTCGCCCTCTTCACCATCCGGTACCGGCTGCAGGGTCTTCGGATCGATAATCTCGATGTACACATAATCATCCCAGTAATGCATGCCGTCATCCGCATCACAGCTGATTCCGATACCCGGTCCATAGATCTCGGTCAATCCATAGATATCATAGATCTGAATGCCAAGCTCGCGCCTGATATACTCACGCATCTTCTCACTCCAGCGCTCAGAACCGAACACGCCCTTCTTCAAATGAATCTGATCGCGCAGTCCACGCTTGTTAATCTCCTCTGCCAGAAGCAATGCATACGAAGAGGTCGCCGTCAATACTGTTGTCTTCAGGTCGATCATCATCTGGATCTGCTTATCTGTATTACCCGGTCCCATCGGCACTGCCATCGCGCCAAGCTTCTCGCAGCCCGCCTGAAATCCGATTCCGGCTGTCCAGAGTCCATACCCCGGTGTAATCTGGATACGATCCTTCTTCGTGATTCCCGCTGTCTCATAGCAGCGTGCAAACATCGTCGCCCAATCATCAACATCCTTTGCAGTGTAAGGAATGATTACGGGCTTTCCTGTCGTACCGGAAGAAGAATGGATTCGCACAATCTCCTCATCTGGCACTGCCTGAATCCCAAGCGGATACGCATTTCGAAGATCCGCCTTACTGGAAAACGGGAGCTTCTCAAACTCTTCCTGACTGGATACGCCGTCAATCCCTGCTTCCTTATAAATCTTTCCGTAATAGCTGTCTGTCTGAACCAGACGCTTGATCTGCGCATCTACCTGTGACAACTGTAACTCACTTAATTTCATGGTTCTTCCTCCTCTAAATATGGATTCCTGTATCGACAGATCATGCATGATTCTATCTGTCACGCAGTCTTGCCGTTTCCAACTTCGACACCTGCAAAAAACGCCGCTTTATTTGTCTCTAAATATTTCGCCGGCACGCGTTTCTCGATCTCCGCGAGCACGGTTTCCTTACCGATTCCGAGCCGCCCGCTTCCCACTGCCACACCCAGTATGGCAATATTAAAATATCGTGATGAGCCAAACGGTGCACAGATCTTCTCTGCATCGATCACAATACAGTTACATTTCTTCTGCAGATATGCGATCATCTCTGTGCCGTCATATCCGGTATCCTGCAAAGATTCCGTCACCGGCTTTACCGGTACGCTGTTCACGATCACGATTCCATCCTTTTTCAGATATCCTAAGTTCCGTACAGCCTCTGCTGGTTCAAATGCCAGAATCATATCTGCCGCGCCCTGTGGAATCAGAGGTGCATATGCCTCACCGATCCGCACATGACTTGTCACCGAACCGCCGCGCTGTGCCATACCGATCGTCTCCGCCGAGTGAACCGCCGAACCTTCATCCATCGCGGATGCCGCAATAATTTTGGATGCCAGCACGGTTCCCTGGCCACCGACACCACAGATCAATATATCTTTATTCATGATGTGGCACCTCCTTTCATGGTATCGCCCCCTCGCCTGCGCTCGGCGGCAGGTCGTCGGTGCCATTTTAAATCATTCACTTCGTTCATGATGTGGCACCTCCTTTTTCCGATGATTCCTGTTCCCCGCTGCCGATGGCGTGAACCGGGCAGATCTGGCTGCACAAACCGCAGCCGGTACATAAGTTTTCATCGATTGTCACATTTCCATCCACGGTAATGAGTGCCGGACAGCCAATCTCACGGATGCATTTCTTACAGTTGATGCATTTCTCCGAGATCCGGCATTTGCCGTCTGGCTTGGAAATCGCGATACACGGCGACTTGAAGATAATCGCTTTCACACCCGGGAGCTCGGCACATTCCTGCACCGCAGCCACCGACGCCTCAAGGTCTAACGGATTGACCGTCACAATCTTGTGCACACCGATTCCTTCCAACACCTTCGCGATATCTACCTTGTCCACAAACTGTCCCATCATATTCCGTCCAATTCCTGGATGCGGCTGATGTCCAGTCATCGCGGTTGTCGAATTATCCAGCACGCAGAGAATCATATCTGCGTTGTTGTACACCGCATTTACCACACCGGTCATGCCGGAAGCAAAGAATGTCGAATCGCCCACAAATCCAAAGCATGTACCTTCCCCGTCAATCCAATGGAAGCCCTGCGCCATCGTGATTCCGGCGCCCATGCAAAGACACGTGTCAACCATGTCGAGCGGCATCGCATTTCCGAGCGTATAGCATCCGATATCTCCACAGAAATACGCTTTTTTTCCTTTCATCGCCTGCTTTACAGCATAGAACGATGCGCGGTGCGGACATCCCGCACACAAAACCGGCGGACGAACCGGAAGAGCAGGTGCATCACTGCCGTCAAATCCACGAGCCATCTTCTCTGTGCCAAGGAACTCGCTCAAAATATCCGCAGCCAGATTCGAGCTGTTCTCGCCACTCGCCGGTACCTTTCCGTCTAATTTTCCTGATACCTTGATGGAGAGCGCGTGCTTTCCGACAAGCTTCAGAATCTGTTCTTCAATATACGGACTCAGCTCCTCCACACAGAGCAGTTCCTCCACGCCCTTGAGTGCCTGAAGCAGAAAATCCTCTGGCAGAGGGTACGCGGTCGCAAGCTTGATGAGCTTGATATCCGTATGGTTTTTCAAATATTCCTTCGCATAGGCGTAGCTGATTCCAGATGCGATCACTGCCTTCCTGGAATTTCCACCTTCCACGCAATTCCATTTATAGGCAGAAAAATCCTTGCCGATCTCCACATTCCGCCGCTCGATCATCGCATGATTCATGTAAGATAACCGCGGGAAGATCACCCACTTCTTGGAGTCCTTTACGAAGCCATCATACTGCTTCGGTCCATTGTAAACTGGATTCTCAATCGACGCATACGCATGACAGACACGCGTCGTCGGACGGAACAGAACCGGTGTCTTATATTTCTCCGAATACGCAAATGCATCCTGTATCATCTCATACGCCTCTTCCGGTGAAGACGGATCAAAAACCGGAATCCGTGCGAAGTCTGCGAACCGTCTTGTATCCTGCTCGGTCTGGGAGGAGATTGGGCCCGGATCGTCCGCCGATACAACGACCATACCGCCTTTCACGCCCACATACGCAAGCGACATCAGCGGATCGGCTGCCACATTCAAACCCACCTGCTTCATCGTCACCATCGTCCGTGCGCCGCCATATGCCGCACTCGCAGCCACCTCCATCGCAGCTTTCTCATTCACTGACCATTCCAAATGTACCCCGTCGTGCGGGTACCTGGATATTGTTTCCACAATTTCAGAAGATGGAGTTCCCGGATACCCGGACACAAGATTAACCCCTGCCGCCAATGCGCCGAGCGCGATTGCTCCATTTCCCATCACATATTCCTGCATGTAACTATCGTCCTTTCTCTTTCAAGTACGTATTATTATAACAAATTCTATTTGATACGACTACTTTCGATTCTTCGTTTCTGGTGATTCTGCTTTTCGTGCCGCCTTGAATTCGTACATCATCTTATCGGCTTCCGCCACGGCATCCTGTATATTCTGGTTGTCCGGATCATAATATGCATACCCCACCGATACGGTTGGCAGATTCGGATTTTCCTTTCGCTTTTCCGAAACTTTCTTCAGAAACTGCTCATTCAACGAATCAATTTTCTCCTGCCCCCGATACAGGATCACACAGAATTCATCCCCACCGTACCGGAAGCATTTTCCATATTTTGCATACTGATGCCGGATTGCCCGCCCAATCTTCTTCAACGCCTCATCGCCAAATGCATGTCCATAGGTATCATTAATATCCTTGAACCCATCTACATCAAAAAAGAGAATCACACAGGGCTGCTCCATATGTGCAATGCAGTTTTCGTATCCACGCCGGTTCAGAAGCTCCGTCAGTTCATCCGTCTGCTGAATCATTTCCAACGTAAATATATACGTCATCATTGCGGCAATTCCAAGTGCCACATAATCGACCTTCAGACTGCTGTCCACGGACTGGATAACAACACCTGTTATCATGAACACAACAATCAGAGCAAAAAATCCAATGCCATTATACTGGTATTTTTTGATATTCTTCACAACGATAAAAATACAATACACAAGCGACAATATATACGATAATATGTAAATCCAATAGAACTCCGCATGTGTATAATTGCTGTCGGCATCCACAGAGTAAATAAATCCAAACACTCCGGATAAACACTCCAATACCGCATGCACGAGCAGATAAACTGTAATCAGCTTCTCATGCTTCTTCTCAATCGTCCACGAAAACAAAAATGCGATGCTTGGTGCCACCGAGAACTCGATTGCTTTCACCACAATATGCAGAATGCGCGTCGATCCGCCACTGCCCTGCAGATAATTTCCGATCCATTCACACAATGCTGCAACGATAATCACCGAATACAGCCAGCGGAACAGCTTTTTCCGCTTAATCGTCAGCGTGTTGCTCTTGCTGATACATATCAATAGAATCAGCATGGCAAATATATTCAAAAATATGATTGCAGTATAATAGTTGTTCATGGTTTCTCCTTCTTGTCATTTTTCTATTTATCCCATGTAATACAAAACAACAGCGTTATTATAACGCTGTTGTTTTGTAAAAGTCTAGCTTATCTGTAAAACCCGCTCCATATTCTGTTAAATAATATTTTCCTATATCGAATTACCGCTTCTTTCTCGCATAGAGACAGCCCATTCCCGATACCAGCATCAACACGCAAAGTACAGGCAGATTCATATCATCTCCTGTTTTAGGCGAAGCTGTTACAGCATCTTTTGTTGCCTCGGTCGTATCCTTTGTTGTAGTTTTGGATGGATCTTCGGTTGTGCTCTCTGTTGTCGTTTCCTTTGTCGAATCCTCCGTCGTTGTCTCACTCTTCTTATATGCGACCGCATAATTGGAAAATCCCTTTGTCTGGAACATCACAGTCTTAGTCGCAGAGTCAAAGGAAGCAGAAAGAACCTCATAGGTTCCATCCGAATTCTCATGAATGACAATCAGATCATTTCCTTCAACCTCCAGGTCCGTACCCAGCTGAAGGGATACCTTTGCCGGATTCTTCAAAGCTGCTATATCATTTACCCACAGATTTGCTGCTGAATTCTTGTACAGGATCTGTGCCAGTTTGATATCAAAATACCCGATGATCTGATAATCCCCGGCTGCCTTTTCAAAGGCGTCCTGCTGTTGCTGTGTGAGAACCGCATCCTGTATCGTCAGTCTGCTGTTTCCTGAAGTAATCTCATTTTCTGCTAACTGAATCGATGCATTTTTCACTTTATCTGTTTTCAGTTCTGTCTGATCCTCTGTCTTTGTAAATATGCCGCAGATATGAACATTTGCATCCGGCATCGTGTATGTGTATGTAGATGTATCCGCCAAAGGTGTCAAAGACTGCCCATTGATGGTGATAGAATCAAGCTGATACCCATATTCCGGCGTTACCCGAAGCGTTATTTCTGAGCCCGGCACAATCAATCCATACCCATGACTGGCACTCTGGTTAATATCCTTTAATTCAACCGGCGTTCCATCTGCATCTTTGATCCCAATAATCGCAATGCTTCCATGCTTTAATAATTCATTCTCTTTCAGACTTGTATTATTGGCATTATCACTCTCCCATACGATAATCCGCTTCTTAACTGTCGCTCCCTTTGTAACCTCGATCTTATATGCACTTGCGGGTGCTAATGCGAATTCCACCCTGTCCTTCGTGCCTTCTGGAAGGTTAATTGGCGTTCCATTTACCGTAACAGTACCGATATTTCCATCTCCAAACGCCAGCTGAATCTGAATCTGATTATAGATTTCACCAGAGGCATATCCCTTTCCAGTCCCTTGGATTTTCTTGCTCTCATTTCCAATTCTCTCTCCATTTAGAGAAATCTCCATTCCAACTCCATCATAGCTTGCCGTAATCTGAATATCATCTGGATAACCAGGCTTCGGTGGCGCAGGTTCGTATTCTACTTTGATATTCAGGTTACCGCTAAATTCGTTTGGATCCAGCTTGATATACGAATTACTGTTAATATTATACGATGTCTGATTGATATATACCCGAATATCCGAACTTGAAATACTCGTCAGGTCTTCTATGGATGATGCTTCTAAAGAAATATCAACCTTCAAATAATACTCGTTCTCGAGCAGATCGACCTGCATGCCATTCCCGCTGATCGGACAATCCTTATAACCATCCCATGCGTCTTTCGTACATAATGTCATTTTTGCTTTACAGCCCTCAACAACATCAACGACGGCCTTTCCTCCGTCAACGGATGCCCCTATAAAATTCAATGTCACCATGTTTGTTTCTGCTGCATGAACCGGCGTGCTGACCAATAACAGCAGGATCATACTGATACACAACCATACACTTAGAAAAATACCTGTTTTTTTCCTCATAATGTTGTCCTCCCTCTCCAATTCCCTCCCCGGGAAGTTATTTTTGACATTTTATCATAAAACACATGGCATCACAACAAGGTTTTCTTTAAAAATGCGTCGTCCGGTTTGTATCCGGTCTTTTCAAGCCACACCGCAAATGGCGCAATCAGCATCGCGTAGATATGCTCACAATATTCAATTCTTGACTCGTCATCGAAACCACCACCAATCTCGATCTCATCGATGTCACTGATTTCGTAGCCGATTGTCCCCTTCCATGCGCACGTCTTCAGAATCCTCCGGCTTTCGGCATCCGCATCCCCCAGACAGGCAATCAGATCTTTCGGTCTCAGGTTCAGATAGGCATCCTGCATCGCAACCTTTTTGCGCAGCTGCGCAGGAAAGCTGTCCTCGCATTGCTGTATACTTTCTATTTCCATATCAATTTTCTCCTTCGTGAAAAATGGATACCGGTGATGGTTATCCACGATATCTGACAACAGCCAGACCGCCTCCCGCGCCTTATCCTGCAATGCCGCATCCCCGGAATTCCGATACGCGACGATCAGATAAATCAAATCCTTCCACGTATCGTCAAGGCAGGATTCCGGCAACTCCAGCACATCCAGCACCCGCTCCATCATGCAAGATCGAGGTTCCATGCCAAAGTGTTGTAGCTCTCTGTCATAAAACAGATAAAGCCGTGTATCCACGATCCACGCGATGATCGCATCCATTACCTCCGGGCTGACAGCCACGTCCTTCTGCGTGTTCGCAGCCATTTTATTCCATGGCAGTCTCCCTACGATTTTCCTTACATGTTCTCTTATAAATGTTAAAAATCTTTCCATGAAAAAAACACCCCTTTCCAAACAAGTTAACAGTATCTGCCTACAATAAAATTCGTATTTGCTCGCTTAAAAATGGATGTTCGTTTTTCTCGTTGTATTTGTATTCGTGATTCTCGTTGATAGACGCCCCAGCCTCTTCGGCTTCGAGACTGGGGGTTTTGATTTTTGGTGGTTACTGCTTTCTAAGGCCGCAGTATTCGCATTCCTGATGGGTGATGGCTTCGGTACGTTTGGTACCGATCTGGACTTTCTTTGTTCCTACCCATATTACTGTGTCTACAACATTAAGTGCACAGCGCCCGGCAGGATCTGGATCTGGGCAGTTCGGGAAGCATCTAACACAATGTTGTGCACACCATCTCACTTTTGCACCTGAATCTCTGAGTTCATCAGCATAACTGCCATCAGGCCACCATACACTATGATTCTCATACACATCCTGCTCCTGATAAATCGGTGTTTCATGCGCTGGCTCATCTACAACCGTTTTCCACTTACAATCATGCGGAGTAATATATGGAAAAGCCGCTTTGCTCTTGATTCCATTTAGATCCGTCCAAACACCGTCGCCCTTTTTCACAAGTACGATCTGAATTGCCTCCAACCGCTTGCCAAGGCCGCTCGTACCTGCCGGATCTCCATTCCACGCCCACGAAAGCCATCCGTAGGTCTGTGCATGCACACGATAACAGATATCGTAATGGTTTGCGATTTCTCCCTTGAGACGGATTCGAATTGCTTCCAGTCGTTTTGCCTGCCCGGAAGTGCCGCTCATCATACCATTTGACACCTCATTCATCCAGCCATAGCTCTGTACGTGGGTAGAATATTCGATGCTTCCACTATACTCATTTCCGGTCAAAGCGATTTCGATGCCTTCCAATCGTTTTCCTTCACCCGTTGTGCCGCTAACCTGTCCCATCGTTTTGTACGATGTCTCCCAGCCATATGTCTGACGATGTACGCGGTACACCAGTCCCATCGTCTCAGACTTCGGAACCAGCTGCACTTCCAGACTTTCCAGTCTCTTTGCCTCGCCCTCCGTTCCCGCGAGCGCGCCATCATACTGCCAGCCCTGACTCCAGCCATACGTCTGGATATGCACCCGATAGCGAATCGAATAATGCTCCGCAATCTCTCCAGTCAGACGAACCTGGATTCCCTCCAGCCGTTTCGCTTCTCCTTTGGTGCCCGCAAACTGGTTATTCTTCACCCAGTTTGTCCAACCATATGTCTGACGATGAACCCGGTATTCAATCGAGCCATCATACCCGGTCTGATTGTTGAACTTGATCTTGATCCGCTCCAACCGTTTCGCCTGCCCAATTGTTCCGAGTGTCAGCGTGTTGTTCCTGTAAACACCCGCTCTGTCGCCGTATGTCTGCACATGCGCCTCTCCCTCGAAAGAATACGACGCCGCAAGCGTATCCATCTGCGTCACAGATGCCATACCCAGTACAATCACCATTGCAACTGCAATCGCAATCATCTTTTGTACCATTTTTCTCATAATTCATCCTCCTCTGCGATACCACTCATCATCCGACTATGTGGGTACACCCTCGTCTCTGGTTTCATTGTACTTCAATGGGAAATTCATATTTCTCGATCACTTGAATTCGTATTACTCGTTTAATTAGAAATTGGTAAACTCTCGAAATGGTGGCTCGAACCACCTGTAGTTGGTAGAGTACCGCATTCTAAGTTGTTTGTCAAGAGGGACTACCAATTCTTTTCTTCCCCATTTCTTTGCCCATTATAGCATAAGCGATTCTTTGTTGCAATATGTTCTGTATTGCACCTTGCAATGCATACTTCATCTGTTATTTGCAATAATATAACTTAAACGGAGGTGTAATTATGGCATTTCAATTAAAACCAAATAAAAAAGAATCGGAAAACAAAACGATTCGTTTTCCAATTCCTTTAATTCACAAAATAGAAGCAGCGATTCAAAATCAGGATGTCACCTTCTCCAGCTTTGTCATCCAAGCCTGCGAATACGCGCTGCACGACCTGCAAAGACCCGATCACTCCAATGCAGAGCATAAGAAACAGGATTGGGAGTAAGGTATAACCAATCACAAGGCAGTTAGAAAAATTGCCTTGTGATTTGCTGACTTTATCCTATATTACTTTCTAATAGCTGTCTTTTTGCCTCTTTCTTCAATTTACATATCACCTCCAGGAAGTGCCGAAACTGCCGACAGATTGATACGGGCTAATGTATCCATTTGCCTGATTGCCAAATTTCTAAGCAATATAAGTCTTTCTGATTGAGTTCTTCCCTGCTCTATTAAAATCGCATTATAACTTTCCATGTTTGCCAATACCAATAACTGATTTAAGTTTGCATCATCACGTACATTTCCTTTTTTCCCCCGATTATTATTTTTCCATTGCTTTGCAGTCTGACCAAATAAAGCAACATTTAAAAGATCCGCTTCACTGGCATATGTATAAGCAATCTGTTCCGGTGTTAGTTCTGGTGGAATCAAATTTTCCTTCACTGCATCCGTGTGAATACGGTAGTTCACCTTTGATAAAGCTCTGTTCAGGTTCCAGTCCAATGAAAGCCGACTGTTTTCATCTTGTTTTAACCTGCGGTAATCTTTCATAATATACAGTTGAAATTCCGGAGAGATCCATGTAGCAAATGCCATAGCAATATCGCTATGTGCATAAGTTCCTCCTCCATATCTGCCTGCTTTTGACACTATTCCAATAGCATTTGTCTGTTCAATCCATTTAGTTGGCGTCATAACAAATCTGTTTAATCCTGCCTCACTCCTAACCGCCTCGAATTGCACACGGTTAAAATCCAGATTATGAAGTTCTTCCCAAACAGCCAAAAACTCAACTGTATTTCTATTTCACATCCAGTTCTGAATGACAAATCTAGGATCATTATCATTTCTATATTTTGCAATATCTGTCAACGAAATATATTCATTTTCAAAATCTTTCGTGTAAATCCCAATATCAATTCCTTTTGCGTGAATAATTTCCCTAACTATTTTATTTGCCATCTCTATTCCTCCACCATGTTCTCCATCTGCTCCAACTTCTGCAATGCTTTCATATACGCCATCAATCTTTTATACTGCTCATCTCCAAGGCTGTGAATCTGCTTTAAAATTTTAATATCCGACCTTGTAACTTCATAATTTACATCTTCATCTTTATATCCCGGATCAATTCCTTTTCCTGTCAAAAGCTGTTCGGGAGTAATCTCCAATGCATCACATATAGACAACAAACTGTCTGCTTTGGGGTTTGTCTTTTTCTTCTTCCAGTCACTAATGTTACTTGTTGCAATCCCAGTCCTTTTTGAAAGTTCCAACTGGGTCATGTTCTTTTTCTCCATCATATAAAAAATTCTTTCACTGATAATCATTTTGTCCTCCTACATTATTTTTATCCGTATTTTCATATTTACATTCCGTATTTACGGCTATAATATCATGTGACAACTTTTCTTTCAACAGATATTTTTGTATTTCTGAACTTTGTTATATTCTTCGAATCGCTGGTGCGATGCTGAATCAAACAGATTACTATCTGGGATGACCAATTCACGTTCGAACTGAAATCCGGTGTTAGTATCGATATTGATGTATACGTCCCATAGACGCACGAAACCCTCCTGACCATGATGGTCGGGAGGGTTGTTTCTTCCAGTTAAAAGACAATATTATCTGTTCAATCCAAACATCTCTATCTTCTAAATACGCCACTTTTCGGCACTTATTTGTCTTTCCTTGACAGCAAACAGACCGTTTCAACGTGTGTCGTCACTACAGTTGAAACACACTGCTTTCACCTCGTCACTACTATTGGAACACTTTTTATTTGTCGAGGTATTACTATAACGAGTCTTACATCCATACAAATCATCTTTATATCCTGTTCTATAAATAAAAGTTACTTTGTAGGGATCTGAATTACCATCTTCATCGTATCCACCAAGGATTACTTTCTCTATCAAGCTTTCAAATACAGATCTGTCAAACTTTTCAAGATATCGATTTTCCTCCAAAACTTTTCTGAATTCTTTTAATCTGATACGATGAACTTTTTCTATATTTACACTGTTTTTCAGACTTTCAATAGCTGCATCATTTGCTGCTAACTTACGAACTAATTCTAAGTCCTTTGTTTCATATATATCTTGTGCAACACTTCCATCTAGATATTTTTCCAACAGAATGCTTCTCTTGGATCTCAAATTTGTGTCAGTATTCTTCGCTTTCACAAGTTTTGATTCCACACTATCTTCAGATAATGCTTTATCAACTCTTTTTATGAACTCATCTATTACATCATTGTTATTATCACATAACATGCGGTATGATTCAAGAAACGCTTTTTCCAAAACTTCTTCTGGAACACCCTTGCTTTCTGGGCAATTCTGTTTTCCATTTTTTGTACTGTTAGAACACTGCCATATTGTTTTTGTATGATTCGTATTACTATGCCAACTACGTCTGGAAACTATCTTGCCGCAATAACCACACTCAATCAAACTACTAAATGCATACTGGCGACTGTACTTTATTCGGGAACCAGATTCAACAGATGGCTTACATCTATTTCCATTCCTTTTATTTCTGATTTCCTGTGCCTTATCAAAAATATCTTCTGACACAATCGCAGGATGATGATTTTTAATATAGTATTTATCTTCCTGTCCCATATTTTGAAGTCTACGTTTTGATATAGCATCTACTGTATAGGTTTTTCCCATCAATAGATCACCCTTGTACTTCTCATTTTTTACTATACCCATAACCGAAGAGACCGTCCATTTATTTCCTTTAATGGTTCTTTTTCCCATCTCATTCAGCTCTCTTGCAATCATACATCCACCAGCTCCGGCAATATATCTATCAAAGATATACTTCACATCTTCGGCACCCTCTTCGTTGATGGAAAGCGTTTTTGTAACAGGATCATAATCATATCCCAAGCATCCTTGAAATCCGACCATTTCCCCACGTTCCATTTTCATCTTCAATCCTTTTCTCACATAAGCCGAAGTATTTTCAACCTCCTGCTGTGCTACAGAACTTAGAATCGTCAATAAAAATTCTCCATCCTTCAGACTATGTATTTTTTCCACCTCAAAGTATACATCTATATTTCTCTCTTTTAGCATTCTGACATACTTTAATGTGTCCAGTGTATTTCTTGCAAATCTCGGTATGCTTTTAGCAATAACCATATCAATTTTTCCATCCAGGCAGTCATCAATAAGTCTTTGAAAATTCTCTCGCTTATCTACCTTTGTTCCTGTAATAGCTTTATCCGCATATACCCCCGCCATGTCCCACTCTTTATTGCTTTTAATCAAATCTGTGTAATATCTGACCATCGAATTATAGCTTTTTATCTGATCCTCATCATCGGTACTCACACGGCAATATGCTGCAACACGCTTTCTACTACTCCTATCCACACACGCATCTCCTGGTATAACAGGATTTGCTTTTATTATTTCTACCTCCATTTTGCCCTCCATCGTGTGTTCCTATAGTAGTGTACACATCAATTATACAGGAACACGAACTTTTTTTCAACAAAAACGATTAGAAATTACTTTATAGTCTTTTTTCAAACTATCTAATATTTTTTTATATTCCTCTTCCGTTATCAGTGATTTATCTCTTAATTGAGCAAGATATGATAATTGAAGATTGTATCTTACCAAGGATTTATTATTCATATAAACATCCACCCTTTCTCTATATTTACGCACAAAAATATCTGACAATAACAATCCACCAATAAACTGATAGACTCTTATTGCCAGATATTAAAATAAAACATACAGGTGACAGGTCATTACTCTGTCCACATCGGTCTTGCACCGTCATATCTATGACTGGATTTTCCAGAAGTATCATTATTTAAAATATGTATCATCGCCCGTACAACTGCTGCACATTTTGCCAAACATCAATCGCTCCATACCTTAGTTTCAATATTTTCAGTATTACATCACTTTGACTTTTTGTTAAAAGCAGGTATCTCATGGCGTGTCTGCATAGTGGCTCCACATATTCCGCACGTCCTGTACGTCTTTATATTTAATTGTCAAAGTACACTTTGACCTATCGGTCTGATAAACACACAAACCACCTTCTGTTGTTATCCCGGCTTGTTATGTGCTTAGCCAGAACGACATAAATGCTATATATCATTTTCATAAGAACTTGGAGAACAATATTTTATAAGGATGCCTAAATATATATTTTTCAGTTCTGGATCCTCTTCCTTTTTATATGCAATCAAAATTGCCTTCTCCTCGTCTGGACGCATAGGACATTTTCTTTTTCTCCAGGATTGTGCTACTCTTACATATCCCCCAACGCCTGGTTTTCGTTCCAATGTAATTCCCTCTACATCTTCTATGTACTCCAGATCACCAACAATAACCTTATCGCACACATCTAGCATTTCTCGAAGCTCTCTATAAGAAGTTGAGTGTACCCGAATTAAGTGCTTTTTTAGCTTAAATCTTCGGAACTCTTTTTTCATAGAATTCGCACCCAATCCATAGCCACCTCCCTCTTAATCAAGATTAACAGTAATTACTTGACAAACAGGCAAGTAATTAAAAACTTCTAATCAAGACAGACTGAAAAAAGCATAAAAAACAGATCGATATGCCCCAAATTTCTATATTATTTTCCTAAATCACCCATCATTCATACTTTCTCCAATCAATCAATAAATGTTTAGCAATACAATCTTGCACTACATTCTCTATTGACATATAATTGTTGTAAATAATTCTGTTGTTATCCGTGGGAGAAGTGTGCCCATAGTAACAGCAGTTTTTTTATGCCCTGTTATGCCACCCGTGGCATAACCAAGTACAGCAAGCATTGGTTTTATATCCACAAAACCGCATTTTTTCAAATTTGTCGCCATAGACAAATCAGAAAAAATACAAAAAAAGAAATGGGGCACATCCCCAAACCCCTAAATAAAAGAAAGGACCAAAAAAGAAAATGAGTAAAAAATCAAAAGAAATACATCTAAAAATATCAGAAGAGGAATACAGCATGCTGAAACAACAACAAGATTTTTTAAAATACAGTTCTGTCTCACAGGTAATTAGAGCCTATATACATTCCGGACATTGTTACAGATTTGATATGTCTGGCTTATATGATTTTTCCACGCAAATTTCCCGTGTAGGAAATAACATCAACCAAATTGCAGCAGCCGTAAATGAAACATATTCCGTAACTCCTTATCAAATAAAACTGCTCCAAAGTCAAATGACTGAGATACAAGAAATTGTAAAAAAGGCAACTAAGGAAAAATTTAAATTTATCAAATTTAAAGAAAAAGAGAATTGGGTAGGTGATATAGATGGCGATTACCAAAATCATAAAAGTTAAAGCAAATATAAGGGCAACTATCAACTATGTGCGTAATCCTGATAAGACTAACGAGCGGCTTCTTGTATCTTACGATGGTTGTACTGATTCAAATATTGAATTATGTTTCAAAATGGCACTAACCAATAAAATACAAAACCGTAACTCTGAGGGGATTTTAGCATATCATTTCATACAATCGTTTGCCCCTACGGATGAGGTATCTCCAGAACAGGCACATGAAATTGGAATGAAATTTATGCACAATACTTTCGGAGAAAATTACTCTTTCATCTGTGCTACTCACGTCGATAAGGGACATATTCACAATCACTTTGTTATGTGTTCTGCAGAACGTGGTATGACGGGGAGAAGGTTGGATGATAATCTCTCACTACTTCACACATTGCAAAAAAATAATGATGCCCTATGCCGTGAATATGGCCTCAGTGTAATCGACAAAAAAAGAGGAAAAGGAAAAAATTACAAGGAGTGGCTAGAAGATAAGTCAAATCCATCAGGCTCAAAGAAAACCCAACTTAGAAAATTGATTGATAGATCGATTATGAAAGCCTCCTCTTTCGGAAATTTTATTGAATTATTAGAAGCTGAAAACATAATAATCGAACAGGGTAATTCCCGAAAATACGGAATTGTAACCAAGTACAAATTTCCAGATGAAGACCGTTTTCACAGAGGTTACTCTCTTGGCACATTCTATACCGATGAAAACATTAGGAAGAGAATTTCTCGAAGATTATCATATCTCGAATCGCATAAAGAAAGAGCAAAAGAAAAAATAGCAAAAAAGAAAGCTTTATACGAATCCATGACTCCTTTGGAAAAAACTCTTGATAAAAACAGTCTAAAGATTAAATCCATAAGAGATGTTTCTACTCCTGTTACATCGGATAATTATCTATTGCACAGATGGACAAATGTGCAAAATGCAAGAAGAATGCAACAAATAGAAAAGGAGCTGATGGATAATTATGGTATCCGGTATACTGATATAAGTGGACATATAAAATCTTTGAAAGCGACAAATAATTATCTTGCATCATCCATATCCAAAAATAGAGACGAAATTTCTGAATTGCGCCATTTTATTGATGATTGTGTATTATATAAAAAGTTAAAAATTTATTCTATAAACGAAGCTAAAGCGCCTGATAAGGAGATGTATTACCAGGAGCACGACACACAATTAAATGCCTTTCACGATGCAGAATTTGCTCTTAAAAACCGTAATATAGATTTATCGCTAATCAACAGTTCCAGCATTAAGATACTTCAAAAAAGATTGCTACAGGCAGAACAGGAAATTCGAGAGCTTGAAGATCAGCAACGACAGAACGAGCGCGAAATAAATGAATTACAAAATTACCAAAAAGAGATAAATACCTATTTGGGAAGAAATCATGAAGATATATAAAAGCGATACATTGATAAAATAGCGTTTTATTGTTATAATTGTTTATGGGTGCTACCATATCACGGTAGGCGGTTAGTCCTTCACTACGGAGGGACTGTGACCCTCCGATTACATAGAAACCAGATTTCTGGAAGCAAAGGAAAGGAGGGCTAAGCCATATGAGTATTGTCGATTTTATTGCAGTAGTAAGCTTCGGCTTAACCTGCTTTGGAATAGGATATTCCTTTGGTAAGGATAATAATAAGACACAAAAATAGCCGCCCTGTCTGGTAAACTGAAGCGGCATTTTTGTCATTTCTTTAATTACTAGGGACTAACCGTCTATCGGTAGCACCTTTTCTATAATCATATTATCACGGCTCATCTAATATGTCAAAGTTTTTACATCAATCAGGCATATATTTCATTCCCTTTTAATAACTTTCAAAAACTACTATTGTTATGTGTATTAATCGTGACCATTGTTACATACGATAGAATTTCAACAAAAAGGGCTTCCCGGTCTCCCGGAAAGCCCCATATTTACATCATAAGCAGCATAACTGTAACACACAGGCAAATTATTAATGTTATATACCCTTCTCTTGTTATTAGTTGTCTACGTTTAAAACTACTCTTGGAAAGTGACACAGGATTTTTTTTGAAAAACACGATAAGTAATATAATAAATCCAGCAAGTCCTGCAGAAAATGCCAGGAGCACGATCCAACCAGGCACCATTGTTATACCGATATAAGCCATTGCTACATTCACCATATTAAATACACCATGCATCGCTACAGAATATATCAAATTGCCTGTAGCAACCCTTACAAGCGCAAATATGCAACCATACATAAATCCATACATAACTGATCCTAGAGAAAAATGCAACATTGCAAAAAATAAGCTACTTATAAATACCGCAGCTCGCTCTTCAATTTGAAGATATGCTCCTAAGATTACACCTCGGAATACATATTCCTCAACAATTGCCGGCACAACAGCAAATGCTATAAGAGACAGCCAAATAGGATATATCGTTACAT
Organism: Lachnospiraceae bacterium UBA4711; assembly: GCA_002404515.1. Taxonomy (GTDB): domain Bacteria; phylum Bacillota; class Clostridia; order Lachnospirales; family Lachnospiraceae; genus Coprococcus_C. Next base: position 2,524 of record DHJV01000069.1, on the reverse strand, counting down.
CTTCAGATGTATCCACGCCTGCCGATGACATAAATGCTGCCAATGCACTAAGCACCAATGCTACCGGAATTCCACAAATTGTAATTCCAATCCCCTGAAGAAACGTGCTTATATTTGGTTTTTTTACAACTATACTCAGTCCATTCTTTCTTGCAAGAAATACTGCAAATACGAATGTCATAAAGTATATAGCCATTTCTGCTCCTAATGTTCCCCAGAACATTACAGTCATAATTCCAACGACCTCGAAGACGATGCAAAACAAAAACACTATATTTGCTGTTCGCATCAATTTATACTCGACTGATCTTTTGTCCATGTTTCATTACCTCTCTAATCTCCTATGCCTCTCCCTGGCTTCCTTTCATTTCTATCTGGAGATATCTTACCTTTCTGATTTGCAAGTTGCTTCTTATGCTTAATAACACTATCCAAGTTTCCAGTAACATCATCACACTGTAAACCACGTTTTTCACAAAATCTTTGCGCAAGAGATTTGTTGTCAAACTGTGCAATACACTTATGTCTATCTATCTCTCCACTTGGATATTGAACATCTGCATATAAGTTATACTTTTCACTATTCTCCTTCTTCTGCATAGAAAAATTAGCGAACTTCCCACCTCTTTTCTGATCAGGATGCTGCCGTTTCTTTTCATCACTACTCTTAAGCTCTGCTTCCGCAGCCTGTTCTATAGACATATCAGCCACCATATTTTTTGATGCCGCAGTCTGTTCCATTGCTGCAGCTTTCTCAGCCAGGTATTTTTCTTCTTCTGGAAGAAACGTCTCAAGTGTTCCAGTTCTATCCTTAGTTATTGTATTGATATCTATAGTTTTTCCTGCAATTGAAAGCCCCTCCTCATTAAGAATATCAGAAAGTGCATCTTCCCTTTCAGAACCATAGAATTCTACTACAACATTTACATCTGACTCCTCATGCTCTATCCCTCGTGATCTACTTCCAACCAACACAACATCAACAACTTTTGCGTCTAAGCCAAATGTCTCTATCGCATCTTCGATGTGTCCTCTCACCATTGTTTCGATGCTCTCAGAATTTTCTCCATCAAGCTCATGAAATTTATCTCTCGTATTTGCCCGAAATTCTTCAACTATACCAGATACTTGTCGTAAATCTTCCTCTGGAACTGATATTTCTCCACTGGCGTCATGTTCTCCATCTCGCTCATTCTCGCCCGGATTTCGTCCTCCGCTATGCTCATGCGTTCCTCTGTCTCCAGCACTGTCTCCGCTGATACATAAGTCATCTTCGCTGCCTCTGTTAAATTGTCCATGTTTACGTTCTTCATTCTCCATGTCTCCTTTCATTCTTGCATTCTTTATAAAGTCATCATCTAAATTAGCTGCCTCTAAAAGTATCGGTTTTTCTCCTCTTCCTACATCATTATCCCACTTAGAATATCCATCAATCACATCCATCATCTTAAGCTCCTCGTATGCTTGTGCGATGCGATTTCCATCACGCTCATTTGCATACTTATCTATAAGCTTAGGCGACAAATATCTTCCAGTATGGATGAATCTGCCCATCATTCTCCCAAGTGCCTTATTTCTATCCAGGTCAACAAAATGAACGTTGATTTTATATCCTGCATCCTTGGCATATGATATATAGGATTTCACAAGTTTTCCTGCATCACTTCCGACTTTAGGAAGAACAATATTCCGACCTTCACTTAAAGCCTGCTTAAATACCGCCTGTTCCACAATCTGCGATTCTTTGTGTACCGTATTTGCACCCCATCCTTTGTTAAATTCCGGAAACTGTCGTTTGGCTTCGTCGTTATCAATTAGCATGGAATGATGCTCATATGAAATTGTATCTACTATGGCTGATGATTTCCCAGAAGCGGGAAGACCGATTACGATATCAAGGCGTCTGCCTCTTTCTACATCATTATTATATATTGTATTTCCATGACTGTCAACAAGCGGCTTACCACTCTCATCAAGACTGATGGATCCATAATTCATGAGCGTCTCAAATACATGATTCTGAATCGGATCTCTGTCCTTTAAATTAATAGTTGGTGTTGAATTAGATACACAACTTTCCGCAGCTTTCATCTCAGGCGTTGCATTTACCTCATCAATATCCACATACTCTCCTGCACTACATTTATCAAGCACATCCTGCATTTCATCACTAACCGGAAGCCCCGTCAGCAACACAATATCCCTATCTTTCTTATCTTCTATTGCCATCTGTACATCCTCCTTTCAATTACAGTTCTTCTCCTTTTTCTCTTGTCTTTGTATGTCCTAGTATTCCTGAACGATTAGCTACTTGTTGATGTTTGTCTGATATTCTATCGAAGATAGATTTTTCACCTTTTTCATGCTTACACCCGCCCTCTTCACACAGCCTCTTCTCAGCCTTTTCCTTTTCAGAGCTGCCTCTTGCCATGCCATCATGCACAGGTGCCTCCGATGTCGATATGGTATCGCCCTCACTGTCTCTCGGTACTTCCCCATATCCATCACCTTCGATATCCACTAT
>DHJV01000096.1:51146-56611 GCA_002404515.1 Lachnospiraceae bacterium UBA4711 | reverse complement strand
TTTTTCAATTTTTTTATTTTTGTCGAATCAGTGGCATAGTTTCTTTTTTTCGGTCACTCTGCAGCCTTAAATGCCCATATCGCAGAGATCTGATATTGTAAAGTATCATAGTCCCACAACTGCTGGCTTCGCTCTATACTGTTCGGATCATGAACACGGAACTTATCTCCTTCCATTCCGGCGATCACGATAAAATGTCCCTGGGAAGTAAAGTCTCCGGACCGCATCGCACATACAAGCGGATGTCCCTGTGAAAGCTCCTCCTGCATGTTATCTTTGCTCAGATAAATATAGTATCCCTGTACACCGTACACTGCGGCCACCTCATCCATAAATGACCACTTCGTTCCGGAATTCTGCTCATAGTATCCATGTTCCGTTGCATAATCCGCCAGCTTGTCCGGTGTTGCCTGCTGATTTTTCGTCAGCCCGATGACAATCATCGAAAGGCAGGTTGGTCCACAGCCGGACAATCCGATGACATCATTTCCGTAGGCATCATACCCCCAGCGCTTATCCCATTGGATAAACAGGGGAATTCCCTCTAATTCAGATGTTTCCAGCGTACCGGAGGTCGTGTCATAGCTCTCCGGATAACCAAGTGCAAAATCCAGCATATTCGGGTTGCAGCACAGATTATTCAAAAGCGCCTCCGGATATTGATCCATGTGATCGTAGATCGTCTGAAACTCCGGATACCGGTCTGCCAGATTCTTCAATCTTGTCTGAATCTCCTCTGTCGAATAATGTGCCGGTGATCCTGTCATATACTTCTTCTCATAATAATCCGGCAATGCCTGACTCTGTGCCTGTGTGACCTCACCTGTTGCCTGCACCTTCGGCTCTGTAGCCTCTACCGGCTGTTCTGTGATTGCTTCCTCACTGGCTGCCGCCGCATCTAATACACCCTGCTTGGGGGAGGAAATTCCTCTTCGCACCAAAGCAGCAATCAACACCAGCATGGCAGCACAGATACACAGGCAGAATAATTCCTTTGCCCGTTGTTTTTTTCTTCTGCGCCGGTGCAGTTCTTCCTTTCGTTTCTTTATTTTTTTTCTACGCAGTTCTTCGCGTTGCTGTTCCTGCAACATCGTCCGCCTCCTGATGACTTCTGAATCTTCGGGAATTATACCCACATTCCCGCTTGTTTCATTCCGTCTGTGTCTTTTGTACTCCATTTTCATGCACACTCCTTTTATAAACCTTCCATAGTCTACACGGATTGTGCATCATATATGTATCATTTTCCCATCCAAGTTGCATATGTTTATCATTGCGTCATACTTTCATCATAGACATTCCCTATGGGGGATACATCTTGATCCACCCACATGCCGATCTGTACAAATTGCTTTTCATTTTCTGTGTGATCTGGGATCTCCATATTTTCTCCTGCAGCCAGTTCCCCATTTTCATTCATGTTATAGGCTTCTCCATAGCTTTCATTATAGACACCATAGTTATACTTCTTAATAATAACCTCTTCCGAAATGCCCATCTCCTCCGACATATATTTTACCACATCCGCTTTCAGAAGCGCCTGCCATTCAGCTTCTGTCATATATGCATATACAGTATACCCCAAAATCTTTCCGGTTTCCATATCCACAGATAAATACATGTAATCATCGGATTCCTGGAACACCATGTATACGAGCATCTCGTACTGATTCATGTTCTCCAGATTTACCAGAGTCTCATACCCCGTGTCCGCATATGCATCCCGGATATTAAAATCAAGTTTTGGGAGCAAATGTACTGCCTGCATCTTTTCTACCTGCTCTGCCACCTTCAATTGAATATCATAATCGTCATACAGATCCGCATCCTCTACCGGATAAGAACTTGAAACATGTATGCCCTTTGATTTCCAGTCAAGCAGATTCAATTTTTCTTCCATTGTCATCTGTGCCGTAGTATTCAGATATGCCGTATCTGCCTGTTGCACATAGATGTGATCGACTTCATTTTTATCCATCATTGCAAAAATAGTCTTTGGTGCCATAATCCCGACTGTTAAAATAGCCGCTCCTGCCAGCACGCACAGGCAGTTTCGAAGGACACTTTTCAGGAAATGATCGTTTTTCTGTATTTTTTCTTCGTTTTTCTTTGTTTTCGCACGTTTCCTCATACTTCTTCCTCCGTTTCCTTCTTTTCCATGCTTTCATGTCTGCAAACTTCCTTCGGGAAGCAGACACTCACCTGTGTTCCAACCCCTTTTTTGCTCATAATCTGCAGCTTTGCCTGATGCAGCTTGACAATCTCACTGCATATCGCAAGCCCCAGTCCTGCGCCACCATTCGCACGGGAGCGTGATTTATCAACCATATAAAAGGCTTCTGTCAGACGCCCCAGATTTTCCTCATCAATCCCGCATCCATTATCCTTGATCCCCATCCGGTATTCGTCGGATACCCACACGCCAAACAATGAGATCTTTCCTTTTCCATCCATCGATTTTCTGGCGTTATCAAATAAATTGATCAATACCGTCTTCATCAGATCCGGTTCAATCCTGACCATCGCAGGCTGCACATTGACCGTCAGATCGATCTCATATTTGTCAGCAACCGGAAGTAATGTCTCATATACCGCATCCGCAAAATTCACGATATCCATATCATAGAGCAGGAAATCCTGCTTTTTAAGCACGATCAGATTCATCAGCTTCATTGACATTTTCTCAAGGCGTCTGCCCTCCACGACAATCTGATTGGCATAAGTAACCACATCCTCCTCGGAAAGCTGATTGGAACGAATCAAATCTGCATAACCGATCATCGACGTAAGCGGAGTCTTTAACTCATGTGCAAAGTTGTTTGTAAACATCTCCTGACTTTTTGTTTTTTCTTCGAGTTCCTTCATGGTCCGATTCAGGCTGGTGGACATCTGGTTAAAGTCCTCCGCCAATACACCAATCTCGTCCTTGCTTCTTTTTTTTATCCGGATTCCTGCCCGTCCTCCGGCTACCAGCTTCGTTGCTTTCGACAACCGCCGGATTGGCACCACGATCATATTGTTTAAGATTGCCATCAGCATGAGGCAGACAATCATGACAATAATCATAATCACCCGGAACATCCGAAGCTGTGTGTTCCGGTTTTCATAATCCCGTGTGATGTCGGAAAATGTCTCCACATAATAGACACGTTCCAGCACCCGGAAACTTGTTCCCGTGTAGAGTATATATCTGCCATTCTGTTTTACAATCTTATAACCTTCCTGCCCCTCTTCCAGATCATCCCGGCAGATTGACACACCTGACTCTTTGAAACCGCTTGTGCTGTAAATCCTTGTCTTTTCATCTGACCAAATTGCAAACTGCACCTCCTCGCCAGAATTCCGGATAGAAACCGACTGTGCTGCCTGCCGCACGACAACATTTTTCTGTTTCTCGTATCCGGTGTCCCGGTATACAAGATTAATCGTCCGTTTTACATTCTGCACGAGATTGATACAGACAACGCTTACATTATTATATCCGTTCTGGATGTCCTTTTCTCTTGCACTTTGGAAGCCGGAATGGATCAAAAATGTTCCACATGCTGAAAATGCCAGCATCATACAGGTACAAACAGATAAAAATAGTTTCCAAAATAATTTCAAGTTTATACCTCCAGCCGGTATCCTACCTTATACACCGGTACAATCTTATCCTCCAGGCCAAGTTTCTTACGCAGGCGCTGTACATGCAGATCCACGGTACGGCTGTCCCCGTAATATGGTTCATGCCATACACTCTCGAAGATCCGCTCCCGGAACAATGCAACATTCGGGTTACGCATAAACATCACTAAAATCTCATACTCCTTCTTCGTCAGGTGAATCTCCTCGCCCGCTTTCTTTACCTGAAAGGACTGTGTATCCACCTCTATATCATAGGCGGTAAGCGTCTGCGATACTTTATTGTACCGGCGAAGCACACGTTCCACTCTGGCGAGCAGTTCGATAATCTCGAACGGCTTTACCATATAATCTTCTGCACCAAGCTTTAATCCTTTGACTTTATCCTGCACATCTCCCATTGCAGTGAGGAAAATCACAGGGACATGATAATAATTAAAATATTCCATCAGTGAAAACCCATCCGGTCCCGGCAGCATAATATCAACCAGTGCCAGATCATACGCCTCCTGCTCAAGCTGTCCGGCAACCGACGTGCCATCGTAGACACAATCACACAGATATCCTGCATTCCGTAAACTAATCTCTATGACATTGGAGATGGATGTATCATCTTCCACAACTAAAATTCGATTCATAAACCTGTCTCCTTGCTATTTTTGATGACGGCTGTTTTCTGCAATCCCGCCCATAGCGGGCATACAAAAACAGAGAGGAGCCATCTCTGACCTCTCTCTGTTATTTTACATCATTGTTGCATCATTTTCGCATCAAAATGTAGAATTTTTGTTTTTTTTGTAAATTTTATGAAAATACCTGTTTGATACTGTCATAGTGCAGGAACTTACCCTGTGCGCCAAGCGCCTTGATTTCTTCCGCGGTTGCTAACATATATCCGTCGGTTTCCGCCTCCTGCAGGTGCAGGTCTGCCTCGGTGAAATCTCCGGTAAACCGGTAGATGTCCACAAAATAGTTGTCCCCTTCCTCCGGATTCTCGCGTGTATAAGAAAAGACAAATCCCCCCTCAAAGGAAGATACATCCAGTCCGGTTTCTTCTTTGATCTCACGCTTCACTGCATCCAACGAATCCTCGCCTGCCTGTGCCGCACCGCCGGATACTTCCCAGCTTCCCGGTGCCCATGCCTTTGTCATTACACGCTTTGTAATCAGATACTTTCCATTTGTATGACGGATTACACCAAGCACGGTCAGATGAAAATCTCCGGGCTGCATATGCCAGTCATTTCGTTTCATTGTACGTCCGGTACGCTGCTTGTTCCGGTCGTAGATATCCCATAATTCCATGTATGTCCTCCTTTTACTTGGCAAGATTATATTTCTGAAGGAAATTAAACAGCGCTCCGATCAAATTGGAATCATTTCCAAATTTACACAGATCAATCTTCATACGTTCGTAGATATAAGACAAGCGGCGAAGCTTCGACGTATATTTGATGATTCCCTCCATAAACTTTGGCTGTGCGCTGATACCGCCGCCAATCAAAATAATCTCCGGTGCAAGTGTGATATAGAGGTTACAGCAATGCCATGCAATGTTATAATACATCCGTTCCAGAATATCCTGTACTTCCGGATCTGTCTCTGCCATCTCATAGATATCCTCGCCATTTACTTCCTGCCATTTGAGTCCTTTTGCCTGGGCAACCTTCCGGCGCAATGACTGCACGGATGCCTGCTGTGTCCATATACAAGGATCCGGGAGTTCCTCCCCCTGCTTCGAATTGAACTCTTCAAGCGGACGAATCCTGTCCACATCTTCAATTGGAAGTCCATCATATAAAAATGACATTTCTCCGGCAATCATGCCTACGCCATGGCGC
>DHJV01000096.1:40368-51107 GCA_002404515.1 Lachnospiraceae bacterium UBA4711 | reverse complement strand
GGTCAATAATGATACCTCCGCCAATCCCTGTACCAAATACCAGCACGCAGGCATCCTTGCAGTCCTTTGCATTTCCGATCCAGACCTCCGCAAGAGCTGCACATTTTGCATCGTTTTCAAGTGCAACCGGTACGTTATCACACCGTAGGCTGATCAGATTACCAAGTGGCACCCGGTCAAGATATGGCAGACTTCCGCCGCCATAGACGATTCCCTGATTCACATTTACCTGTCCCGGCAGACTCATCGCAATACCTGTAATTTGGTAATTCTTGCTGTACTTTCCGTATATAATATCAATCTGCTCCAAAAATGCAGCGATTCCATCCTCCGTTTTCACTGTATATGGTGTGATCTCATCACCGTTTTCGTCAAGTTTTCCGTCCTGAAACGGCGTTGGAACCTTGTATTTCTCGTAGATCTTCCCCTTCTGATCCATGAGTGCGTACTTGATAAATGTACCACCAACATCAAATACTAAGTACATTTTACACCTCCTGATGTTTTCTTATATAATTTACTCCGCGCACCAGATGCGATGCACGGAGTATTTTGTTTTGTTACTTATTCTGTTATTCAAGTACTGTCGTCTGCGCTTTACATCGTTACGCCACCACAGTAACGCAGGAAGATCATAAGCATAGAAATCGTTACAACGATGATCATCGCCGGAGCAGCTGTCTTACAATATCTGCCCCATCCAATTGGATAACCATTCTTTGCTGCTACAGATGTACCAACGACATTTGCAGAAGCTCCGATTGGCGTTGCACTACCACCGATATCCGTTCCGATCGACAATGTCCATGCCAGGCAATCAAGCAATGGCTGGTTTGCACCTGCCAGGCTCTTGATGATTGGAAGCATCGTTGCTGCGAATGGAATGTTATCTACAAATGCACTTGCGATTGCAGAGATCCAGATGATGATTGCTACCATCACGTATACATTTCCGCCGCTGACCTTACCGATGAAGGATGCAATAGATTTCAGGATTCCTGTCTGCTCCAGTCCACCAACGACGATAAACAGTCCGATGAAGAACAACAATGTCTTATAATCTACTTTCTTGATCAGCTCCAATGCGTCCTTACCTGCTGTGATCAGGGTAATGATCGCGATAACTGTACCGATAAATGCAACGGTCAGTCCTGTGGATGCATGCGATACCAGAAGTACAACGGCACATGCAAAGATCACGCTGCTGATGATAAACTTCTTCTTGTCTGTAATGGCTGTAGAAGGATCCGGGATGTTGGATGTATCCAGCTCCTGTGCCTCCTCGGACAACAGCTCCTTATGGTATACAAGGTAGAAGTAAATAATGACTACAATAAGGCAAATGCCGGCGATCAGACCAGTATTTGTCAAAAAGTCTGAGAACGAAAGGCCCAGTCCTGTTCCGATGATGATATTTGGTGGATCGCCACACATCGTTGCGGAACCACCTAAATTCGCACAGAATACCTCCGACAGAATCATTGGTACCGGATCTAAATGTAACAGTTTTGCAAGCTCGATCGTAACGGCTGCAAGGAACAAAATAACCGTGATACTGTCAATAAACATGGACAGAACGGCTGCCATGATCATAAATGTCACGAACAATGGTATCGGCTTATAATGTACCAGCTTTGCCAGGCGTAAGCATAACCACCGGAAGAATCCAGCCTTTGCCATACCTTCTACCATTACCATCATACCTGCAAGGAATATAATCGTCGCCCAGTTAATACCGGATGACTCCTCGGAACCCTCACCGGATGTAATCCAGAATCCCTTCGTGAAAATATTCTTTACATTCAAGGTCTCAATGACCGCATCCATGCTATGCATTGCCACACCAAATACAAGAATCAGTGTCAGCGCACCAGCCACGAGTGTGATGTACTGTTTTTCGATCTTATCCAGCACCATCAACACAAACATGACCACAAAGATAGATACAGCCAAAATTTGTGCTACTGTCATATCATCGTCCTCCTTTAATCTATGTTATGCCACATATGTACCTGTGACAAACTGCACATTGATTTTTCAACCTGCATTATAATAGCATTAAACATCGAAAAAAGGAATAACTTTTTTTACTTTTTTTACATATTAAAAAGAGTTCCGAAAATATATGTGTTTTATTGATTGTAAATGTCCTCTTTGTTCATGGATGTAAACGCAAGGATTCCCTTTGCTTTTACCTTTCCATCCACCGTTACCTTGGCATTAAATTTCACCAGTCCGGCGCCGCCGCTTTCCTTGCGGACTTCGATTTCCAGACAATCGCCCGGAATGACCGGTCTTAAAAACTTGAATTCCTCGCACTTTAACAGCACATAGATCTTATCGTCCTCGGTACCCTGGCTCTCCATCGTAATGGAACAAAGCTGTGCGCATGCCTCGATCACCAGCACACCCGGCATGATCGGCGCATCCGGAAAATGTCCCGCAAAATATGGTTCATTTACAGAAACACATTTGATTCCCTTTGCATACTCGCCATCTTCCACTTCCAGAACCTTTTCGATCATCTGGAACGGTGGACGTTGCTTGATTCTTTTCTGTACTTCGTTAATATTCATCATTACAGGCTCAGTCCTCCATCCAATACGATTACCTGTCCTGTCATGTATGAGCATGCAGGTCCAGCCAGCATCGTAACTACATCGCCGATCTCCTCAGCTGTACCAAAACGCTTCATCGGAATATCCTTCAGATATTCTTCCTTCTTATCCTCTGGCAGTGCTTCTACCATATCGGTTGCGATAAAGCCCGGTGCAACTGCATTGACACGGATGCCATATGGAGCAAGCTCCTTTGCCATTGTCGCGGTCATAGAGTTTACAGCGCCCTTGGTTGCGCTGTATACGCTCTGTCCCGGTACCGCAAGCTTGGAACTTACGGATGAAACATTCACAATGACGCCCTGCTTCTTCGAGAACATTTTCAGGACTGCCTGCTGTGTACAGTACATGTATCCCTTAATGTTCAGATCAAGGCACTGATCGATTGTATCCGGGTTCATCATCAGGACAAATTCATCCTTTACAATTCCGGCGTTGTTGACAAGGACGTCCAGCTGTCCAAATGCGTTGATAACTTCCCGCATCATTGTCTTTACCTGCGCAAGATCAGATACGTTTGCCCTGATGGCAACTGCCTCGCTTCCGGCCTCCTTGATCTTCTCTACGACTTCATTTGCGGCTGCTTCGTTTGAATTATAGTTGACGGCTACCTTGTAGCCAGCCTCTCCAAGCTTGATCGCACAAGCACGCCCGATTCCGCGGGACGCACCTGTGACAAGTGCTACTTTACCATTTGTCATGTTTTTCTCCTTTAACTTGTATATTTCACAATTGCGAACCCGACACAGAATGAATATATATTTCCAGTTTATTCATTCCATATACAATGTATTGAATCTAAGAAGTTCTAAATGTTCTGATATATGTATCTATAATATACGCCACCGCCGCATGGGTAATGCCCCCTCGCTTCGCTCGGCGGCAGGTTGTCGGGCGCATCCTAAATATGAATCTACGATTCATATGCGCCCTCCGCTCGCCATCCATGGCTCAGTGGCGGCTTGTTTGAACATCGTGTTCAAACATTGCTGATACATAACAGAACATCAAGAACTTCTAAACTTCATACATATCGTATATATTCATGAATCAATATTGAAATATATGATACAATTCATTCTCTCTTTGTCTCAATTACCGAATTAACATCTTCTTTTTAATGAATATTATGCTGCTTTCTTTAAGATGACTGCGGCATAGCTGCCACCGATCGCACAGCTTGTTGCGAGTACATACTTGTATGCGGATGTATCAACAACTTCCTTCGTTACTTCTTCGGTTGTTACATAATAAGCATTCTGTCTTGCAGCAAGATCACCGGACAGTGTAAGTGCGGCATGTGCAACAGACAGTGCAGAGCTTGCGGCTCTGCCTTCACCTGTATAATCTCTGACCTGATGTACAGGTACCTTGCCTGCGAAGATCTCCTCGTAGACATGACGCTCCAATGTGTCGACTTCGTCGGCACCATTTGCAAATCCAAAAACAGCATCAATCTGCTCCAATGTAATACCTGCCATAGCGGCCGCATCTACAATTGCGTTCATCAATCCCTTCTCGGTACCTGCCACATCACCGTAAGCAACGCCTTCGTGTGTCATAGCGTAACCACATACCTCTGCGTACTTCTTTGCATTGTGGCTTGCTGCGTATGTCTCATTTTCAAGTGCAATACTCGTACTACCATCGGCAAGTACGAATCCGTCACCGCCAGCATATGCCTGCTTTACATCACCGGCTACCTTGCCAAGCTTCGCATAAAGCTTCTCCATAACCTCGCTGTTCTCATCGGTACCGGTCGCAAGCATTGCCTTGCCGCGGTTCTGCTTGATCTCGTTATATGCATAGCACAAGCTGCTCATACCAGACTGTGCACCGTTTGTCACGGTTACATTGTAACCACGCATACCTGTCTTGATGGAAAGATATCCGCCTGCTGCGTTGTAAACAGTATTCGGGAAGTTGAAGGCAGAACCTGCAGTTGTTCCATTCTCGGAAATGTGCTCCTGGAACTCGTATACGGTTGTAAGTGGGCCATCGCCGGTTCCGACGATCATACCAAGCTCCTCTGCATTCTCCTCTGTTACCTCGATACCGGCTTCCTGCAGTGCCTCAAGGCCAGAGATTACCTGCATCAGACTGAACTTGTCGAGCTTTCTGTAGAATGCCATCTTCAATCCATATTTATCGTAATCTTCTTTTCCTACATTTGCATGTACAGACGCTGCTTCCGGCTTTGCCTGTGCATTGACCTTATCAATGTAGTTGACAACACCATTTCCAAGTGGGCTGACAATGCCAAGACCTGTGATATAAACTTTCTCGTCATTCTCGGTTTCCTTCACATTGCCCGGCTCCTTTGAGAAGATGATACTTGCATTGCTTCCGCCAAATGCAAAGGAATTTGACATGACATAGTGCAGATCCTTTTCTTTCATTGTATTCGGCATGAAATCGAATGTGCCTGCTTTCTCACCAAGTGCCTTGATATCCTCCTCAGAATATCCGATTGTTGGTGGGATCTTGTTTTCTGTCAGAGCCTTGATTGCGAAGACTGCCTCGATCGCACCGGCAGCACCTAAGCAGTGACCAACCATTGCCTTTGTGGAGCTGACGCTTAAGTCTGGATTTGCCTCGTCAAAGATCGTATGCAGGGAAAGGAATTCTGCCTCGTCGTTCTTAGCGGTTCCTGTTCCATGTGCATTTACATATGCGACATCCTTTGGCTCGATGCCTGACTTCTCGATTGCCTGACGGATGGCGTACATCTGACCAAGTCCGTCCGGACGTGGCGCTGTGATATGATGAGCATCGCTGCTGATGCCGGCTGAAAGCACATCACAGTAGATCTTCGCATTTCTCTTCTTTGCATGCTCATAGCTCTCCACGATGATCGCACCGGAACCTTCGCCAAGTGTGATACCGTTGCTGTGGTTGAATGGCGAACATGCCTGCTCAGAAAGTGCATGCAATGCCAAAAATCCGGAAAATGGAACGGATGCAAATGCATCTGCACCACCAACGATAAATGCATCTGCCACACCGGCACGGATCAACTCGCATGCATAAGCAATACTGATCGTACTTGCAGCACAGGCATTACCAACGTTTGTGACAACGCCCTTTGCACCTGCCATATTTGCTACATGGTTTGCGATAGAGGCAATCGTCATCTTGTTGATGTCCTCTGCATGCTCACCCTTTGTTACATAATTTTCAACACTGACAACACCACCGACGCAGCTTCCCATGACAACGCCGACACGTCCGGCATTACTCTCGTCGATCACAAGACCTGCATCATCGAGTGCTTCCTTCGAAGCCTTCAGGCAGAGCTTGCTGACACGGTCAACATCCTTTGCTTCATCGATCTCATCGAGTGTATCACAGTGTACTTCTGCACCGAGGTTTGCATAACAGTCGGTTGTATCGACAGAAGTTACCTTATCAATTCCGGTTTTTCCAGCCAGTGCATTTGTAAAACACTCATCTACGTTATTTCCGATTGCGCTGATCATACCAAGTCCGGTTACAACGCAGCGTGTATTTGTAATCTTATCCATTTTTATCTCCTTTTCAGAATACATAGGGCTGCCCCAAAGTTTCCTTTCGGGACAGCCCTTTTTGTATGACTTGCTATTACATATTTGCTACAACGTACTTTGTAAGGCTCTCGATGTTGTAGAAGTGCTCTTTTGCAACACCTGTCATAGCTACACCGTAAGCAGAATCGATACAAGCGATAATCTCCAGGGAATCAACAGAATCAAGTCCAATTCCATCACCAAACAATGGAACTTCATAATCTAATTCTTCCTCAGGGATTCTAAGATTCTTTGAAAGCATTCCTTTAATGTTCTCAGCGATTTCTAACTCTTTTTCGTTCATTCTATGTATCCTTCCTTTTCTTATATTTTCCCCCGAATAAAATAAACGGGTATATTTAAAGAGTGTTTCCACTCCAAATATCATGATTTCTTCACGCCATAGGTATCGCGCAGTTCATAGATTCTGTCTCTGCAGACACCTGCATATTTTTTGAGGACAACCGATGGTCTGCCCTCCTCGTTCAAGTCCATCTCGACCGGCTTGCCGACAATGATGTGCATGCGATGGAACACCTTAAATTCTCCATCAATTACAACGGGCACCACCTGTGCCTGTGCCTGTCTTGCAAGCATCAGAAATCCAGGTTTAAATTCATCCATCACTCCGGTGTGACTCGTATGTCCCTCCGGGAATATGTAGATCGGGCAGCCCTCATTCATCTTCTCCAATCCCATCGACAGCCAGCTTGTATCCATCTCCTGCCGGTTCATCGGAATATATGGAAGGTTGCGGAACAACCAGTTGATTTTCTTCCTATCGTACCAGTCCCTTGCGACAAAGGTATGTACCTTATATTTGCCAAACAGGCGCGTCATATAGAATCCATCGACATGACTTGTGTGGTTTGAATAGACAACACAATTGCCCTTCTTCAACGCTTCTTTCGTTGCCTTTTTGTCTTCCCATGTTACCTTTGGCGGGTACAGGATGCGGATCACGCCATTCGCGATTGCAAAGGCCAGCTTCGCTGCAAATCTCTTTAGTATCTCCATGATGTTACACCAGCTTTCCGTAAGGGCCAACCTCCGGGTTGTCCCAGTTCATATTGATTGCCATCTCGAATGTACTGTGTCCAAGCAGCGGTCGCTGCAGCTTGTTCCACGTACGTTCCGATAAGCAGCCTTCTCTTGCATATTCATGACCAGCCTCTGTGAATTTCTCCAGATAGCGAGCCACCTTTTCTGCAAAGCCCTGCTCTGAAAGTGGTCCACCCTGCGGTGCCAGCACCGTTGTGTATTTCCCTTCTCCGCAGATCCGGTCAAACTCTGCAAACACGGCATCGTAACAGTTGTCTGTCACCTCATAGCCACATGTGGATACTAATATCAATTTTTTCTTTTCAAGCTCCGGATACCGCATGTTGTGCAAAAACCGGTGGTTCTCCTCATTGCCCGGATTTCCGCGATACTCCTGTACATAAGAGATCATGCGATCCGTAAATGCTTTCAGCTTCGAAGGCAGTCCAAAGAAATAAAGCGGAAAGCTCTCAACAATGATATCGCTGTCCATCACCATCTGCCGAAGCTCGTCCATATCATCGTGGATACAACACTGTCCCGGCGTCGTCTTCCAACAGACAAAGCACCCATGACAATGGTCAATCTTTTTGTCCTTCAACGCTACCTCGCAGACTTCCGTATCCGCTCCATATTCTTCTACCATGCCCTTGACAAATGCACGGGCAACTTTAAGGGAGGAGCTGTACTCTCCACGCAAGCTTCCGTTAATCAAAAGTATCTTCATCTTCGCTCACACTTTATCTTCTAATTTTGTTGTATTTTCTCTGCACACATCTGGTCATCATCGGTATGTGCGTAGAAAAGCACTGTGTTATTTTCGCATATAATCCCAGTTTCTACAAGTGTCAAAAAACGGAATGTGTATATTTTTTACACATTCCGTTCGATTTGCACAATTTTTTATTTGTTTTTATTCCCCAAATATCCGTTTCATCACCGGATCTACACGAAGCACCTGTTTTGCCTTCTCCCGATACTGTTCCTCATGCAGATATGTGTAACGGTTCGGCTTGATATGTGGTGCCATATCAATTGCCGCTTCATAGTCTGCCCGGTTTAATCCAAGCGTCGAAACAAAATCCCAGAAACCGGTATCCTCAAAGATCTTGTTCACACGCACATACCGATGATTCTGCACAACTGCCATCACGTAAGTGGCAATTCCGACCTGTACACCGTGAAGCTGTGGCACCTCCAGCATCTTATCCAACGCATGGGAGATCAGATGCTCACTGCCACTCGTCGGTGCGCTGCCGCCCGCGATCTCATTTGCAATTCCACTCATCGCCAGTGAATCAACCAGTTCCTTCAGGAAGAGATTGTCCTGAATGCTCTCAAACGGTGTCCGCACGAAGCTGTTGACTGCCTTCTTCGCGATCATCACCGCAAAATCATTTACCTCTGACACACCATGCTCTGCCTCGAAAATCCAGTCGTAAAGTGCTGTGATCTTTGATACCATATCGCCGATACCAGAGTATAAAAACTTCGCAGGCGCAGACTTCAATACATCGGTATCCACCACAATGCCATATGCCATGCGCGCCGGTACAGAGGTACGCCTGCCATTTACCAGCAGTGATGCGCTTGCCGACGAAAATCCATCACTCGATGCCGATGTCGGCATACTGATAAACGGAAGCTTCCGCAGATACGCCGCATATTTTCCGGCATCAATGACCTTGCCACCGCCGATGCCAAGGATAACCTGAGTCTTGGCATCAATCGTAAACGCCAGATTGATGATATCCTTGATATCCGTTGTGTCAAGCTCACAATACGAAAGCACCTCAATATCCGCCTCGGAGAGGGAATCCATCACCGTCTTTCCGAACATCTCCACGAGTCCATTTCCAAAGAATACAACCGCCTTCTTAAATCCGCTTGACTGCAGATATTTTCCTACGTTTCCAAGCGTTCCGCTCCCGATCTTCAAAATCGTCGGAATCGCAATATGGGATCCTGCCATGTATATACCCTCCTATTACTCTGTCATTTCTTTTCTCTGTTTTACTTATTATTCAGGTTTTGATTCAAATTATTCAATAGTACCTGTCCTACTCCATCAATTGCTGCAATTGCTTTCTCCATCAGTGCAACCGGATCCTGTTCCACGCGTCCACGGATCCACTCGACTGCATTTTCCGAAAGCATCTTCGCAAGTATATAGGCTGTATCCTTAATCGCCTGCTCCTTGTATGTGACGTCCGGATTTTTCACCATCTCTTTTTCCGCATATGCCTGCACGCTCCGGTAGATGGAACCATAGCTGATCTCTACAAGCTGGTCTCCGAACGCATCGCGTCCCATCGACTGATAAAGGTTTCTTATGAAGTTCTCATTTTTCTTACCATACTGCCCCATGAAACGCAGGTTGCTCTTCCACGAATTCTCCAGATTTTCCTCATCCAAGACGAACAATTTCTTTGCTTTTGTGACGACGATCTCCTCTAACAGGGCATAGATATCCTGATAATGATAGTAAAAAGTATTTCTCGTAATTCCGATATAATCGGTTACTTTTTTTACCGTGATCTTGTCGATTGGCATCTGTTTGGACAACTCGATAAATCCATCCATAATCGCCTGCTTTGTAAATTTGGACATGCCATCTTCCTTCCTCTATCTCTGCCGCATTTCTCCCAGATACTCCTCACACTGTTTCCGGGCAAACGCCTGCAATTCTTCACCGTATTCTAACCGCAGTCTGCACAAAGCACGTTTCGCTTCCTGCACATAGGCAATGTACGCTTCCCGGTCAGCGAACTTCCGCTTGCCAAAAAGCACCGCCTGCATATACCCTGCGACATCGTCTTCTTTCAAAAATGCACGCAGGGCAAAATCCCAGCGTTCATACCATGCATCCGTCCCAATCTCGCCGCCGGTCAACAGCTCCTCCGCCTTTAAAAACCGTGGCACGGCTGCAAGCAGCTTCGCAATCCTTGCCTCGCGGTCACCATCGAGTGCCAAGACCTCCAGACTTCCGCAGTCATCAAACACGCCATTGCCAAGACGCAGGTCAGCAAATCCATCAATTCCCTCTGCCACAACCTCCGTCAGATGTTCACAACGTGCAAATGCATAGTCATCAAGGAAACGTAAATTTCTCCCAAGACGCACCTGCTTTAAGTGTTTTTTCTCATAACACGCCTTTTTCCCAAGCTCCGAAACCGGAAGGACGCGTGTGTAGCTTCTTCCCTGTATATCAAACAGTGTAACCGGAAGCTCATCTGGAATCACCAGAGTCTCCGTATCGCTGTCGATATGTTCGATTCGGATACGGTCACCATCCAACATCGCCAGACCTTTTTTTATAATACATGTAAATGAATTCTCCTCATAAAGGCAGCTAAATTCATCCTGTGTCATACGTTATCCCTCGCTCTAAAGCTTCTTATCTTCGATACAGAGTCTGCAAATGACCTGCATGGTATCCCCGGCATCCATATACTGTATCGTACCGCCATTTTCATCGACAATCCGCTGGATGATCTGTGTTCCATATCCATGAGAGCCTTGATCGGTCTTAGTC
>DHJV01000096.1:35252-40339 GCA_002404515.1 Lachnospiraceae bacterium UBA4711 | reverse complement strand
AGTCGTCTGATATCCCGTTCCTGCTTCATTTGCATGCAGTTTCTGCCTGCTGCTCTTGGAATTGCACAGCTTCAATTCCAGCATCTGTGCCGCAGAATCTTCCGTGATCACGACCTGTATCTGTCTGTCCTCCGTCTGTGCGCTGGCTTCGATTGCATTGTCCAGCAGATTCATGATCAGACTGACCAGCGACATCTCATCCATACGCAGATTTGCATTCAGAGTTCCTTGCACGTCACAGGTAATCTGATTTTTCTCTGCTTCCTGAATTTTCTTCTGCAATACAAGCTCCAGCAACTGTCCATGCGTGACCGTTCCCATATTCTCACGCATAACCTGCACAAGCCACTGGTACTTTTTCAATTCATGATTCATCTGGCGATACGACTGGTTCTGTTTTGCCACATCGGCATATTGCTTCTGCATCTGTCCGATGCTTTGCTCCAGCCGTTCACACTCTGCCTTTGCCCGCTGCCGCTCCCGGTAATAATGCACCTGCACATAAGCAATGCCTACAACCAACAGGACAAACAGCACAATCCCCACTGCTTTTTCCATTTACATTTCTCCCTGTTTCTATATTACACATGCTGCTCCACCATACGCATGTACTGTTCGTGAAATGATGTCCGGTATGTCCGTCCAATCGGAATCTCCGTACCATTTGACAAAATCACGCTTTCACGCATCACAGTATCAATATAATTATAATTCACAACATATCCACCATGACAGCGAAGGAAATTTCTCCCGAGAAGCTTCAGGATCTTCGTCAATGACTGATAGCATTGGTACGTCCCCTGTGCCGTGTAAATCTGTACAATCCGATCCTGTCTTTCGGCATACATGATATCCGCCTGCCGGATATACATCATTTTTCCATGATTCCGCAGTTCAATAATCTCATGATCTTCCTGATCGCAATAAATCTGTATTGCCTTTTCCATCGCACGTGGCAGCATCTTCTCCTCATTTTGTTTTAACACAAAATAACAGTGGATCGTATCATACACTTCCGGTGCAAATTCCAGCACCCATGTCAGATAAATGATCTGGCACAGTGGCAGCTTCTTATTTAACTCTTTACTTAATGTAATCCCGTTAAACTGCCGGCTTTCATACTCGATATCCATAATCGCAATATCGCATTTTATATCTTGCACCTCTAATGAAAGATGCATCTCCTGTGGTGTAAGAATCGTAATGTCTTCCTCCTGAACACCTTTGCAGGAAAGTAATATTGTTTTCGCGCGCTCGGCATCCATTCGTTCATCATCACATATAATAATCTTCATCGTAATAATCGTTCCGTTTCTTTGTATTTCTATTTCAGTTGCGAACCGAGGACTGCGGAATCAGCACACAAATCTGCCGTTCTCTTCCTTTTTTCCGCAGTTGTTTACTGCCTTCATATTTCCTGATCAGGGCGTCTGCAAGCGTCTGTTCCTTCTTGTGCAGGATTCGTTTTCCTGTCATATAATCGGCATCCAGAAACAAGCTGCCCTTTCTCTGCCGCACGGTAAACTGTACAAATGCATCCGCACTTGTCGAGACGTGTGCAAATGCCGTTTCCAACATCGCGTCAACAATCGCCGTTACATCCAGTTCTGCTATATTTGGTATATGTACCGGTTCTACGACGGCATCAAACAGTATCTTCCGCTCCTGCGCACGCTTCGTATAGTGTGCCACTACCGCGTCTAACGTCACATTTCCGCTCAACGTCTGTCCATAGGCAAACGGTTCTTCTACCAGCCGTTCATAGTGGCGTTCACTCTCTGCCAGCATCTGCGTCAACATCTGCTGTTCTTTTTTCTGCCATCTGGATTCTGACCGGTTGTAGACATATGGAACATAATTGCACAAAATCACAATTCCTATGATCCACACCATATACAAAGCAATAAAATTACTGATCTCTGCATCGCCCTGTCGTATCCGGTCAATCAGCTTCCAGCGCGAAGCAAGGGATACATATGCGATCAGAATATACCCAATCATAATATTCCGGTACAGATGTCCATCCCCGGTATATTCCTTTCGGAAAATAAATTTCAGAATAAGTGCTGCAATGACACAGCAGACATTCATCAAACCCAAAATCAAAAAATTCGTAACAGAAATCGGAAGTGGACGAAATCCGACGATATTCATCTGATACTCCTGCAATTTTGGAAATGGCAATGCTGTCATTGTAAAAAACAGGCTTCCAACTCCCTGCTGTAACACAACGATGCAGAAGTTTCTCCATAGATTTCCCTCATTATTCACGGCAACAACCGTCATCATGACTGCAATCTCCACGAGTCCTGCCGGAAACCACGCCATCTCGCCGTGGTAACTCATCAAAAACTCATACAGTATAAAATATACCATCAACACAGCCCACATGCCTGCATGAAACAGAAATGACCTCGGTTTCCGTTTCAGCAGGAACATGGAGCTAAAAAACAGCCAGGATCCAGTTACAAGCCCCAACATAACAAGCTTATAAACATTCTCTGTCATACCAACAACCTGTTACAGTGCCTTCATCCGGTCGATTGCCTTGACTGTATTCTCATAGGTTCCAAATGCAGTCAGACGGAAATATCCTTCGCCGCTTGGTCCAAATCCAGAACCCGGTGTACCAACAACATTTGCCTTCTCTAACAGATAGTCGAAGAACTCCCATGAACTCATACCGTCCGGTGTCTTCAGCCAGATATATGGTGCATTCACACCACCGGATACCGAATATCCGGCACTCTTCAATCCATCAAAAATATACTTTGCATTCTTCATATAGTATGCGATCTGCTCGCCAGTCTGCTTCTTTCCTGCCTCAGAGTACACAGCTTCTCCGGCTGCCTGCACGATGTATGGTGCGCCGTTGTATTTGGTTCCGTGACGTCTTGCCCAAAGTGGATTCAGGGCAACACCATCTGCGGATTTCAACTCCTTTGGAATCACTGTAAATCCAAGTCTTGTTCCGGTAAATCCGGCATTCTTCGAAAAGCTTCGAAGCTCGATTGCACAAGTCTTTGCACCATCACACTCATAGATGGTGTGTGGCACATCTGCCTCACTGATATATGCCTCATATGCTGCATCGTAGATGATCACCGCATGCTTTTCGTTTGCATAATCGACCCATTTCTGCAGCTGATCCTTCGTGATCGTTGCACCGGTCGGGTTGTTCGGGAAGCACAGATAGATGATATCCGGTGTCTCCTCCGGAAGCTCTGGCGCGAATCCATTTTCTTCCTTACACGGCATGTAAATCACGTCGCTCCAAAGTCCGGTTGCCGCATCATACGTTCCGGTTCTTCCTGCCATAACATTGGAATCTACGTAAACTGGATATACAGGATCGCAGACAGCGATCTTATTGTCAAGGGAAAAGATCTCCTGAATATTTCCGGAATCACATTTTGCGCCATCGCTGACAAATACTTCGTCGATTGCGATATCAACCCCGCGTGCATTGTAATCATTCTTCACGATCGCACTACGCAGAAACTCATAGCCAAGGTCTGGTGCATAGCCCTTAAATGTCTCCTGCACACCCATCTCAGATACTGCCTCATGCAGGCGGTCAATAATAGCTGGTGCCAGTGGCAGGGTTACATCGCCGATACCCAGACGGATGATCTCCTTGTCAGGATTTGCTGCCTGGTAGGCACGTACTTTCTTGCCGATGGTTGAGAAGAGGTAACTTCCCGGAAGCTTCAAATAGTTGTCGTTTACTTTGAACATGTCTTTTCCTCCTAATATTATCACGCTGCAAACCGCTATACTGCATACAGGTTGTTCAAAATGTTCAATTCCATGCAGACGCGCTCCCGCTCAGTTCAACACGCAGTGGTACTAAATTCGTGCCAGCAAGCTGTCACTTATTAAGTACCAGCGTGTTTCAATGGTCTGCATTCAAATTGACATTTTTGAACAACCAGATTTACTATTTCATGGTTTGCAGCTGTATTTACAAATATGCACAAACTATAGTATTGCAATCTAGATAATTGCAAAATTATATGATTTACACATTTTTCTTATTGTTTACTACGAATGTTTTATAACTTCTGCCTTGGTTATACATCAATTTCGCCATCGAAGACGACCTTCGCAGGGCCGGTCATATAGACGATATTTTCGTCGCGGTCCCACCGGATGATAAGCTCGCCGCCAAGCAGCTTCACTGTCACTTCGTCTTCTGTCTTGCCATTCAGGATGCAGGCAACAACGGTTGCGCATGTACCGGTTCCACAGGCAAGTGTTTCTCCGGTTCCACGCTCCCACACACGCATCTTCGCATATGTCGGGCTGACTAACTCAACAAACTCTGCATTGACACGGTTTGGGAAGATTGGATTTTTCTCGAACAGCGGTCCTACTTCCTCCAACGGAAAGTTCCCGACGTCATCCACAAAGCTCACGCAATGCGGATTTCCCATCGATACACAGGTAATACGGTATTCCTTTCCAGCCACGGTGATCGGATAATCCTTCACGAGATCACCTGCATCCGGAAGCTTCACCGGAACCTCCTCCGGGGTAAGAATCGGAGCACCCATATTTACGCGTACAAGCTTTACTGTCCTGCGTCCGTTCTTCTCCTCATCGCCAAGTGTGAACTCCAGATATTTGATACCTGCCAGTGTCTCAATCGACACGGACGTCTTATCGGTCAGTCCATAATCATACACATACTTTCCGACACAGCGGATGCCATTTCCACACATCTCGCTCTGTGTGCCGTCCGCATTGTACATATCCATCTTGAAATCCGCCACGTCCGACGGCTTGATCAGAATCAGTCCATCTGAGCCAATTCCGAAATGCCGGTCTGACACCCGCACCGCAAGCTCCGACGGATGCTCTACCTTTTCCTTGAAGCAGTTGACATAGACATAGTCATTGCCAAGTCCTTCCATCTTCGTAAAATGAAGACGCATACGCTCACCTTCCATCTTTTTTTCGTTTATTTTTATTTTACTCGTTTTTCCAAACTAAACCATTAAAATTTTACCATAAAAAAAAGGAGAGTGCAACGCACTCTCCGATAGAAATCGCATTATATTATGTCACCACGCGATAGCGTGATG
>DHJV01000096.1:35056-35218 GCA_002404515.1 Lachnospiraceae bacterium UBA4711 | reverse complement strand
TGACCTGCGCACGCATCAGCGTGTTTCATTATATCACGAAGGTTGCATCCATATAATACAGATACTGTCCTTCCACAATCTGTCCGTCCACGGCACTGACGCCAAACAGATAGCGTTCTTTTCCATCATCCCCGGTAAAACCATAATACGCCCACACAGGGA
>DHJV01000096.1:20372-35025 GCA_002404515.1 Lachnospiraceae bacterium UBA4711 | reverse complement strand
TATACATTCCATTTGTGTAATGCACATAGACGTAATTGAGCTTCACCCGATCCACGGTCATCTTGCGAACGGATGCATATGCATCCGTCTTTTTGAATTCCTGCATATACTTCTGTGCTGCCGCATCTACCTGTTCCATAGAAAGAAAGGTTTCAATCTTCGTCCCGTTCTCATCCACTTGATACTGTGCAGACTGGATGTTAACGACCGCCACACCATCTGCATCCACAGCAACCGTTATCACCTCATCCGGCGTTGCCAGTTCGTCTGCAATTCCAAATGTAAAATCAAGTACCCCCGATGTACCGGCAGCCGGAATCCCATCCTTCGCGCGTGTATAGGAAAAGCAATACCAGTTGTCATTTAACGAAGCTGACATAGATGTACTGTCTGTATTCTCACCAAGCTTCGACCCAATTCCGGTTTCAAAGCACGAAAAATCTCCATATCCAAGCTTTACAAGGAAATCATATGCTCTCGACTCTGCATCCCGTAATTCAAGACCTTCCACCTGATCCGTCTCGGTCTTCGGGCGAACCGTAATTCCGGAATACGTTCCATCTGAGATCATATCATATCGCACATAACGTGTGATCGAGTAAGCGTTGCTGCTTTTATCATTATAATCTGCCCATTCATATACATATGGCACTCCGCTTATCTCTCCATCGATTCTTGCGAGACTGGTCGTTGAACCATCTGTTTTTTTAGCCGTATACAGGTACTTTCCCGTGCCCTTCTGAACGATTTCCTCGTCCTGCTGGTCACCAGCCAGAGTATTTGCTGCAAGATCTGCTTCTAATCCTTTTGTCCAGATCTCGTTGATGGTACTTTTCTCCGAATCCGCCTGTGTCTGAAACTCCTGCTGTTTTTGCTGCAGTTCTCTCTGGCGCTCCGCAAGCTCCTCCTGACTGCACATCGGATATGGCTTCACCAGCTTCGCTGTACCCTCATCAAACACCGTAGATACCTGTTCCTTCAGATACGTCTCATTCACTTCGACCGGCTTTGCCCCATAGCAGCAGCTCTCGGCAAGCCGGTCTCCACCGGTCACATCCGCATCTACCGTAAATGTGATTTCGGAATCACTGACAAGTTCATACTCCAGATGCCCTGTCACGCTGTCTGTCTCCGCAGACACATCTCCCGCCTGCACGTCATTTTTCTGGTATTCCTTCGCCAGTTCATCGCCCCGGTTTTTTCCGCAGCCGGCAAGTGCCAGACATGTTACCCCTAAGAAGATTACTTTATTCCATCGTCTCATGATGCTCCCTCCTCTTTATAGATCAAACGGATTTGCTACAACCTTGGAATACACGCCCTCAATAATCTGTCCATCCACCGCACTGACTCCAAACAGGAAACATTCCCGCGGTGAAGCATATCCACTGTATACTCTTTGATATGGATTTTGTTCAAACTGATATCCATAGTATGCCCACACGGGAATCATATTGTAGTTTCCATCTGTATAACGCACATAAGCATAATTTAGCTTTACATGTGTTATGGTGATCGCCTGTGTCACATTCTTCGTGATATAATCCGGTTGTTTATATTCACTCATGTATTTCTGAGCGGCTGCATCCACCTGTTCAAAGGTAAGATAGGATGTGATACCGGTTCCTTCTTCCTCTAGTTCATATTGATTTGTCTGTATCTTCACAGTCGCAACGCCATGTGCATCCACCGTAACATCGATGGTCTCCTGCGGAGCTGTCAGCTCCCCCGATACGCCAAACCGCAGATCATTGACACCTGCCGTGGCCGCTGCAGGAATCCCATCCACCTTCCGGCTATAGGAAAAACAGTACCAGTGATCAACCAGATTGTTACTCGTCGCATCAGGTTCTTCGTCCATTTTAAAATAAGCACCAATCTCCGTTCCACAACATACAAAGTCTCCATACCCAAGCTTCTGTAAAAATGCATCTGCCACCGCCTGGGCATCCGCCTCATCCAGATCCGGAATTTCATCCCCGTCCTCCTTCGGCCGCACAAAGATCTGCTTCCGATATCTGTCGTACCGCATATATAAGGTAACCCAGTTTACATTTTCTCCGCTGTCCGAAGCCTCCCGATAATACGTTTCATATACATACGGCAGACCATCGATTTCGCCATCCACTCTTGCCCGGCTGATATTCTTACCTTCTGCATCGACATAGCTATAGGTTTTCTGGTTGGTTGCCGCGACCGGTATTCTCGGATCCACTTTTTCTTCCCCTGTCATAATTGTATGCGTTGTCTGTCCCTTCGTATCCGTACTACAGTTCAACTCACTCATATCCGCAAAATATCCATACATCCAGATCTCAGAGACGGCATCCGTCTGGGATGCCGGTTGTTCATACACCTTATCTATCTCTGCCCAAAGAGCATCTCTTCGGTCATCCATCTCCTGATCTGTACATACCATATATGGTTTTACCGACTGTGCCGTTCCCTCATCAAATACCGGATATACCTTTGCTTCCACATACGCGTCATCAAGCTTCTGTGGCTTTGCTCCATAGCACCGGCTGCCCGAAAGCCGCTCGCCTCCTGTCACATCGGCATCGACCGTAAACGTCACATTATTATTTCCTGCGACCTGATAGTTGATATTCGCCGGCTCTCCTGCCTCAAATGTACCACCCTCCGCATTTTTCTGATAATCTGCGGCAACATCGCCCCGGTTTTTTCCGCAGCCGGTCAATAACGAAAAAAACATTCCTATGCAAAGCACCTTTATCCATCGTTTCATCTCGGATTCCTCCCCTTCTGATTTGATGGTTTCAGTGTAGCATAGGAATGTATCAAATTTGTATCTATTCCAGATAAATATTAAATGATTGCAATTTTTACAGACTTGCGAGTGTCTGGCCAAGTGCCTTCAGTTCATCTTCTGCGTCCGGACCAGGTGTTCCGTTTACTGCGATACCCTCGCCATTTACAACAGTTGCACCATCTGCAGCGATACGGTCTTCCCAGTCACGCATCCACTCCTGGTTGCCCCAGCCGTAAGAACCAAACAGTGCAATCTGCTTTCCAGCGATTACGCCATCAAGCTCACACATAAATGGCTCCATCTGTGTCTCTTCGAGCTGCTCTGCGCCCATAGATGGACATCCAAGTGCGATCACAGATGCATCCTTCAATGCATCGACACTTGCCTCATCTACCGTGATCAGCTCTGCCTCACCGCCTGCGGCTGCTACACCGTCTGCGATACTGCCTGCCATCATGGCTGTATTTCCTGTTCCGCTCCAATATACAATACTTACTTTGCTCATAACTTATCCCTTTCTTTTTGTTATATATTTGGCGTTTTGCAAGTCACAGCTCAGACTGCAATCTCCCGGATTGTCTTACCCTCCAGAATCTCCTGCAGTACATGTTCCCGTTCCTCGTCAAAGCGCTGAAACAACTGTGTCATCTCCTGCTCATTGTGATAAACCTTCCAATATCCGTAAAAGGAAAAATTCTCTCCATCATTCTCCATAAATCCTAAGATATCCTCGATCGGATACTCCAAGAAAGCTCCCATCTCATGTGGATATGGAATCTCCCCTCTGCTAAACTGTTCCACACGCGCAAACAGTCTATGCAGCATCGCAGAAAAATCATCTGCCGGATAGCCATAACCACGCAGAAATTTCTGTACCTTCTCAGACAGAATGTAGCGTTTAAGTGCTTCTCTCCGATACAAAAATAACATGAATTTATTCGCTTTGATTTTTAGAAGATGATAAGAAATCCCGGTTCCCCGCACAAGCTTCCGAATCATGTAAAACTCCTGCATTGTCACTGTAATCAGATTCGAAGCCTTGCTTCCCTTGATCACCGGTGCACAATTAACCGCCATCATCACGGCTGTGTTTTTTTCGAGATCGTTTGATTGTTTGATTTGAACCAGTTCCTGTATTGGCATATCGTTTCCTCACCTTGATGCATATAGGTTAGTCTCAGCTAACTATATGTATCATACAGGAACTTATTTTGAAAATCAAGAATTATATATGAGAAAATATATCATTTGTTGTTCTGTAATGGCATCAGAACGATTCCCTGTCCATGCTCCGTCGTATATTGCAGCGCCTGCAGGTTCTCTAAGTCGCCAGATACCCGGAGTGTGATCAATGCTCCATTCTTTATCTCTTTTATTTCCTCTGTATCCGGATATGGAATCGTCACAGAGGCAACCGGCATATACTTCATCGCACTTGCCGTGTACAGCTTATTTTCCCCAAGGACATCCCGTATCTGCACATTTTCATAGAAGTCCAGAAGCGTTGTTGTCTGCGTAAGTTTCGTGTTGTTTGTCCATGCAAGCAGAATCGTCCCACTCTCTGTCATATAGACGATATTCTCCACGCTGTTATCATACTTCGTAAATGTGATCTTCCAGAGATATGCCGTATAGGTATTAAAGCTGGTGTCCGTGTAGCAATAAAGCTCTGACGAATATGAATACAGATTGTCATACTGGATCTGCACCGAATACGGATACACGCCCTGCCTGTAATAGACATCCAGCTGTTTCTTCGCAAGCTCGACCGCCTCGACTTCATCCAGAAAGCCCTCTGTGATCTCGCACTTTGTCATGTTGCTATCCCATGTGCCGGAGATCAGCTTGATCCGGTCAACAGCAGAAAGATTTGAGGATGTATTACGTGACATCATCGTTCCCGCTTCCAGATAATACTCCTCCGGTGCCACCTCGACGTGATTCGTCTGTTCTGTGAGCGTCCGTGCAAGCAGATATTTCGGTGCTACGATACTTAGTACAACGATCAGCGCACAACAGACAAAGAGCAGTCCGACACGTATTTTATTGTTTTGTAAGATTTTTCTCATGAAATACCACCCACATTGTTGTACCTTCTCCAACTGTACTTTCGATCTCCAGCTTCTCCCCGTGGCTTTCCACAATGGATGCCGCAAGCGAAAGTCCAAGACCTGCACCGCCCTCTTTCCGTGAGCGCGATTTGTCTACCATATAAAACTCATCGAAGATTCTTTGTAAATGTTCCTCGCTGATACCAACGCCAAAATCCTGCACGCCAATTTGCACGCCATCGTCCGTCTGCTTCGCAAAGAAACGGATCTCACAACCTTCCTCTGATGCCTTTCTGGCGTTGTCTATAATATTGATAAATGCGGATTTTAAAAGATTGCTGTCTCCCTCAATCCGGGCTTCCACCGTCGTACAGGTAAGTGTCTGATTCTTCTGCGCCAGAATCGGCGTCACACTCTCCGTAACCTCCTGCATGAAGCTCACAACCGAGATTGGTTGAAACTCAATCTTTCTGTGTTTCGTATAAATGAAATCAAACAGCTTCATCGACATCGCTTCAAGACGTTTTCCTTCATGGAAAATATACGACGCCGCAAGCACCTGATTCTCCCGTTTCATCTCCTTAGAACGCAGCATATCCGCATACCCGATGATCGTTGTCATCGGTGTTTTGACCTCATGGGTGAAATCTGCCACGAACTGCTCCTGCCGCGTTACCATCCCCTGCAGCTCATCCATATGCTCACACACCGCATCCGCCATCTGGTTGTAGGTCTGCGCCAACGCCCCAACCTCATCGTGACTGTGCAGATGCACGCGGCTCTCGTAATCGCCTTCTCCAAACTTCTTCGACGCCCGGTTCAGCGTCTCCAAAGGCTTCGTCAGAAGATAGGTAATCACAAACACTGCCACCGTACAGCAGAGCACGACGATCCCTAAAAGCAGAACAAAATACCGACGTTCATTTTCCACTAGCTGATATGTCTCGGTGATATCCCGCGCATTGATAATATTCATCATTTTGTCCTGAACCAGACTTGTTGAACAGGAAAACAGATAATACCGCCCGGCTTCCTTCGTGATCATATACTGCTTCTGTCCGATCACTGCGGTACTCCACAGTTCCTCCGGGCAGGCAAGTTTATTGTCATCTGCCGCAGAATGCACAACCTCCGCACCATCGTAGAACACATAGACACCTTTGTTGTTTCCACCCATCTTGCCTACGACATCGGCACTTAAATTCTTCATCTGATACACAAGATTCGATGGGGAGGAATTGATCGTATCGAGCAAACGATACTCGATCGTGGATTGCAGCAGATTGTTCTCCTCGATCGAGGTTTTGATCTGTGCATCGAGCGCAAGCTGGAAATTCCGACGGATCATAAAGAATCCGACGGTTCCAATTCCGAGCGATAATAATATGATATTGATAATTACAACTTTATAACGAAACTTCACGAATCTTCTCTATTCCTTTAATCTTCCAGCCGGTATCCAACCTTGTAAATCGTCCTCAGCTTATCAGTCAGACCAAGCTTTTTACGGAGACGCTGTACATGCAGATCGAGGGTACGCGTATCACCGTAGCTGTCATTTTCCCAGACAAGTTCGTAGATCTTGTCCCGAAACAAGGTGATATTTTTGTTGCGCACAAATATCTCCAGCAGCATAAATTCTTTTGGTGTCAGCTCGACTGGCACGCCATCCCGCAGTACTGTGCGATTGTCCGTATTGATGACAAGATCGCCATACACAAGCTTTGTCGCATCCTTATGAAACCGCCGCAGCACAACCTGTACACGTGCGATCAGCTCCACGATCTCAAACGGCTTCACGATATAATCCTCGGCACCAAGATTTAATCCCTTGACACGGTCGGTAAGTCCCGCCTTTGCCGTCAGGAAGATCACCGGCGTTCCCGTCGGCTTGATATATTCCAACAATTCATATCCATTTACCTTCGGCAGCATGATATCCAGTAAAACCAGATCAAATGTTTGCTTCTCTATCTGATCCGCTGCTGCCATACCATCATATACACAGGTGCAGGCATACCCGGCGTCCTCCAGATTCATCCGAATGAGATCTGAAATTGCACGCTCATCCTCCACTACCAGTATCTTAATCATTCTTTCTTTTCCTCCGCCTCGATCACGACGCGTCCATCCTCGATGCGCACCTTGACCTTGTTCGTATCAATGCCTGCCGCCGCAAGCATATCATCGCTCAGCTGCACGCGATGCGCCTTATCCAGCACGGAATATTCTTCGTGTGTCTCATCCGTCATATCTGGTGATTCCAACTGATCCAGCATATCCCGGTAATGCTGTTTCAAGATCTTCTCTGTACTGATCTTACCATCCGAGATCATGACAACACGGTCTACCTTATGCGCCAGCTTCATATCATGCGTGACTATGATGATCGTAAGTCCAAGCTCCCGGTTTAACTTCCGGAACAGATCCTGAATGTTCGAAGAAGTCTTTGTGTCAACCGCTCCGGTCGGCTCATCCGCGAGAAGGATTTCCGGCTCGTTTGCAAGCGCAACCGCGATTGCCACTCTCTGCTGTTCTCCACCGGACATCTGTGCCGGGTAAGAATCCCGCTTATGCTCCATCCCAACAAGCGCCAGCAATTCCTCTGCCTTTTCCCGCCGTTTCTTGGCATTTTTATGGATTGCAAGCATCGGCGCCTCGATATTTTCCAGCGACGTCAGATATGGGAACAGATTTCGCCCGCTCTTCTGCCACACAAACCCGATCTGCTTCTTCCGGTACTGCACCATCTGCCGCTCCGTAAACTCTGCCAGATTCTGTCCATCCACAACGATCCGTCCGGCAGATGGCACTTCCAGACCACCAACGATATTCATAAGCGTACTTTTTCCGCTTCCACTCTTCCCGATGATCGCCATCAGCTCTCCGCGGTTGACCGTCAGGTCGAGACCCTGTAAGGCAAGCACCTCAACCTCTTTTGTCTTATAGATCTTCACGAGAGAATCGCAGACGATCAGAGGGGCAGTTTCCGCCAGATCTGCTTCCTCCGCCATGTCGTTTTTCCTATCTTCCAATGTATCATTCTCGTATTTGTCTGTCAATAATCTCACCATCCTCCAACTCATAGACGACATCACCAAGCTCCATCAGGTTTGGATCATGTGTCGTCATAACGATCGTCACACCTTCCTTCTCGATCAGATTCCGGAACAACTGCATCACCCGCAGTCCGGACTCGGTATCCAAAGCTCCGGTTGGCTCATCCGCAAACACAACCTTCGGCCGGTGTGCCACCGCCCGCGCGATTGCGACACGCTGTTGCTCTCCACCGGACATCTGTCCCGGCATATGCCGCATACGCTCTTCCATTCCGACCAAGGCAAGTGTCTCCCGGATCCGCTCGTCAACCTCCTTCGCGGTCAACCCCGGTTCTGCCAGCCGCATCGCAAAATCTACGTTCTCATAGGCATTCATGATCGGAATCAGCGCAACTGCCTGAAAAACAAATCCGATTTCCTTTCTTCGCAGTTGTTCCTTCTGTGCATCTTCCATCTCTGAATACACCTGTCCGTCGAAACTGACATCGCCCTCCGTCGGTGCATCCAAGGCACTTAAAATATTCATCAGCGTGGTCTTTCCACTTCCGGAACGTCCCTTCAATATCGTAAGCCTGCCCGCCGGTATATCGATATCGACATGCTTCAAGGCGTAGAATTCGCCATCACCAACCGGGAACATCCGTGTAATATTTCTTGCTTTAATGATATTCATACGCGAATTCCTACTCCTCTCCTAATTTCAACGCCTGCGTAATATTCAGGCTCCGTACGAGCCGCCGCAGGATCACAATACACAACAAAATCATAACCAGAAGCACCGCAACCAGCTTCAGCACATCCATCTGATCGAGATAGACATAGATGCTCAAATTATGCTTCTGCGGCAGATAGATCACACCAAACAGCTTTACAAACAAATAAGTCGCCACACCGCCGCAGGCACCACCTGCCAGAATCGATGGCAGTGTGGAGAACAAATGCTCGTTTACAAGCATACGGTTTATCTCTTTCTCGCTTAATCCCATCGCCCGGTATACACCAAACAGCAATTCCCGCTGCCGGATCGATGAGATCCAGTAGATCAGGAATCCAATCATACACAGAATCAGTGCAATGACAAAGCTCAAAGTGAACATTCCGTTTGTAATCCGTATCATCGCTGTTTCCTTCATCGCATCAATATCCCGGTCCAATGCGGTATATGCCGACAGCTTCGCACCACTCGCATCGATCACTGCCCGTACCGCATCACTGTCCACGCCATCTGCCAGCTTATACCATATCTCATACGGTGAAATCTTGAAACTCTGCACCGTTTTCGCATAGTTTGCGACGATCAGATAATGCTCAGTTTCTTCTCCATCTTCATACGTATACTGTACAAATCCCGGCCACGCATCTACAACCGCTACAACTTTTCCACTGATCGTACCGCGCACCGTTTCCTTCTTCATCACGGAATCCCCATATCTGGAGCAATCCACAACATCACCGACTTTGACCTCCAGTGCCGCTGCCAGATTCTTTGACAGAATCAAACCATTCTCCTGCTGTGCCAGTTCATTTAAATATGTATACCAGTGGACTTCTCTGTTTAGTTCCTCCTGCAAATACGCGGTCTCACCAAAGTCTTTTGTATGGATTCCCATAAATTCACAGTTCGCGATCTTTGTCTTTCCACGGCTCACCGATACATTATCCGTCCGGATCACCTTCGCCATGTTCGTACAAAGTCCCTGCTTGACTGGCTCGTCATATTTGACCGGATCTGGTTCTATATAGTTATAGTCAATATCATTTGCAGATACATAAAACGCCTGCATCTTCCATGTCTCCTGCAAACGAATATCTGCACCATCTGCATAGCGGATCCGGTTTTCATAGTTCTGGTTGATCGTGCGCGCCGCATTGGCATTGAACAGTCCCATCGCCACGGTCAGAATCAAAAATACCGAGATAAAACCCTGCTTGCGGAAGTTCCGCGTGATCTGCAAAAACGACGCGTACACTGCCGGGCGCCACTTTTTTCTGCCAATATGATAGACAAGCTGTACAAGATAATGCAGCAGCCGCAGCACAACAAGTCCCATCGCCACAATAAACAATACAGAATCCAGGAAAATAAGCGGATCCATCTTTGCACCAAGCAGCGCGCGTGCACGGATCTTATCAATCTCCTGATTGAAATTATGAAGCAGATAAATCGATACGCCAAGCAGCACAATATCCAGAAAATATTTTTCCCAGAACATCTTCTTGTTGATCTTCTGATCGGATTTTTGCTGTACAATCGATACCCCGGAATGGATCACGACCGGAATCAGAATGAACAGGATTCCAACAGCAGACGCAGCCAATCCATAGACAAGCATCACCGGTGTAAAATGATACATTGAGAGATTCCCCGCGCGGAAGGTCAGGAAATCCGTGGTCGATGCTGCCAGCTTACAAAGTCCGTACCCAAGTGGCGTTCCAATCAGCATTGCCACCAGACAGAGAATACACGCCTGCAATGCATAGAGCGTTACAATCTGACTGCGACGGTATCCCCGGCTCCGCATCATGGCAATCTCGCCCTGTTCTGTGTCAATGATCTGTCCAGTCACCATATAGATAAATGCAAGCACCAGTCCAAGCAAAGGAAGCTCCAATACCCAGAGCGTGATATCTACCGTTTTCTTGTCCTTCTGATACTGCCTGAGCAGATTCAGGAACGAATCGGTAAAGCTCTCATCTTCCTTATGGAACTGCTCGATATAATATTGCACATCTGCCACGTTTTTCTGATTGATCTTTGTATAATCAAGCAGCACATTCGTCGCATAGTTGATTTTTTCCGGTGCAAACCGCTTCACGATGGCATCAAACGTTTCCTCGCTCACAAACAGTTCCTGTTCCATCGTATTCGGTGCTGTATACCAGAAGGTATCTGTGTTGTCTGCCTCCTTGAAAATACCACAGACCTGCAGCTTCAGCGTTTCCCCGTCTGCATCCGTCCAGAGCGGAAATTCCAGCGTCTCACCGACCGTAAACCCGCTGGCATCCATCACGCTCTCGGACATCATACAGCCAGCCAGATCACCGGTGTATGTATCGTAGGCTTCACCGACAAGCACCTGTGTATGTGCCAGCATATCCGGCATATATGATACCTTCAGATACTTTCCTTTTCCTCCATACGTCCCCTGTGTGGACTGTTCGTCCAGTGTCAGGATGGTCTGTGTATTCACCGCCTGTATGGAACCAAGATATTTCTCCCATGTCTGCTGATACCCTTTCACACCATCAAGCACAGCCGATGCCGTCTGCCGTTTCTCCGTCAGGTAAGCACCTGTTCTTCCGATCACCGACGGATATGTCTCAGCTTCCTCGCCTGCATTATGAAAACTGTCCAGCAGCATCTTATTGAGTGAGCCTGCCTTGAACATCGGCTGACAGGAAACCGCTGCCACCAGAAAGACAAGGCCTAAAAGCAGGCAGGTCGTCAACCATTTTTTGTTTTTAATTTTCTGTAAAACGAACCGTATCATCTTTTACTCCTCTTCCTCTGAAACTGGTCCCGCCAGTATATCTCCTTCCGAAATGCCATTAAAAATACAGGCCACAGCATTGCCTTTTTTATATTTGGATGTATCCTGCGCACTGTTACAGATCGCCGCATCCACATATTGTTTCTCAATATTTCCGTCTACAATCTTCCACACATAATAGAGATCCCCGGATGTCTCCTTTCCAGAATTCGCTTTCTCTGTGTAGAGAGCATCTGCCGGAATCGTGTACACATCCGAATAAGAGATCAGAGGATAGGAGATCATCTGGCTTCCTGTCACATTCTCCACGGATGCGGCCTCATCCAGTTTCACATAATACATCCGGCTGTCACCTGTTATGCTCTGCGTGATATAGACACGATCTCCAACCGTCGTGACATAATACTCTTCCTTTGTTCCTTCCATGGTTCCGTTGAAGCCACAGATCATGCCCTGTATCGTCTTTCCGCTTTCCTCATCCTGCACCGATACAGGTGTTCCATTTGCAACCTTGCTGTTTCCGCCATACAACGCCAGTTTCTCCTTCACCGGCGTATCAATCGCCAAAATGTCCGAGTTAAGTTCCAGCTTGCCTCCGGTATCCCTCCAGAAATCCAACACCTCGCCCTCCTGCTCAGCACAGATTGACATGACTCCGGTTCCGTCATTGTTACAGCTTGCCTCTGTATACGCTTCCTCCGACTGTTTCAGTTGATATGTGTAATCCAGCGTCTGAATCTGAAAATCCAGATTCTCAATCTGAATATCGATATCCAGCATAGACGGAAGATTCGGATTTGCCTGTTCTTTGGCATCACTACCGGTTGCTGTCTGTGCATCCGTACCAGTTGCAAGCGGTGTCTGTCCGGCAGTCATCGCTGCCTGCTTTTCCTGCTGCAGTGACTGAAGTGTATCCTCATGTGCCTTCACTGCTTTCGTGCGGCTTTCCTTCATATCCTCAATTCCAGACCGCATCTCCGCCAGCTTCGCACTGCCTTCGTTCGTCCGCACCTTAAGTAACACATCGCCCTTTTGTACATAATCTCCATTTGATACACAGATTTCCTGAATCGTGCCTTCGTATGGAGAGGTATAATTGATCCGCGTCGTATCCGCAATCGCATAGCGGTTTGTATAAAACATCGAATCATAATTCGTCGGAGCACCTACCGTATATTCCTCATACGCATCCGGCCATGCAGTCTCCGATGTATAATACACTTTTTCCCCCTCGGAAAGACCGGATATCACCTCTGTATTTACGGTGTCACTGACTCCGGTTTCAATGTAGCGCTGTTCACGCTGCTCCCCATTTTTCACATAGACAAATGATCCCTGATCGTCCTCATAGACGGAATCATTTCCGACATACAGGACATCCTCCGCACGGTCTCTGACGAGATAAACGGCGATCACAGAGCCGACCGCAGCGCTCTTTGTGGCATCCTCATACTGCATCCGGAGTGCCGGATATTTCTGCTGGTTTTCGGCTGTCAGGCGCTCCTGTGTTGTATAGGCATACTCCCGAAGCGGAATTTTCTTTCCATCCTGTATCGTGTAATAACGGTCATATTTCTCCAGAAGCTTGTCTTTGATTGTTATATTCTGTATCTGAATATATGTATCCTCATAATCTGCGATCGTAATGACATTCATCGAGCTTGTGACCTGATTGCCATATGTAAACTGACGCACATAAGAGACATATCCACTTGCAGTTGCCTTGAGTGTTCCATCCTCAACGATCTCCTGTTGTTTTTGAATCTGATCCTCATAATTAGCAAGCTGGTGCTTATAAAGCAGTTCATCATAATTGGCATTTTCCTGTTCCGTCTCGATCTCTTTTCCTGTTTTTACCGCACTGTCAGAATCTCCCAGTTGATTCTCTCCCGCCTGTTTCAGATTCAGTTTCTGTATTGTGAGCTGTTGCTTCTGCACCTCCAGCTCATGCTTTTGTACGAGCAGGCTCCGTGATTCTTCGAGATCCTGTTTTGTCTTTTGTGCTGCTTCCAAATCTGCAGTGGCTACCACCTGTCCCGCTTCCACATAATCGCCAACATCAACAAGAACCTCTGCCACATTGACCTGTGTCGTCCAGAACACTGCATGCTCTGTTGGCACGATCGATCCATATTCGATTTTCAACGCTCCAACATCACCTACGGATACTTCCCGATATGATTCTGTTCCGGACACTGGTTCCAGCAGAGCTGGTGCGTCTGCATATTTTGTTCCACAGGCAGCCAGAGAAACCGCGCAGAACACGCTCATCAAAACTCCCAGCCGTCGTTTTCGTTTCTGTCCGATTCTCATTTTGCAATCACCACCTTGTCTCCCTCTTTTAAGCCATCTTCAATCACTGTATAACCATCAATCGTTGCTCCGGTCTGCACCTGTACACCATGCCGGAATCCATCGTCATCCAACACATAGACATACTGGTCATTTCCCACATACTCGATTGCATCCTCCGGTATATACAGGACATTTTTGAGCACATTTTTTTTGATCTCCAGATCCAGTGAATCTGAACTTGGCCGCTTCTCGGAGTCCACCAATGTAAATGTGAGCTGCCGTTTCATCCCGGCATCCGTATTCGACGCCAGCACATCAATCGCTGTCAATCTGACCTCATAGTTTCCAACGCCAAAGGTTGCCGTAAACGTCTGTCCGACCGCAAATGCATAGTCATCGTCTGTTGTCGTGGTATAATTATCTGAGCCATACAGGATCGTTACGACTGCATCCCCCGCATATACTGTTCCATAATCAAGCATATCCGACAGGCTGCTCACAATGCCACTTCCCTCTGCTTTGATCGTATAAGCTTCCAGTCTTGCATCCAGATCCTTGATATACAGTCCTGCAATCTCCTGATCCTTCTTTAACTGTTCAATACTCTCCTGATGCTCATCTGTCTGGTTGATTGCATCCAGCTTTGTATAATGGTCAATCAGAAGGGCATCCTCCTCCACGCGGTTTTCGTACTGTCTGCGTTCCTCCGTTATATCCTCCGAAGCGAAGGTGACAAGTGTATCTCCATTTTGTACGACATCTCCAACATGGACAAATACCTGATCGACCTCCATCTCATCATGATCGGGATAGTACTCCTTCCGTTCAAACTGTTCTGACTTCAACCGCAGATTGAGCACCGGTGCAATATCTCCATGCTCGACTGGCTCGGTTGTGTATGTAATTTTTTCATATTCCGGTATCGTGATCACAAGATCATCCGTCTGGTTTTTGCCTGCGCACCCGCTGAACAGTCCCATACAGAAT
>DHJV01000096.1:16382-20345 GCA_002404515.1 Lachnospiraceae bacterium UBA4711 | reverse complement strand
TACCATCACGGCTGCCATTCGTCTTTTTGTTATCTTTCTCACCGCAATCTCCTCACAGTATCCTTAATTTTACTGTTCTTATTTTAACATGAAAATGTATCTAATTTGTATCAATTCGTACATATTATGACAAAAAAACTCCAATCTGCGGAAATCCGCAAATTGGAGTTTTATACGTTCTTCTTACTCTACAACGTAAGGGATAAGAGCTACATGTCTTGCTCTCTTGATTGCAACTGTAAGTGCACGCTGATGCTTTGCACAGTTACCAGTAATTCTTCTAGGAAGAATCTTACCTCTTTCAGAGATGTATCTCTTAAGCTTGTTTGTATCCTTGTAATCAATTACTGCATTCTTCTCTGCACAGAATACACAGACCTTTTTTCTTCTACGAATTGGTCTTCTCTTCATAGGAGCGTCTGGACGATCGCTCTTCTCTGTCTTATTGTAAGCCATTACTAATTACCTCCATTTAATTTCCTTACTTAAATGGTAAATCGTTGCCTGTCAATCCTGTTGGAATATCCATAAATCCATCTGCACTGGCATTGCCCGGTGCTGGTCTGTCTTCCTGCTGATATCCACCGCCATTGTTTCC
The DNA here is from genome assembly GCA_002404515.1 of Lachnospiraceae bacterium UBA4711. GTDB lineage: Bacteria > Bacillota > Clostridia > Lachnospirales > Lachnospiraceae > Coprococcus_C. The sequence continues at coordinate 19,747 of DHJV01000096.1, read as the reverse complement.
AGATGCATTCTTGCTCTCTGCAAACTCCTGCTCTTCTACGACAACTTCCGTTGTATAAACCTTGTTGCCATCCTTATTTGTATAGCTGCCTGTCTGAATACGTCCTGTAATCGCAATCTTTGTACCCTGCTTCAAATACTTCTCAGCAAACTCTCCGTTTCTGCCAAATGCGACACAGGAGATAAAATCTGCTGTCTGCTCATTTCCAGAATTGTCTCTTCTCTGGAATCTACGGTCAACTGCAAGCGTATATCTTGCGATTGCTAAAGGCTCTGCAGCCTGTGAATATCTAACTTCCGGATCACGAGTTAAACGACCCATCAAAATTACTTTGTTCATCGGAAATCCTCCTAACTATTACTCTGCGTCCTGTCTAACACAAAGATATCTGAGAACAGATTCCATAATACGAACACTTGCTTCGATCTGAGCTGGAGCTTCAGCGTTTGCATCAAACTGAATGAAGTAGTAGAAACCTTCCTTCATCTTCTGAATCTCGTATGCTAATCTCAGCTTGCCTTTTTCGTCAACGTTTGTGATTGTGCCGCCTGCCTTCTCGATAATAGCCTTAGCCTTATCTACAACAGCAGTTCTTGCGTCATCATCAATCTTTGCGCTAACAACCAACGCCAATTCATACTTGTTCATGTTATTGCACCTCCTTATGGTCTATTGGCCTCCGAACCGGTCGGAAGCAAGGAATATAAAAATATATCACAGAGTTAGATATTATCATATGGCATTTTATTTTGCAAGCGTTTTTTCGAATTTTCCGCTCAAATGCAATTTTCACCCAAAAAGGCTGGAACAAACGATTCCAGCCTTTGGTGTATTCTTATATCTGTAATTCCAAAGCACTTCCAAGGATTGCTTTCGGTTCCTTCACTTTCCGCTCCTCCGCATAAAATGCTTTGTTATATTCCTGCAATTTCTGCATTGCGATCGGCTTGTCCACTTCCTCGTACATCTGTGCATTCTTTGCACTGACCAGATTTGCCATACTGATAAAGCCCGGTTCAATCGCAATCCCGCTGTTTTCTACCGGTGTGTCCGACTCCTTCGCCGGTCCCCACCATTTCATACCTATGGTATCTGCGTATTCCTCCGATGGTGTCTCACACAGAAACTCCAGCGCATATTGCTCTACCTGCTGCTTTGTGCATACGATCTTCCTGCATCCAGTCACAAGCCCTTTTTCATCCACGCGCCCGATCAGTGCCGGATATGTGTCCACACTATTCAGATAATGACAATCAATCTCATGCATCCGAAGCTCTGTACGTTTGATGCCGCGTCGTTTCAACAAAACTGCGATGTCCGGCCGCACATTCATCATCCAGCGCGCAAGCGGATTCCGATATTCACGTTCTTTTCCAGACCATCCGTTGATATGCTTTCCAAGGTCGAACCCCGGATTCTCCACATCCAGTTCACTGTCCAGATTATAAATCTCCGCAGCCTTCACTGCCTTGGCATCGACATCCTCAAGCATTGCACCCTGTGCCTCTTCCCCTGCGTACAGTGCACGCAGCTTCCGGTTTGCAAATGTCACAAGCTTCCGGTTGAATTCAGCTTTGCTGTCTGCATAATTGAAGTAGTCCCGCAGAAACGCCGGCATATAATATGCCTGTATCACTTCGTATGTCTTATTTGTAAAATTGTCAGAATCGATCTTGACACGTTTGCATCCATTCAAAATCTGGAACAGATACGCGGAAAACTGAGCTTCATCCCTGCACAGGGAGCGCTCTCCATTTATATAGTCATTGATCAATATGTCCATATGTTTTACCACCATTTATTTTTATCTTAGTTTCCAAAAGTATATATACCGAGCTTTGCGGCTGATCCTTTTGAAAAGTGCCAGTACATTGGTGAACCGTCACATTCCAGTATCACATAAACTGTCTTATCTTCCGATACGTCACTGAAATCCAGATCCGGATAATTCTCACGGATATCCGGTGCATCGCCGTTTGATGCAGTAAATGTACCTGTGTAAGTTCCACCATACTCTTCATCGTTTGATACAAGTGATACGGTTACCTCTCCATCAAACAATCCGTCTACCAGATTACCGGAACGTGTTACCGTTACAAGCTCATCGCCAGCATCCTCGTTGACAGATGTCTCAGTACCTGTTCCGTTCGGTTTATCGTTGCTCCATGCACCTTCATAAACCAGATATGCCTGATTATAACCATCCATCTTGACAAACATAGTTCCCTGTCCGCTTCGAACACCATTCTCGTAATCACCATAATAGAAGTAATAACCAGAGCTCAGCAAAGTAGAATATGTGTAAATGCCCGCAGCTTTTCCTGTATAAGAGCTATCATAGCCATCCGTTGCATAAACATAAGAATCACCATCCATATTTGCAACAACGGTGCTTGCATTGTCGGAACCATCCACATCCATCATTCCTGCATAATCCGAGGCTGACATCAGGCTGATTACCTGCTCCATCAGATCATGTCTGGCTGTCATCAGTGCACGTTCTGACTCGATTTTTTCTGTATAAGAAGAGAAATCTACATCCGACATGCTGTCTGCATATGTATTGATGAAAGACTCTGCCTGATCATACTGCTGTGCATCCATCATATCATCCAAAGCAGCATATGCACATGCCTTTCTTCCACTCAGGGCTGCCTCATTTGTACTATCGAGATCAAGCGCATCTCCATATGCAGCAATCTTATTCTCATAATCAGAATTGTCCATCGCATCTGCACGGTCTACATATGCAGTTACGAGATTCTTCTTCAGGCCGTTGTCTTTTGTCAGTTCATACCCTTCCTTATATGCATCGATCAGTGAATCGGTATCGCTGTAAAGATCATCTGCGTATTCATAGAATGCCACGATATCCTCACTGTTCTCTGTTACCTTATCTGCATCAAAGCCCGTGATTGTTGTACGGAACTCTGTAAAATTCTCTCTTGCCTCATCGCTTTCACCGGCACTAATCTGTGCGGATAACAGGCCATTCATGGCCAGAACCCGATCATCAAAAATGCCAAGCGCTGCTTCATACGCCGTAACTGCTTCTTCGTAATTGCTGTCTGTCATTGCCTTCTCTGCAACGTCCATCTTCCGCTCGAACCGTTTCTCTGGAGTAAAGAACAGGAAATACGCACCTGCGCCCAGTGCCAGTACTGCAACAACGCAGATAGCCACGATCAGACCTGTCTTTTTCTTCTTCGGTGAACCATCCTTATTTACTTTTGGCTGTTTTGGTGTCTTTGGTTTTTTCTCCTTCGGAGCCTTTGGTGGTTTCGGAGCCTTCGGTGGCTTTCCACCATTCATCGGTGGCATCTGTCCGTTATTTGGCATCATTCCCATCGGTCCGTTTGGCATCT
>DHJV01000096.1:10097-16310 GCA_002404515.1 Lachnospiraceae bacterium UBA4711 | reverse complement strand
CCGTTTGGCATCTGTCCCATCGGCGCTCCCATCAATCCATTCGGCATCTGTCCCATCGGCATGCCCATCGATCCATTCGGCATCTGCCCCATCGGTGCTCCCTGTGGTGGAAGCATCTGTGTCTTGTCCTCAAATTGTGGTACGCCCGTCATCGCCGGGTCTGGTCCGGTCAGAACCGTTGTTGCTCCCTCTGCATCATCGTCATCCCCAGGTGTCATATCTTCTGCGCGCAATACCGTTGTTGCGCCCTCTTCTTCATCCTCAATTTCTGCATCCATCGCACGTAATACGGTAGTTGCACCCTCTTCCTCGTCCACATCGTATCTGGATTCCGGGGTTTTATTTTCGTCCATATTGTCTCCTCCTGCAAAACTGCAATACCTTCTCTACAGTTTATACTTTTTCTACCTCATATGTCAACATACTTTCTCGTATTTCACAAACGATTTACCATTCTTCCCTGTTTTTCAGACTCTGGATTTCTTCTGTGGTAAGCTTTCGGTATTCTCCGCAGCCAAGCGACTCATCCAGAGATAACGGGCCCATACGCAGCCGTTTCAAGTAAATCACCTGCATGCCAACCGCTTCAAACATCCGCTTGATCTGATGATACCTGCCTTCTGTGATCGTGATCTCGATCTCGCTTTCACTCCCTGCCCTGTGGATCTTCATCTCTGCCGGAGCTGTGAGCATCTCATCCCCGATATCTACACCCTCTGCAAATGCAGCAACCTCTTTCTTCGTGACCACACCTTTGATCCTTGCATAATAGGTTTTTTCCACATGTTTTCCCGGTGCCAGCAGATCATTTGACAGTTTCCCATCATTCGTTAACAGCAGCAAGCCTTCCGTGTCTTTGTCCAGCCGTCCAACCGGAAATAAATCCCGCCGTTTTTGCTCCGTAATAAGATTCACAACTGTCTTTTCATGTGCATCCTTTGTTGCAGACACTACGCCCCGTGGTTTATGCAGCATATAATAAGAAAAGCTCTCGTACACGACCGGTTTGCCCTGCACACAAACGACATCCTGCGCCGGTTCCAGTTTTTCCTCTGCATGTACGCAGGTCACGCCATTTACGGTGACCTGTTTTGTCTTCAACAGTCCCTTCACATCCTTGCGACTGCCAAAGCCCGCATCTGCCAAATATTTGTCGATTCGTATTTTTGCCATATTGTACCAGTCCTCCCATTTCCAGACAAAAGAAGAAGATCCACAGTCAACCCGCGGATCTTCCCATTCTTATTATCAATCCTCTTGGGGAGATTGAACTATATATTTCTGTCTTTGCTAATTAGAATAAGCTGTCATAGAAGCTTCCAACTGACGCGCCCGCCACTGCTCCGTACTGATTATAAAATACAGAAGCGGAATTTGCAGATGCATCGCTCGCGAGCTGCAGCATACGGCTCTGTGTATTACTTCCGAAAGAGAAATCCCCGGCAAACAGCTTCTTCACATCAGACATATCTGCGGTTGTAAATGCCTCCTCCTCAAATGCCAGTGTGTTATCGCTCTTCACAGTGATTCCGATCTTGGCTAATGCACTTGTGTAATTACCAGTCTGGGCTGCCAGTCTGGATGCATCCTTCAGAACGCTTGATTTATCAGAACTCTGTGCACGCTCCATCACACTGTTGTAATTGCTGACAAAGCTCTTTACATTCTTCCGAATCTTATCTGTATCCCCATTCTGATACAGCTTCTCATCCTTCAGTGTCTTCAGATCCTTCCACGCATCCTCCGATGCAGTCTTTGTCGCAGTATCCTCTGTCTTCGTCTCTATATTGCTCTTGGAAAACTGCTTCTGTGTTGCCTTCTTTGCACTATCATTCGAATAATAATGCTTTGCAAGCTTCAGATAGCTTCCGTTCCGAATGGAGTTGTAATCGCTGAGAAGTCCCATCAATCCACTGCCTGAGCTTCCGGATGATGTTCCGAGCATGCTATTAAAAAAATTGCTTCCAATATTCAAACTCATGTTCTCACTTCCTTTTTACATTTCTCCTGCTATTCATTCTTATCTGTAGTATACTACATGTCCCACTGATTTGTAAAGAGGTTTACGGATTTGCCGTTGAATCTTCTGTTGTTTCCTGTGTTGTATCCGCACTGTCACGTTTGAGATAGATCACCTCATCCCCATACATGCCAGAATCATCCGCCGTCTCCTCCCAGGTTGTCGTACACGCCTCATCAGAGTACGCCTTATATTCCAGTAATGCAAGCTGTACTGGTTTATCCACTGGAACTGTGTAGCTGTTTTCCAGTCCTTTTCCCTCTAAAATCTTAAACGTAACCGTCCGCGTCATCATGGATTCGTGTGCCGTTGCGATTGCTTCCGGGTATGTATAAGAATTTCCTTCTGTCACCCATGAATAGGATACCTTTTCCCCATTTGCATCATAGCAGTAATATTCAAGCACCTTGTAATTGTCATCCAAAATATATTTAAACACATACGATGCATTATCATTCTTATAATTTGTTTCGACTACCAGATCACCATCCTCGCGGTAGATATCTTTGATTGTCTGATCTGCCTCTGTGAGCGAAATGATCATATCGTTGTGGTTTGTGTTGATGATCGCATCTGCCACATTTGGCTCCGGATAAATCAGTGCATAACAGGTCTTGTCCTCATCAATCCGGTACCAATATCCATATTCCTTGTCAAGCACCTGCACGATTCCGTTTGAATCCTCATACGCCTGCAGATATGTGCCGTCCTCGGCAAACCCAAGGAACTGATATTCCGAATACACCTCAACGCCATCACTGTAATAGATTGTGTTCAAACTGTAATTGTTTCCCCCTGCAAGCAATGTATCCCCTTTGTTTGCATCATAGATTGCTTCCAGAGTGACCTTCTTATCTTCCTCAGAGGCGGGTTCGCGCTTCTTTTCCTCTTCCGTCGTATTCTCCGATTCCTCCCGGATATCCGCCAGAATATCTTCAGTTGTTGCCGCATCACTCTGCGATGCGCCCGCTTCCGTCGTCACCAGAACCAGCTTATCCTCTTTTCCGCATGCAGACAGTGTGAGCATTGCCGCCGTCATCACACATACCGCCCATAATTTTGACTTCCTCATAAGTTCTCCTTCCCGCTCACATGGCTGCTGTCCCAGCGTTCACGCACACGCACCACATTAAGCCTGTCTCTTCCATACGCGTATCACAAGTTTCTTTACCTCTGCAAATTCTCCCATCTTGAAATAAGCCACAAACATAAGCAGATTTGACACGATCACGGACACGATTGCCTTCAGGATCAGTGTCAGAATTCCAACACCCGGTATCTGACTTGCAGCCAGATAAGTAAGTGTACATACAATTGCTGTCACAATTGTATAATATAAAAGCTTCCGTATATATTCCCATGCATTCCGCTTAAACAATACGGTAAACAGATTATGCAGAATCCATGGCATACCAACAACCAGCACAGAAATAACTGTTGACAGGATAACACCATAGATACCAATAAACTGCACAAGAATAATATTCAGCACCAGATTCACAAGTGCCGTCACAAGCGGGCGGAACCGGTCTTCGTGCCAGATTCCGGCTGCATCCTTGTAAGTAATCAGGATCTGGTTGACCTGGCTGATGAAGAAATACACAACCATACAGACAACGACTGCAAACGGAAGCATTCGTTTTTCCGTTACCCAGAGCCGCATGAACGGCTGATACAGACAGAGCATAACTGCACTGCACATCCCCGCAAGCCACATTATAATAAATGAAAGCTTCTTCAGATCCATATAATTTTTCTCTTCGGATTCCACAAGAATACTGTTTCCGATACCCGCTGTACACGACACAAACACAACATTCATGATTCCGGTTACCGCAGTCAGCACATAATAATAATTGTTGTAAAATGCATTGGCTGCAAGTCCTAAGAATGCAGATATAACTATCGTATCTGCCGAGGATACAATGACCTGACCCACCTTCATGGTGAACAGATCTTTGATACGGTTATTGATCTTCTTTACCGTTTCCTTTGGCAGCTTGCCAACTGCCTTATACTCCGGATACATCTTGTTTGCAAAATATGCGGTTACCAGATTCGTCACGATCTGTGTGAAAATCTGTACGATCAAATAAATATAATAATCGCCAATTGTCATAACGACAACCAACTGTGCTACATACTGGAATGTATTCGTCACAAGCATGACCTTGCTTGCCACATCGTTTCTCTGGTGTGCGGTGAGCAGACTATTCTTGTACGCGAGCAGCCAGTAAGACATACAGGTGCAAAACAGATTAAGCAGATACACGACATAGATGTTCACGCCCTCTGGCATATCGCTCTTTACAAGATACGGAATAAACGGCGTCAGAATTCCCCCGACGACCGCGATCACAAGACCGATGATCCGGTAATATTTCTGATATAATTTTAACAACGCGCAGATCTGCTCTTTATCATTGTCGATGATTGGCTGATACATAGAATACACCATCGCCGAACCAACACCCAGCTCCGCAAGGTTCAACACCCACAGTACCGAACCAAACAAACTGTTCAAGCCAAGATACCCATCGCCCATGTAGTACATGATCGCTGTACGCATGATAAATGGAAGCAGTATCTGATAGCCTTTCAAAAACATGCCAAACACAACATTTCGTGAGGCATTTTTTACACGGGTTTCCTGTTGCATAACATTCCTCTTTCTACTACGAACTTATGATTCCTGTGTGGAATCGATATAGACACGTGGCACACGCTGGGAGATATTACATACGATCTCATCGACATTTGTCTCCAGCAGATCTGCCATCCACTGGATGGAAAGTTCTCCGCCAAGCAGTGTTACCTGATCATTTCTCTGTACATCCGGGATATCTGTCACATCGACCATGCACTGATCCATACAGACTCTTCCGATGATCGGTGCTTCCTTGCCACGGATCAGCACCTTTCCTCGATTCGATAAGTCCCGACGATATCCATCCGCAAACCCAACCGGCAGGGTTGCGATCTTCGTCGGACGCTTTGTCACAAACGTACCGCCATAGCCGACTTCGGTTCCTGTCGGAACTTCTTTCACCATAACAACATAGGTGTACCAGCTCAAAATCTCCTTGAAGTTTTCTTTCTTAAATCCTTCTTCATCGATTGGATTCAAGCCATATAAGATATCTCCGGCACGTACCATATCAAGCTGTGAATCCGGCAGCAGCAGGATTGCCGGGCTGTTCGCCACATGATACTTCGGAAATGTGATTCCCATTTTCTTTAATTTTTCTGTCATACGCAGGAAACGGGCAAGCTGTTTTTCTGCGCTCTTATGATCGTACTCATCTGCCCGCGCAAAATGCGTGAAAATACCTGTCATATGCAGGGATTCCATCTGTGAGATCTCCCTGATTGCTTCAAGGGTCTCATCATTATCCGGGAACCCGATCCGGCTCATTCCGGTGTCAAGCTTAATCTGCACATTCTGCTTTCTGCCCTGCCGTTTCGCTGCCTCGGCAACCGTCTTCGCATATTCTACCGAGAACACCGGGAAATCCAGATTGTAACGGACTGCCTCATCCAGGTCATAATCTCTGGTATCTCCAAGCACAAGAATCGGTTCCGTCGCGCCGTGTTCCCGCAGGGCAACGCCCTCGCTCCACAGGGCAACCGCATAGTTTGTCACTCCACACGCCTTCAGTGTCGGATACAATCCTTCTGCGCCATGCCGGTATCCGTCGCCCTTTAAAACCGCCATCAGTTCGACACCCGGTTTTAATTTCTTGCGGATCTCTGCCAGATTATGTTTCAACATTCCAAGGTCGACGACTGCTGCCGTCCTTCCCATCCAAGGTTCCATATCGTTCTTCCCTTCCGTTACTTCCGTTACAAATATAAAAATAGCCGCACCAAAGTTTCCCCGGTGCGGCAATAATATCTTACATCAATTCATTCATTGAGTCTCTGATGATATCCAATCCGCGAATCAATTCATCATCCGTTGCCACAAGCGCCGGCATCAGTTTCAACACATTGTTGTCACGACCTGCACGCTCCATGATCAATCCCTTTTCAAAGCACTTGTTACAGATTGCCAGTGCAAGCTTTCCATCTGCAACCTGCACTCCCCAGATACAGCCGATTCCTCGGATCTCCACACCTGGTCTTGCAATGTTCTCATCCATATACTTGCGGATGATTCCCTCTTTCCGCTTTACCTCAGCCTCAACCTTATG
>DHJV01000096.1:0-10055 GCA_002404515.1 Lachnospiraceae bacterium UBA4711 | reverse complement strand
CTTATGGTCAAGCATATATTCCAGTCCCGCCTTCGCTGCAACCATAGAAAGCTGATTGCCACGGAAGGTTCCGTTGTGCTCGCCCGGTGACCAGATATCTAACTCCGGCTTGAACATTGTCAGGGCAAACGGCATACCATATCCACCGATGGACTTCGACATTACGAACATATCCGGTACGATATCTGCACGCTCGAACGAGAAGAAAGTTCCTGTTCTTGCACATCCAACCTGAATATCATCCACGATCATCAAAATGTCATACTTATCACACAGCGCACGGACGCCCTGCAGATATTCATTGGAAAATACATGCACACCGCCTTCTGCCTGTACAGTCTCGATAATGATTGCTGCCGGCTTCTCCACACCAGAGTGGTCATCCGTAAGCAATGTCTCCATATATTTGATTGTGTCTAACTCCGGGAACATATATGGTGCCGGAATATGTGTGACATCGTTCAGACATACGCCTGCGCCGCCACGGCTGCCGGCATCACTTGTCAGAGACAATGCGCCAAGCGTCATACCATGGAAGCATCCCATGAGTGCCCAGATCTGATTTCTCTTCTTTACTTTCCGTGCCAGCTTCAATGCAGCCTCTACGCCATTGGTTCCGGTTGGTCCAGGGAACATCACCTTGAAATTCAACCCTCTTGGCTGTAACACTTTCTCTTCAAAGAACTGCAAAAACTCTTTCTTTGGCACAGTCATCATATCCATAGAATGAAGGATACCATCACTCTGCAGATATGCAATCATCTTTTCCTTAATATAATCATTGTTATGTCCATAGTTTAAGGCACCTGCTCCACAGAAGAAATCAATATATTCCTTTCCGTTCTCATCCTTCATGATCGACCCCTTTGAAGTCGTAAAGATCGCAGGGAAGCTTCTACAATAAGAACGTACCTCTGATTCATAATTCTCAAATACTTCAACATCAGTCATACACTCGTACCTCCTACTCTGTGTGACTCATTTTCTTCATAATCAAGCTATAATATACTCCTCATTCTCTCACTTCGCAAGTGAAAAAAGAATGAATTCTGTATTTCAGACTTAAGATAATTCCAAATCCGGCTTGTCAAACTCCTTCATTTTCTGGTTATACGCATCCCGCATTGCATCTTCATACGGTATTTTCTCCATATCCGCGCCTAACATACGCAAAAGATAATGTGTGAAATCCGGGTTTGCCACAAGGATTGGACCAAGCATATAAGTTGCAAGAATCTTTCCTTTGCGGATACCTTCAAATACCGACTTTGGATTCATACCGGTTCCAATCTCCACCTTACAGAAGCTCTCCTGCTCTGGGATTCCAAATGTATGGGAGAACCGGCTCGTATAACCAAGCAATGTAATGTTGTCGAATTTTGCCTTCATCAATGTATTGAAACGGTTTGGTGTCTGTCTGACCGAATAGCTGTTTAAGTACGCCAGTGCTTCCACCTTGCTGCCATCTTCCCGCTTGATGTATTTGCCAAGCAGCTCGAGCGCATTTCCGACAAAGAAGAATACTGTCTTCTCTGCATCAAATGCACGGAAGATCTCTTCCTTCAAAGGAAGCAGACGGCTTAAAATCACTTCCTGGCTCTTCTCACTCATGGAGCACATATATACCAGATCAATATCCTCTGTCAAAAACAGCGGCTTCGCGTTCAATGTTGTCTCTACAAATTCTGCATCCGGTAAGCAGAGCTTTAAGTATTGCATATTTCCTTTGTCTCCATATAAGGTACAAAGCTCCGGATAAAGGATTTCAATCTTCATTATTTTTCATCCTCCAGTCTCTTCAAAAGCTTCTGCTTCATCTTGCAGGAAATACCATAGGTATCGCAGTCGTATAAAATATATATTTTCTCAACGCCATCTAATTTCACTTTATCGACCGCTGCAACCTCATCAAGATCCCATGCGATCTTCTCCTCCGGGATTCCGGCGATCAGTGCGCGCACGCGGTGATCCAGGCATCTTGGTCCACAGCAGACTACCTGCATTACATCGTCTCTTGCAAACTGCTCGTATTCAAGGTCGTAGATCCAGCCGATATACTCGATACTCTTCTGTCTGTCGCTGAAATCATCCTCGGCAATCATGATGACCTTCTTGCCCGGCTCCTCTGCCACATACTCGAAGGTACGGCAGGAGCTGACTGCGCTCTGTCCTTTGCTGAGAGCCTGAATAACTGTCACATTTCCAACCTTCGTCTCACTGTAACGGGACTCCGGCACATGAATCTCTGCAATCCGCTTTTTCACTTCATCGGAAGAATATCCAAGCTCCCGCATCATCGTGATTACGGTCAATTCATTATAAATATTAAACAACGCATCATGGATCAGTGCGTACTCGATTTCGTTTCCATCCTTTTCACGGACAATTAACTTCTTGCCTTCCTTGTCGACCTTTGTTGCAAGATAATCTGCATCCGCTGACTTGTAATCGCAGTTTGGACAATAGGCATTTCCAATATGATGATAACGAAGATAGTTGAATTTGAGCTTCGTACCGCATTTTGGACATAATGTATAATCAGCGATCAGGTTGTATGGTTCCGTCTTGTCGTCATCCTGCTTTCCGATTCCAAAATAAACATGTTCGCTGTTGGGCTTTAAGTTGCTGCTGCACTGTTCGTCTGCATTTAAGATCAGCTTCGTTGTATCCGGGCAGTATGTGTCAATGACACTGAAAATGTAGTCCGGATGTGCGTTTCGCTTCAGTGAATCACGGAACAGGTTTGTCACAACAAGATAATCCGGCTTTACATATGGAAGGATCAGACGGGATGCGCGCTCGTCCACCTCAAATACGGTCGCATCCACGCGGCATTTGCCAAGCCAGTTGACGCTGTTCAGCAGGTTGGTCACGCAGCCCGGCACGATATTCGAACCAGTCCGGTTGCTCACTACCTTCTTGCCTTCCTTCTCCAGCATATCGGTCAGCATGTTCGATACGGTCGTCTTGCCGTTCGTACCTGTCACACAGATACAGAGCGGTGCCTTCGGTGCCTGCGCCATGAAATCCGGGCAGATCTTTCTTGCAACAACGCCCGGGGTATGCGTACCGTTGCGCCCCGAAAGGCGGATAATGACTTTGCTGAATTTTGCAGCCATAACTGCGATATGATAACGTAACTTCGACATGATTGTCTCCTTTGAATTTGTATGAAAGTACAATATCTACTGTATAAAATCCAAGACATTATATATCTTGTGGGTAGGATTGTCAATGTATGGGAATTCTGTTTACTGAATACCTCATTGCTTCTGTCCTGCTTGCTGATTGGAGCAAATCGCTCGACTGGGGATGCTGTACTCCAACCGGATTTTTCACCCATGTCCACATTTGGAGTAATTTCTATTTTTTTTCTAATTTACTCCAACCGGATTTTTTGAATTTATACAGCACTTGGAGCAGCTTCTCTATTTTTGCTGTTGTTACTCCTATATGACTTGCTTCATATTTTTTAGTTTTGGAGTTTTGCTTCTTAAAATCAGTTATTTACTCCAATTTAAGTAATACCCTATTTTCATGGATTGGAGTATAGTCTTTATTTTTTACAATTCACTCCAATTCCACCACATCTGTTTTTAAATCTTTTGAAGCATTATTTCTATTACCTACTAATTGCTCCGAAATCACATATGCTGTCTAATAATATGCCTCTATCTTTTACAGATTTCCTTGAAATAGTTCTCACTGTAACAGATCGTGTTCGAGTGACGCGATCACAGTGGCACCATCACCGATTGCAGTTGCGATCTGGCGGACAGTCTTGGTGCGCACGTCACCGATTGCATATAGAAATGGTATATTTGTGCGGCAGTCTTCGCCAGCGCGGATATAGCCGTTCTCCATCTCCACGACATCCTTCACAAGTGCCGCCTGTGGCTGCATGCCAACCGCGATAAAGATGCCGGATAATGCAAGTTCGCGCGTTTCTGCTGTCTGGTTGTTCTCGATCACAATATGGTCAACCATGTTCTCACCACAGATTTCCCTTACTTCGGTGTGTGGTAAGAATTCGATATTTGCGGCATCGAAGATCCGCTGCTGCAATACCTTGACACCGCGCAGCTCATCACGACGATGAATCAAGTAGACCTTCTCACATACATTTGCAAGATAAAGGGCATCTTCAAGTGCCACATCACCGCCACCGACGACAGCTACCGTTTTATTCTTGAAAAATGCACCATCACAGGTTGCGCAGTACGAAACACCGGCGCCGGAAAACTTTGCCTCGCCTTCCACACCGAGCTTTCGATGAGTAGCTCCTGTTGCCACGATCACCGCCTTTGTCTCGATCACACTGCCATCTTCCAGATGCACTTCCTTATGTTCGCCCTGATCGGCAATCGCTGTCACCGTTCCTTCAACAAATGGAACCTCCAGTGCATCTGCATGTTCCCGGAACTTCACCGACAGATCATAGCCGTTTGTTCCATAGAATCCAAGCAGATTATCCACACGGTCGGTTGTAACAATCTGTCCGCCGCTGAACATTTCCTTCTCGATCACTGCCACATCCAGTAACGCACGTTTCGCGTAGACCGCCGCCGATAACCCTGCGGGGCCGCTGCCTATAATTACGACATCTTTCCTTGTATCACTCATCGTTTTCCTCCAAACTGGTTTCTATTTCATTCTTTTCGATTATTTGAAAGTCAATTTCTTATTTCATACACGATCTAACTGTGTGCAAATTCTTTCATAACATCGATCGTTTTCCTGATATCTTCCTCTGTATGTGCATCCGAGATAAACATTGCCTCAAACTGCGATGGAGCGAGGTTGATTCCATGATCAAGCATATATCGGAAGAATGCTGCATACTGCTTCGTGTCGCTCGTCATCGCGGTATCCATATCAACCACCTGCTTGTCTGTGAAGAAAATGCTCATCAGCGAGCCGATCTGGTTGACACAGACCTGATCGCCAAATGTCTCTCTTGCCGCCCGTGCAAGTCCTGCGGTCTTCTCTTCGAGCTTTGCGTACACTTCTGGATGCGCATCCAGCAATTTCAACGTCTCAATGCCTGCGGTCATCGCAATCGGATTACCAGACAAGGTACCTGCCTGATATACCTCACCAAGTGGCGCCACGCACTGCATGATCTCGCGTCTGCCTCCGTAGGTTCCAACCGGCATACCACCACCGACGATCTTGCCAAGCGTCGTCAGGTCCGGTTTGATATGGAAATATTCCTGTGCACCGCCCGGTGCCAGGCGGAATCCTGTGATAACTTCATCGAAGATCAGTAATGCGCCATCCGTCTGCGTAATGTCACGCAGAAACTCTAAGAATCCTGCCTTAGGCGGAACCACACCCATATTTGCCGCAACTGGCTCGACAATGATTGCTGCGATCTGTCCCTTGTACGCATCAAACAACTGTTTCACAGATTCCTCATCGTTATATTCTGCGACGAGGGTGTATTTCGCATAGCCCTCCGGGACACCTGCACTATTTGCCACTGTCTGTGTAATTACTCCAGATCCAGCTTTTACCAAAAGTCCGTCACTATGTCCATGATAACAGCCCTTGAATTTCACAATGTAATCTCTTCCGGTAAATCCACGTGCCGCACGGATTGCACTCATCACTGCCTCTGTACCGGAATTTACCATACGGGACATTTCCATCGAAGGCATATGTGCCGTGATAAGCTCCGCGATCTCCAGCTCTTTTCTTGTCGGGGCACCAAAAGTCAGTCCATCATCGCAGGCTGCCTTCACCGCTTCGATCACCGTTTCCTTTGCATGTCCGAGGATTCCCGGTCCCCATGAACATACATAATCTATATATTCCCTTCCATCCTCATCGAATATACGGGAACCTTTTGCTTTTTTTATAAAAATCGGGGAGCGTCCGACTGAGCCGAATGCACGCACCGGCGAATTCACGCCGCCCGGAATATATTTCTTGGATTCTTCAAATAACTGTTCTGATTCTGTCTGCATGATTATGCCTCCTAAATCATTCACTTCGTTCATGATGCTTCCTCCTCATAATATGTATTGCCCCCTCGCGTCCTCTCAGCGGCAGGTCGTCGGAAGCATCCTAAATCATTCACTTCGTTCATGATGCTTCCTCCTCTAACCACTTTGCCACGTCAAGTGCGTGATAGGTTATGATGATATCCGCACCGGCACGTTTCATTGCGATCATGTTCTCCATGACAATACGCTTCTCATCAATCCATCCGTTTAACGCTGCTGCCTTGACCATCGAATACTCGCCACTTACATTGTAGACTGCGAGCGGATGCTTCGTCTCACCACGCACCGCTTTCACAATGTCAAGATAAGCAAGTGCCGGCTTCACCATGATGATATCCGCACCCTCTTCGATATCCGCCTCACATTCGCGCAATGCTTCCCTGCCATTTGCAGGGTCCATCTGATACGTTCTGCGATCACCGAATGCCGGAGCGGAATGTGCCGCATCCCGGAATGGAGAATAATATCCAGACGCGAACTTCGCGCTGTATCCCATAAGCAATGTATCCACGCATCCATTTTCATCCAATGCCTTTCGCAGGTATGCGATATGTCCATCCATCATATCGGACGGTGCGATCATGTCTGCGCCCGCCTTGGCAAGTGTTACTGCCATCTTCGCCAGAAGTGGAAGCGTCTCATCATTCAGGATTTTCCCATCCTGCACCAGCCCGCAATGTCCGTGGGAAGTATATTCGCACAGACACACATCTGCGATAATCAAAAGCTCCGGTGCTTTCTTCTTGATCTCACGCACCGCACGCTGTGTGATACCATTTTCATCGTAAGCGCCGCTGCCACATTCATCCTTGTGCTCCGGGATGCCGAAGATCAAAATCGCCGGAATGCCAGCCGCCTGTATGCGCTCTAATTCCTCGTCGAACCGATCCAATGTATACTGGTAGATGCCTGGCATGGAATCAACCGGGTTCTTCTCATTGGTTCCTTCTTTGATAAATACCGGATAGACGAGATCGGATTTGCTGATTTGCGTCTCGCGCACCATGTTTCGCAGTACTTCATTTTCTCTCAATCTTCTTAATCGTATCATGTGTGTATATTCCTCTTTTCCTCTTGCAGTTTCTATATGGTAATTGCGTAATGATCATATATCTACAAACATATATTTCAATATTTGTTCATTCCATATACAATGTATTGAAGCTAAGAACTTCTAAACTTCAAACATATCGTATATGATCATGAGCAAATATTGAAATATATGATATGTTTTATTGGCTACATTACGCAATTACCTATTATAACTCGACTTCTTAGTATAATCAAAATCGACCTTTACGATTTCTTCCTTTCGAACGCCTTTTCCAATGCCTTTATCAGGTTCTTTGCGTCGCACTGTTCTGGGACGACATCGGCGGGCAGACCACATTTTATAAGGGCGTCTGCTGTCACCTGTCCGATTGTGCCAAGTACAATGCACTTCTTTCCTTGTGCCGGGTTCCAGTCTGGCTGTCCGGTCTCAGCAAGGCAATCCGCAAATGCATGTACCCCGGAGGCGCTTGCAAATAAAATTGCATCATAATCATTTAAGTATTTCCAGTTTTCTGTCCGTACACCGCGCACATCGTAGATGGATAGAATCTCTGCGTCAATCTGGTTCGCGGATAAAATCTGTTCTAAGACCGGGCTTCCTTCCTTTGCCCGCGGGATCAAAACCTTTTCTCCTGATTTTACAACGGTACAAAGCCCATTTGCAAGACTTTCTGTCGTATATTGCTCCGGTATATAATCCGCATAAAATCCATACTGTTCCAGCGCCTGCTGGCAGCCACTTCCAACCACAGCGAATCGGATATCTGCAAACTTACGAAAATCGACTGCACACGCGCGCACCCGGTCAAAAAATAGCCGGATTCCATTCTGGCTTGTAAATACGATCCACCGGTAATCCTTCAAATTCTGAATTGCCACATCCAACTTTTCCATATCCGGACATGTCCTGACATGCATATCACAGATTGAAAACAGCGATGCGCCTTTTTCTTCCAGCAGTCCGCGCAATTTCTCGCGGAATACTGCCGTGCCAACGACGCCAACCTTGCAGCCATCAATCGCACTGCGCTTCTTATCCTTCATCGTGCAGGCGGCTGTCTGCCCGACGACTATGATTGCCGGTGAAACAAGCTCGTTCTTTGAAACAAGCTTGCCGATCGACCCTACCGTACCTCGCACGATTGTCTCTCCGGGCAGCATTCCATTTGAAATCACACTGACCGGTGTCTCCGCCGATTCCCCCTCTTCGCGCAACCTCTGCATAATCGGTTCCAGATTCGAAAGTCCCATCAGGAACACACTGGTTCCCTCCTGCTTATGGATGTTCGCAAGTGCATCTGCCTCGCCCTTCTTCGTATGTCCGGTAATCACATGAAAGCTCCGGCTCATTTCCCGATGCGTCACAGGAATTCCAAGCACCTCCGGCACCGCAATCGCAGAAGTCACACCCGGAATCACCTGAAACGGAATATCTGCTTCCTGTAATGTAAGGATTTCCTCACCGCCACGTCCGAACACAAACGAATCGCCGCCCTTTAAGCGGACAACATTCTCGTATTTTCCTGCAGTCTCTACCAGAATCTGGTTGATTTCCTCCTGCTTCTTATAATGCGCACCTGCCTGCTTACCGACATAGATCTTCGCGCAATCTGACCGCACAAGATCGAGAAGTTCGCCCGTTCCAAGCCGGTCGTAGATCACCGCATCGCACGATTTTAAGATCTGCAGACCTTTGTATGTAATTAATCCCGGATCGCCGGGACCTGCTCCGATTAAATATACCATTTCCAATTCATCCTTTATACATGTGTCAATACATATTCGTCAAATTCCGGTAATGCAAAATGTACATACCCATGTTCTTCACAATTTATAATTCCTCTTTTTTTCAATCTGTCACGATAAGGATTGAACTCATTTGTTTTGAGTGATAATTTCTCCCGGATTTCCTTTATTTTCCCCGAAGCTGTCTCTGCAATTCCATAGCATATTTTCTTATCCTTGTTCGATAACTCCGACCAGATTTTATCATATACATATTCGCTCAGATACTGTCTGTACATACCAACCACAGACTTATAATCTCCATCCTTCTGCCACGTCAGGTATCCTAATACCTGAAATGCGAATGGATAACCTTTTGTCATGTCCGCCATCGCTAACGCATCATCACTTGAAAAGCCAAAGATTTCCTGATATTTCTGTTTTACCGCACCTTTATCCAATGGTTGCAGCTTAATCTTCGGTGCCCGATATAAAAACGTCAGATTTTTCTCATTCTGTAAGGCATCTATATTTTCAAAAAGTCCTGTCATGAGCAAAAATACCGGCAATTCATTTCGAACAAAAATCTGAAATGCACTTGCAAATATTTTCATCTCTTCATTACTCGTTGCTTCATCAATTGTGATAAGTACACGTTTCTTCTTATCCTTCACAACCTCCAGCATCGCCTGAATTGCATTTTCTATATCAAAAAAAGGATTCGATTTTTCAATAGACACTCCAATCCCTAATACTGATAAATCCAGCTTTGCTTTTATAAACAAATCCTTCAGATTTTTCTGATCGTATAATTTCGCGGCAAAACTATGCAGCAAGTCACGATCTGGATTCAGTTCTATTACAATCCAATCCTTGTCTTTACGAAAATGCTTCGATATATCTGTCAGCATTACAGTCTTTCCGCTGCCCCGGACTCCCGTAATCATATAAATCTGCTGGTTCATCCATTCTGACGAAAACGAATCAATAATCTCATTCGTCTGTGCCAATCTGGAGATTGATTCCAACGGACTCTTACCAAAAACTAATGTAAATGGATTTTGCATCGCGCACCTCTTTTACTGTTCTTTACTCTTTTTATTATTTTTACTGTTCTTTACTGTTTTTATTTATTTTTACTCTTCTTTACTGTTTTGTCAAGAGATTATACAGGAGGGACGTTTCTTTTGTCTCGATATTGGAGGCAGAACCCTAGTATCGTGACAGATACTACGTCCCTACTTGTTATTACAACCAGCCGTGCGCTTG
>DHJV01000099.1:5546-19590 GCA_002404515.1 Lachnospiraceae bacterium UBA4711 | reverse complement strand
GGTGGCCAGCAGCAGCGTCTCTGTATTGCACGTGCACTGGCGGTCGAACCAGATGTGCTTCTGATGGATGAGCCAACATCTGCACTGGATCCAATCTCCACATCGAAGATTGAGGATCTGGCGGTGGAGTTGAAAGATAAATATACGATCATCATGGTAACGCACAATATGCAGCAGGCAGCCAGAATCTCTGACAATACTGCATTCTTCTTACTGGGTGAAGTCGTGGAGTTTGACAACACAGAAAAGCTGTTTGCAAATCCAAGTGATAAGAGGACAGAAGACTATATTTCAGGAAGGTTTGGTTGATGGGTTATGAGAAATGAATTGGAAAAGCAGTTGGAGAACCTGAATGTGGAACTGATCCGCATGGGTGCGCTCTGTGAGAAGGTAATTGCCGGTACAACAAAGGCTTTATTTAGCGGTGATATTAAATACACCGCAAAATCGCATGCCGTTGAGGAGGAGATTGACAAGAGTGAGCATCAGATTGAACATATCTGTATGAGCCTGCTCTTAAAGCAGCAGCCAGTCGCTTCGGATTTCCGTTTTATCTCCGCAGCACTGAAAATGATTTCCGATCTCGAGCGTATCGGCGATCAGTGTGCAGATATTGCAGACATGATCCGTTTTACAGCACCGAATGACCTCAAGGACTTCAAGGATCTGGAGAAAATGTCTGGTGCAGCGAAGGAAATGCTGACAAATGCAATCGAATCCTATGTGAAGAAGGATAAAGATCTTGCAATCTCCGTCATGCAGAGTGATGACGTGGTGGATTCCCTGTTTGACTCTGTGAAGAAACGTCTGATCAGGGAAATCGAAAAAAATACAAATGAAGGCGAATTTTTTATAGACATTATCATGATTGCCAAGTATTATGAAAGAATAGGAGACCATGCAACGAATGTTGCAGAGTGGGTATATTATTCAATCACAGGAGAGCATATTTAAATGATTTATGTATTAGAGGACGACAATAGCATACGGGAATTTGTAGTATATACGTTATGTCATATGGACTTGGAAGCGCGTGGCTTTGAACGTCCATCGGAATTCTGGAACGGGATGGAGCAGGAACTACCATCCCTGATTTTGCTTGATATCATGCTGCCGGAGGAAGACGGACTTTCTGTATTAAAGAAGCTTCGGGCAAAGGATGCAACCAAAGAGATTCCGGTTATCATGCTGACCGCCAAAGACAGCGAATACGATAAGGTATTAGGACTCGACAGCGGAGCCGATGACTATGTTCCAAAACCATTCGGCATTATGGAATTAGTTGCCCGGATCAAAGCACTGCTTCGCCGGACAGAAAACCGCGCAGATACTTCCGATGACGGCGAAAAGCTGACAGCGGGTGCAATCTCTCTGGATACAAAGCGCCATATCGTTTTGGTCGATGGAGAACGTATTGCACTTACTTTGAAGGAGTTCGAATTACTGCATCTCTTTATGGAAAATCAGGGACAGGTATTTACCCGTGATCAGCTATTGAACCGCATCTGGGGGTATGAATTTGATGGGGAAAGCCGTACCGTAGATGTTCATATCCGAAGCCTGCGAATGAAATTAAAGGATGCAGGCAATCAGATTGAGACCGTACGCGGTGTGGGCTATAAGATAGGAGATTAAGATGAAAAAAAAGATTTTCAAAAATACAATTTTGATTATCCTGCTTTTAGTTGTTTTGTGTGGTGCATCAATTATAGGTGTCTTATACAACTATTTTAATAAACAATACATTACTTCCCTGGATCAGGCTGCTGGATATATTGCAAAAGGTGTTGATCTATCCGGGCTGGATTTTCTCTCCCAACTGGATGAAAAAGAAAAACGTATTACGTGGGTGGCTGCAGATGGAACGGTGCTTTATGACAACAAAGCCGATGTCAGTACAATGGAAAACCACAAAAACCGTACGGAAATCAGGCAGGCAATGACATCTTCGGCAGGAACAAGCGTCCGGTATTCCAAGACGCTTTCGGAGGAGACAATCTATCATGCAATCCGCATTGGGGATGGAAGCGTTGTCCGTGTCTCGGTTGTCCGGAAATCAATTCCAGCACTTTTGATGAAAGTGTTATTCCCGATTTTGCTTGTATTATTGCTTGGCGTTGAATTCTCCGCGATTCTTGCCTATCGTCTGTCAAGGCAGATTATAACTCCGCTTGAGGCAATTGACTTAGATCATCCGGATGAATCAACCGTCTATGATGAATTGTCACCATTTATCCGTAAAATCCGTATTCAGAATGAAGAAATTCAGAAAGCAATGAATCAGCTGCAGGCACAGAAAAATGAGTTTGCGATGATTACTGAGAATATGCAGGAAGGATTTCTCGTGGTTGACAAGCAGGCAATTGTGCTTTCGCATAACCGCAGTATCTCCAAGATCTTTGATGTTGATTCATCTGTGGATGGAAAGCATGTTTTAGAAATCAACCGCTCTGAGGAATTTACCGAGTGCATCAGGAAAGCAATTCAAGGAATCCACAGTGAGTATATCTGTCCGGTCAAGGGACGGTACTATAACATTTATGCGAACCCGGTATTCCAGAACAATGAGGTTGCCGGAGCTGTCGTGATTATCACAGATGTAACCGAGAAGGAAGAGAGGGAGGATCTGCGCCGGGAGTTTTCGGCGAATGTATCCCATGAGTTAAAGACACCGCTTACTTCAATCTCCGGTATCGCAGAGATCATCAAGAACGGTATTGTAGACAAGAAGGATGTCAAGCCTTTCGCCGGAAAGATTTACGACGAAGCACGCAGACTGATCCACCTTGTTGAGGATATCATCAAGCTTTCACAGTTGGATGAGGGTGAACAGGCAGTTGAGATGACGCAGATTGATCTGTATGATCTGACGAAGATTGAGCTTCGCCATTTGGAGCCGGTTGCAGAGGAAAAGCATGTTGCAATCTCCATGCAGGGTGAGCATGTGATGGTTTCCGGCATCCATTCTGTCTTGGAGGAAATGATCTATAACCTGATCGAAAATGCGATCAAATACAACAAAGAGGGTGGAACAATCGATATCGCGATCAAGAAGGAGAGACACCGTTGTGAATTCTCGGTAAAGGATAGCGGAATCGGAATCCCAGAGGATCAGCTGGATCGGATTTTCGAACGGTTCTACCGTGTGGATAAGAGCCATTCCAAGGAAATCGGTGGCACCGGACTTGGTCTTTCCATAGTAAAACACGGTGCAAAGCTGCACAATGCAGAAATCAAAATCAAGAGTACCCTGGGTGTTGGGACAGAAATAAAATTAATCTTCCCTGTATAGGTGTCTTGTCACCTGTCAAAACATGTGCTATACTGCATGTACATTCGGAGCAAAAACGCAGACGAACAGTCTGCGTTTTTATGCTATGTACAGGTATAAGTTCAAAGGAGACAGGAAGATGCGAGAATTACATTACGATGTTGTGATCGTCGGCTGTGGTGTCGGTGGTTTATATACAGCATTGAATTTACCGGAGGATAAACAGATTTTGATGCTCTCGAAGGCAGAGCTTGAGACCTGTGATTCCATGTTGGCGCAGGGTGGTATCTGCGTTCTGCGCGATGCAGACGACTACGATTCGTATTTTGAGGATACGATGCGTGCCGGCCACTATGAAAACCGCAAGGAAAGTGTGGATATCATGATCCGTGGCAGCCGCGATGTTATCAACGATCTGATCGGATATGGTGTCCGGTTTGCAAGAAATGAGGACGGAAGCCTTGCTTATACAAAAGAGGGCGCACATTCCAAGCCGCGTATCTGCTTCCACGAGGATATCACAGGGGAAGAGATTACAACCCATCTGTTATCCGCAGTAAAACAGCTGAAAAACGTGACTATCTTCGAGCACACGACGATGACCGATCTGATTGAAGACATCAACCATACATGTGTCGGTATCCTTGCCAAGCGTGCAGACGGAGAAGCGTTGGAAATCTATGCAGAAAATACCGTCTTTGCAACCGGTGGAATCGGCGGACAGTACAAGCATTCGACAAACTTCCCGATCCTGACCGGTGATGGCTGTGAGATTGCGCGAAAGCATGGCGTAGAATTGGAGCATATGGACTATGTACAGATTCATCCTACCTGTTTTTATACAGAGACACCAGGCAGAAGCTTCCTGATCTCAGAGTCCGCCAGAGGCGAAGGTGCCATCATTTTAAATCACAAGAAGGAGCGTTTCGTCGATGAATTGCAGCCGCGTGATGTCGTAACAAAGGCAATTCAGGCTGAGATGGAAAAAGAGGGTGTAAAGTACGAGTTCTTATCCTTCGAGAACGTTCCACGT
This sequence comes from Lachnospiraceae bacterium UBA4711, assembly GCA_002404515.1. GTDB lineage: Bacteria > Bacillota > Clostridia > Lachnospirales > Lachnospiraceae > Coprococcus_C. The sequence goes on along the minus strand of DHJV01000099.1, from coordinate 15,286 downwards.
GAGACGATCCTGAATCACTTCCCACATATCTACGAGCATTGCATGAAGTATGGTTTTGACATTCTGATGATGCCGATTCCGATCGTTCCGGCACAGCATTATTTCATGGGCGGTATCCATGTAGACAAATATTCGCTTACGACGATGCCACATCTGTATGCAGTCGGCGAGACAAGCTGCAACGGGGTACACGGAAAGAACCGTCTGGCAAGCAATAGTTTACTTGAAAGTTTAGTGTTCGCAAAGCGTGCCGCAAAGCACATGGTTGGTGAGCTTGTATAAATTTTATAGATCATTGTGCATGATTTTGGATATTGGTAGTACATATATTTTATTTTGAATTGTTCCATATACGATGTATTGAAACTAAGAAATTCTAAGATGTTCTGATATGGATTATGAACCTGTACGCAACCGCCGCCAATTCGCCATCCGTGGCTCAGTGGCGGCTTGATTGAACATCGTGTTCAATCATTGCTGATATAGTACAGAACATCAAGAATTTCTAAGTTCCAAACATATTGTATATGGGAACATATTCAAAAATAAAATATATGTATCTACAAAAATGAAATAATCATGTACAATGATCAAGTACATTTGAATATAAAGGAGACAGAAGAATGAATGAGATTACGATGCAGTTAGTTGCAGACAAATATATCAAGATGGCGCTTGAAGAAGATATCAACAGCGAGGATATCAGCACGAACGCTGTGATGCCGGAGTACAAGAAGGGCGAAGTTACACTGCTTGCGAAGCAGGACGGAATCATTGCCGGATTGCAGGTGTTTAAGCGTGTATTTACGATATTAGATCCGAATACGGAAGTGATCTTCGCTGAGAAGGATGGAAAACAGATCAAGGATGGCGATGCCGTGACAAACGGACAGGTGCTTGCAACGGTTGTTGGCGATATCCGTGTGCTGCTGTCCGGAGAGCGTACGGCATTAAATTATCTGCAGCGCATGAGTGGTATCGCAACTTATACGAATCACGTTGCGGCACTTCTGAAGGGGACAAATACGAAGCTGCTTGACACAAGAAAGACAACACCTTGTATGCGTATCTTCGAGAAATACGCGGTTCGTGCAGGCGGCGGAAATAATCACAGATACAATCTGTCAGATGCCGTTATGCTGAAAGATAATCACATTGACGCCGCAGGCGGTGTGGCAAAGGCAGTCCAGATGGCAAGAGATTATGCATCGTTCGTCTGCAAAATTGAGGTAGAAACCGAAAATCTGGATATGGTAAGAGAAGCGGTGGAAGCCGGTGCCGATATCATCATGTTAGATAACATGTCACCGGAGCTGATGGCAGAAGCAATTAAGATTATTGACGGACGTGCCAAGACAGAGTGCTCTGGAAATATCACAAAAGAAAATATCGAGACAATCACAAAGCTCGGTGTCGATTATGTATCCAGCGGTGCACTGACACATTCCGCGCCTATCTTAGATATCAGTCTGAAGCATCTGCATCCGATTGACTAATCATTCAGCATCCGAATCAGCTATATCGTATGATACATACTTATGTTTGTATTACGCATGCGACAATGAATTTCAATAAGGAGGAAAAGCAGATGGAGCAGACAATTATATCCGGGAATGAACGCAGAGAGAAACTGCTTGCGCTGTTACTGCGTTCCGATGAACCGTTATCGGGTGGAAAAATCGGGGACATCTACCATGTGAGCCGCCAGGTTGTTGTACAGGATATCGCATTGCTCCGTTCCAAAGGGCATTCAATCTTATCGACACCGCGTGGCTATATGTACGAAAAAGATGCAGGCAGTCAGAATTGCCGGCGGATTGTTAAGGTCTGTCACACTGACGAGCAGGCGGAAGAAGAATTAAGCACGATTGTTGACTTGGGAGGAATCGTCTTAGATGTGATGGTCAATCACCGCACCTACGGCAAGGTCACGGCACCGCTGAACATCAAGAGCCGCCGTGATGTCCGCAAATTCGTCGAAGACTTAAAGGAGAGCAAATCTTCACTTTTATCGAACACGACCTCCGGCTACCATTTCCACTCGATTGAAGCCGAGAACGAAGATATCCTCGACGAAATCGAAGAAGCCCTGAAGGAAAAACACTTTCTCGTCGACTTCCTCGACTACGAAACCACCTTCAAGCAATAACCCCAAGGTTAAATTTTTGAGGTAATTATCACAGATATTTAAATTTTCGTGTACAAATTAACAATAAAATAAATCAATCCAACGATTATTATAAAATGTGATATTTTCAAATAACTGCCAATATGTTACAATAACATTCGTGTATATTGAAAGAATATTGTAAATAGCTGATTGTGACTCAATAAATGAAATGGTATTGATTCTGTTTGCTAATTCATATGCAGACCATTGGAACTCGCTGGTACTTAATGAGCAAGTTTTATATTTTCAATAATGAATTATTATATCTTGCGAATTTAGTACCACTGCGTGTGGAAGTGAGCGAGAGCGCGTCTGCATAGAATTATGCAACAGGATCAATGCCAGATTATGCATATTGTCACAATCAGCGTTATACAACAATTAAAATCAGGAGGATAATTACAATGGCAAAAATTCAGATGAAGACTCCACTGGTAGAGATGGACGGAGATGAGATGACACGAATCCTTTGGAAGATTATCAAGGATGAATTAATCTACCCGTTTATCGACTTAAAGTCCGAGTATTACGACCTTGGCCTGGAGTACAGAAACGAGACAAACGATAAGGTTACATTTGATTCTGCATACGCAACACAGAAGTACGGTGTCGCAGTCAAGTGTGCAACGATCACACCGAACGCTGCCCGTATGACAGAGTACAACCTGAAGGAAATGTGGAAGAGTCCAAACGGAACGATCCGTGCAATCTTAGACGGAACGGTATTCCGTGCACCAATCGTTGTCAAGGGAATTGAGCCATGTGTAAAGAACTGGAAGAAGCCGATCACAATCGCGAGACATGCATATGGCGATGTGTATAAGAGTGTGGAGATTGATGTGCCGGGCGCTGGTACAGCAGAGCTTGTATTTACAGGCGAGGACGGACAGGTCATCAAGGAGACAATCCATAAGTTTGATGGTCCGGGTGTGATCCAGGGACAGCATAACATCGACAAATCCATCGAGAGCTTTGCAAGAAGCTGTTTCAACTATGCGCTTGATACAAAGCAGACATTGTGGTTTGCTACAAAGGATACGATTTCCAAGAAGTACGACCACACATTCAAGGATATCTTCCAGGAGATTTTCGACAAAGAATACAAAGAAAAGTTTGATGCAGCCGGCATCGAGTATTTCTATACACTGATCGATGATGCAGTTGCCCGTGTTATGAAGTCTGAGGGTGGATTTATCTGGGCTTGTAAGAACTACGACGGCGATGTCATGAGTGATATGATCTCCTCTGCATTTGGTTCTCTTGCCATGATGACATCTGTACTTGTTTCACCAGATGGAAAATACGAGTACGAGGCAGCACACGGAACGGTTCAGAGACATTACTACAAGTACTTAAAGGGCGAGGAGACATCGACAAACTCTGTTGCAACGATCTTCGCATGGACCGGTGCTTTGAGAAAGCGTGGCGAGCTTGACAATATTCCAGAGCTGATGGAATTTGCAGATAAGCTTGAGCAGGCAACGATCAAGACGATCGAAGACGGCAAGATGACAAAGGATCTTGCACTTATTACAACGATGAAGGATGTCACGGTATTAAACAGCGAGAACTTCATCAAAGCAATCCGCGAAACACTTGAGGGAATGTTGGCTTAATGAATATATGGGATGTTCTGAAAATTGAACAGACGAAGGATAAAGACGCATTGAAGAAAGCCTATCGAATGCGTCTTTCTTCTGTCAATCCGGAAGATGATCCGGAAGGGTTTATGGAGCTTCGGAAAGCCTATGAGGAGGCGGTGCACCTTGCTGATCAGAAGGACGAGGAATCTGACGCTGCCGTTCCGGATACACCGGAGCAGCAGATGCTTGTTTCATTAGAGGCACTCTATGATGATTATGCACGCCGTATCAATCCGGATGAATGGCTTGCACTTTTTAATTCTGATTACTTTGTGTCACTTGATACAAGCGAGGAGGCATTGTATGGATTGCTGCGGTTTCTGATGAATCATGTACTGGTTCCGAAGAAAGTCTGGAAATGCATTGTTGAATATTTTGATCTTGAAGGGCGCAGAAGTGAGCTTGCAGAACAGTTTCCGGAAAATTATCTGGACTATATCACGAACAATGCAACCTTTGAGGATATCATCAATTATGAGGCGTTTGAGCATGCAGAGATTACAACCTCTGCAACAATTGATGCCTATATCCGTGATTACATCGAATTAGACCGCATGGTTCGCAGTCAGGATCTGAAAAATGCAAAAGAAAAAATCCGTCAGATGAAGGAAAAATATTACATTTCCAATGTATATATGAAGCTGGAAGAAATGCGTATCCGCCTGCAGACCTACCGGCTGGAGTTTTCGGAATATATTCAGACATCCATGACGGAAGAAGAACGGAAAACGCAGGATTTAGATGCATTATACGCCGAGCGGTATGCTTCCGCATTGGCAGCGATTCGCATAGAAGCAGAAGAAATGTCTGCAAAGTATCCGGAAGATATCACGCTGCTTCATTTTTGCGGGGATGTCTGTATCCTGAACAATGATCTGGAACATGCTGAACAGTATTTCAATCGTTCCAGGGCATTGAATCCACAGAATTATCTTATGCGTGCAAAACAGGCAGAGCTTGCCTTCCGCAAGGGGGATTATAAAGCAGCCAGGGATGGCTATATGGATCTGCTCAAGGAAAATCATTATGATGATTCTGTTCGTATCGGTATGGTGCGTGCCAATCAGATGATGATACAGGAAAATCTGGAGAAGTTAAAGGAAAATCCAGACGATATGCAGGCAAAGATGGATGTTGGATGGAGCTATTACCAAAGCTATCAGTTTCAGGAAGCAATCGCATTTCTGACCAAATTCCAGCCGGAAGCCGATCGCAAATTTGAATATTACAATGTTCTTGGGCGCTGTTATCTTGGCATCCGTGATTATGAGCATGCCAAACAATGCTTTCTTGTCTGGAAGAATCTGATTGAACAGCTCCCGGAGGAAGATACAAGTGCAGAAACCGAGAAAAAACGTGTCCGTTATCCATATGTGAATTTTCTGATTGCTGATTGCTATATGAAGACAGAGGATTACGAGAATGCCAGACGTCATTTAGATACCGCATTATCCAAGGAACACGAAGAAATCATTCTCTCTTATGAGGCGGATTGTGAACTGAAGTTCCTGACCGGGCAATATACAGATTGTCTGCGCGCCTGTGAACGCCTGTTAGAGCGGGATCCGCATGACTATGTGGCATATCTGTTCAAAGCAAAAGCCTGCAAGGCGCTGAATTATATCCAGGAAGCGTATAACGCCTGCGAACAGGCAATCAATTTGTATCCGTATCTGGCACAGCCATACGCCTTAGAGGCAAGCTTATTTATCCGCTCGCACCAATACGAACAGGCACAGGATACGATCAAGCGGTTTGATGCATTTGAAAATGAGAGTGACAGCATTGATTATTACCGGGCGCGGCTGTCTATGTTAGATAACAAGATTGATCCGGCCATAAGGCAGCTCACAGCGATTGTCAGCCGTTCGGATAGTAAGTCAACCGATATGGAACATTTTGAGGATATCAATATGCTTTTAGCGCTTTGTTACCGCTATAAGGGCATGTATGATCAGGCACTCGAACAGTTTGAGCAGGTAAAAAAGCAAAATGAAAAGTATCCACTGATTGATATGTATATTGGTTCTTCCTATGCCAAGCTTGGAAAAATTGAACAGGCATTGGCGGCACTTGGCACACAGCTTGCTGTACAGGAAACGGCACAGGTTTACAACGAACGGGCAATCGTATACAGTCTGATGGGGGAATACAAAAAAGCCATTCGGGACTATCAGGCTGCTTTACAGCTGGAACCGGATAATTATTTTGCATATCTGAGAATCGGCATGATACAGGAGCTCCACAAAAGCTATAAAGCTGCTGCCGACGCATACCGGAAGGCATATGAGGTTTCTGAGACTGACACCGAACAGCATAGAGAAAGCATGCAGAGCTTAGCGCGTGTCTACCAGTGCATGAACTGGTTTTCTGAAAGCCAGCAGCTCTATATCGATTATAAAAAGCAATATGAATGGAATGCAGACATTGCCTACGATTATGCAGTTCTGCTTGTGCGGATGGATGCGTCGAAGGACGCAATTGCAGAACTGCTTCCTTTCGTGGATGATTCTGCCTGCGCAAGAAAATTACTCGACATCTATGGGAATGCCGGATTTATTGATCTGGCACATGAGACATTTGAATATATCGTAAACAAAGACCCGGAGGACCATCGGATATATGGTGCCATGGGGGATATCTTCCGTGAACACGCCATGTATGCAGACGCGAAGCCGCTATACGAGCGGGCGATTGCGCTTGACACAAACAAAGAAGCCAATTATTATAGTGAATGGCTGGAATGTATGATCCAGCTAAAGGAATTGCGAAGTTTCAAGAAGAACAATGCGATATCCAGCGCGGCTGCCGCTTATCCAAAAGATCAGATCCAGACGCCGCCACAGTATATCAAGATGGCACGTTTTGCACGTCTTTCTAAGAACTATAAAGAATGTAAAGACTGGTTAGAGCAGGGACTGCATGCCCGTCGTTGTCACGGCTGCTTCTATGGTGTCTGTCACCGGCTCTTATACGAGAAAGCGTTGCTGTACGAACAGCAGCGTAATTATGCGATGGCGCGCAGTATGTATGAGGAAGCAATCCGTGTCTGCGGACAGAACGCTTTCTACGAGGCATGTCTGAAACGGATTGAAGATAAAAAATAAGAAATTAGGTTGGAACATGATAGTAGGAATTGATTTAGGAACGACAAACAGTTTAATTGCATATTTTGATGGCGACCATGCAAAGGTCATCCCGAACCGTCTGGGAGAGAATCTGACTCCTTCAGTTGTAAGCGTGGATGAGGATGGGATTGTCTATGTCGGCAGGACAGCCAAGGAACGAAAGATGCTGTATCCAAACCAGACAGCGGATGTGTTCAAGCGGAACATGGGCAGTTCCAAGGTATTTACCCTTGGAACCCGCAAATTCTCTGCGGAGGAGCTTTCCAGCCTTGTATTGAAATCCCTGAAGGAAGATGCAGAGCATTATCTCTGCTGTACGATTGAGGAGGCAGTCATCAGTGTACCTGCGTATTTCAATGATGCACAGAGAAAGGCAACAAAGAAAGCAGGAGAGCTTGCTGGATTTGTGGTAGAACGCATCGTCAGTGAGCCAACAGCCGCAGCGATCGCCTATGGTCTGGATAAGAAAAATGCAGATACGAAATTCCTTGTATTTGACTTAGGTGGTGGTACATTTGATGTATCAATCTTAGAGCTTTATCAGAATATCATGGAAGTACGCGCAGTAGCGGGAGATAATTTCCTTGGTGGAGAAGATTTTACGACAGTACTGGAACAGATGTTTCTCCGGGAGCATGAAATTGACGAGGATACTCTTGATCAGAAAACCCGTGCCCATATCCACAAGCAGGCAGAGCTTTGCAAGCTTGGATTTGCGGATGCAAAGACCTCTGTTATGAAATGTAACATCAACGGAGAAGTCGTAGAAAGTGAAATCGATATTGATGATTATGAGAAATCCTGTCAGGTACTACTCGGACGTATCCGAAAGCCAATCGAACGAAGCCTGAAGGATGCAAATATCAAGTTAAAGGATATCGAGGAAGTAATTCTGGTCGGTGGTTCGACGAAGCTTTCCATCGTGCGCCGGTTTGTGAGCCGTCTGTTTGGACGTCTGCCGAATACAAGCATCAATCCGGATGAGGTGGTTGCTGTCGGTGCAGCGACACAGGCTGCCATGAAAGAGCGAAACGAAGCAGTCAAAGAGATTATTTTAACGGACGTCTGTCCATTTACACTTGGTACGGAGGTGGTATCGCGCAGAACTGGCGGCGTATTTGAAGCCGGACATTATCTGCCATTGATTGAGCGAAATTCCGTGATTCCGGTCAGCCATACCGAACGTCTCTATACGGTCAGTGACCGGCAGACGCGGATTAAGGTTGACATTCTGCAGGGAGAGAGCCGCCTGGCAGCAAATAACGTCTATCTTGGAAGCATCGAGGTAATGGTTCCTCCAGCTCCGGCAGGAGAAGAATGCGTCGATGTCACATACACCTACGATGTCAACTCTATCTTGGAGGTAATCGTAAAGGTAATTTCTACAAATGTAGAAAAACGACTCGTGATCAAGAACGAGGAAACTGATCTGACGGACGAGGAGATCGATGCAAGATTCGAAGAGCTTTCCTCTCTGAAAATTCATCCGCGGGAACAGGAGGCAAACAAATTATTGTTACTCCGTGCAGATCGTATGTATGAGGAATCCATTGGAGATACCCGTAAGATTCTCGAACACGAGATCAATCAGTTTGAGGATGTATTAAATAAACAGAATCCTTCCGAGATCAGCAGTGCAAGAGAATCCTTTAAGGAATTTCTTGACAACATGGAAGAAGATTTATTCTAATTACATTAAAAGAAAAAGGGCTGACGCTTTAGGTAAGCGCCAGCCTTATTATATGCCGTGCATATGCATGCAGAAGATTTAAATCCTGCAGGAATGAATCTGTCAGCTCAATAAAGGATTCTTTGTCTTTGTATTCCCGTTTATAACCGGATAAAATTCCATCATCAATCTGTGAAATAAAATATCCTTTTTTGCGCAGATAACAGGTTTCTTTCTTCGCCGGTTCCCGATAGTTTTTATCCACATAGCTTGCCACACTTTTGTGAACTGCCATATCCTCTGCCGGAAGATAGTAGTAATCCCTGTAATTATCAAAGAAAAATTTCAATTCCTCGGTATAGATCGGAGCATTGATCGTCGCTTCTTTCTGAAATCCGGTGATGATGATATCCTGCAATCCGATTGTCAGCCGTTTTGGTAGTGGATATTCCAGTTCCAGAGAAAAAAGCAGGCGGTTCTGCCGCACAGACATCTTGCGGACAAGCAGGCAACCAGCTTTTAATTTGCAGTAAGCAAGCATGCTTGTGCAGTCCAGAAGTCCTTCAAGATCCTCGTAATTGTGCTGTAATAATAACTGCTTGTTTGTCTTTACCGGAAGCTTTACATATTCCTGATAGACCTTGATCAGATCCCCACCGGAATATTTGTCTAACCGATGAATTCCAAGAAACCGTTCCACACTTTTCTGCTTCATATTTTCCATATGCAGCAGGTCTTTTAAAAAACGGATCTGTTTGTAAATATCAATGCTTTCCATATGGGAAAGTGTATTTTCCAGTCCATATGCCTTCGCTTTTTTCGTGATATATGGGATATCAAAGCCATCACCATTATAGGTGATTATGTATTTATAATGTTTGGCGAAGGAGAGAAACTGCTCTAAAATATCCGCTTCTGATCTGCCATCCTGATTGAACCATTGGCATATGTGCCACTGGTGGTTTTCATAGTAGGCGCAGCCAATCAGATACAGGGCAGTATGTTCGGCTGTAAATCCGGTCGTTTCGATATCAAAGACAAGCAGATCCTCCGGTGTATAAAACTGTTCCAATGTCTGAAATTTGCTGCGGTGTGCTTCATTTACAACCTTTTCCATAGGAGGCTCCTTT
>DHJV01000099.1:3086-5492 GCA_002404515.1 Lachnospiraceae bacterium UBA4711 | reverse complement strand
TTCCCGGTATCGTTCGACAAAATTGTCTAAATTGCTTTAAATTATAGCATAAATACCATAGAAGTAAAGAAATGCTTGTAATTTTTGGTCAATATGTTATAATTTTAGCTAAAGTATGATGTACGGAGGAGATAGAATGTTACGACCAGACGATATTAGATCAACAACTTTTAAAAAGGGCTTATTCGGTTACAAAACCGCAGATGTTGACAGCTTTAAAGACACTGTATTCAGAGCGTACAGCGACCTTTCCAAGGATTATGAGGAAACAAAAGAAAAATTTGATAAACTCACAAAGGCAATGGAAGATACCAGACTGAAATTATTTGAACTGGAGAACAAGCTGCAGCAGGCAGAAAATGTATCAACCGATGCCGGAGAAAGCGTAGAGGCAAAGAAGCGTGCAGACAAGATTATAAAGAATGCTGAGGCAACTGCCGCTGATATCATTGCAAAAGCAAAGGCTCAGAGCGAAAAGCTTGAAAGCTCTGCAAAGCCAAAGGCAGAAGCACCAAAGGTTGAGCCAGAACCAGTAAAGGAGTCTGCATCATCCAAATTCTTCAAGAAGACAGACGAAGATGTACATACCGCTGCGACAAGTAACGATGATGACGATGAGATCTTTGTCGGTGAAATCGAAGATGCAAGAAAACCAGATCGCATGATGATCGGAGATGGCGATGAAGAGGACGAAGGCTTCGAATTCTTATAAGCTTACAGACAATCGGCGTAGAAAAAGGACAGGGAGTTGTCGTATTGTTGCGACAGCTCCTTTCATTGTTAGGAGAACAACATGCTTGCATATATAAAAGGAACGGTAACGGAGATTGGAACCGATGAGATCATTGTAGAGACCGGAGGAATCGGATTTTCGATATTTACATCCTCACAGGTTTCTGCCAGATTGACAAAGAATCAGCAGGCAACGATCTATACCCATTTAAATGTGCGGGAAGATGATATGAGTCTGTTTGGATTTCTGACCAAAGAGGAACGGTCTGTGTTCCGTATGCTGATCAATGTCAGTGGGGTAGGACCGAAAAGTGCGCTTTCTATCCTGTCGTGCCTGTCGGTCGATGAACTGCGTATGGCAGTGCTATCAGATGATTATAAGGTGATTGCAAAAGCAAACGGAATCGGTCCGAAGACAGCCCAGCGATTAGTCATTGAGCTGCGCGACAAATTTCATCTGGAGGATGTTCTTGGAGAGTACGATGAGGCGTCTCCGGCGACATCTGCACCGGAAGATATTGTATCTGAGACAGCAATGGCACTGAGCAGTCTTGGTTATTCCAACGTGGAAGCCTTACGGGCGATCAAGAAGGTTCCGGGCAGCGAATCTATGACCGTAGAGCAGCTGTTAAAGGCTACATTAAAGCATATAATATAAACATTGGAGAAAAAGATGGAACGAATCATTCAAGCGGATATTATTCCGGAAGATGATAAAATCGAACAGGGACTGCGGCCAAGTCATCTGTCTGAGTATATCGGACAGGAGAAGGCAAAGAAAAATCTTCGTGTCTTTATTGAGGCAGCCAAAAAGCGTGGCGAGCCGCTCGATCATGTTTTGCTGTATGGCCCTCCGGGACTCGGTAAAACGACATTGGCCTCAATTGTTGCAACCGAGATGGGGGTCAATCTGAAAATCACCTCTGGTCCGGCAATTGATAAGCCGGGTGATCTGGCAGCAATCTTAAATAATCTGTCTGAAAATGATGTTTTATTTATCGATGAGATTCATCGGCTGAATAAGCAGGTAGAAGAGGTGTTATATCCTGCGATGGAGGATTTCGCGATTGATATTGTGATTGGCAAAGGTGCCGGTGCCCGTTCAATCCGGCTGGATCTTCCGAAATTCACACTGGTTGGTGCAACCACACGTGCCGGTATGCTGACCGCTCCGCTGCGTGACCGTTTCGGTGTTGTAAACCGGCTGGAATTTTATAATGTAACGGAATTGATGCAGATCATTCTGCGGTCTGCGGCAGTGCTTGGTGTCAGCATCGATGATGAGGGGGCTTTGGAGATTGCCAAGCGTTCCCGTGGTACGCCGCGACTCGCCAACCGCCTGTTAAAACGGGTGCGCGATTTTGCACAGGTGGAAGGCGATGGTGCGATTGATTACGATGTCGCAAAAACCGCACTCGATCGTCTGGAGGTAGATTCCATGGGACTGGATAATACCGACCGTAATATATTAGAAACGATGATTCACAAATTTGGTGGCGGTCCGGTTGGTCTGGATACCTTAGCAGCTGCCATCGGCGAAGATTCCGGCACACTCGAAGAGGTATATGAACCATATTTAATAAAAAATGGCTTTATAAATCGGACGCCGCGTGGTAGAATTGTTACGGAACATTGTTACAGACATTTTGGATTGGAAAATCTGATAGAATAACA
>DHJV01000099.1:0-3041 GCA_002404515.1 Lachnospiraceae bacterium UBA4711 | reverse complement strand
GAAGTAGATATCCCGGTAGTAATCAATGGGAAAGTATATACATTAAGCGGATATGAAGGGGAAGATTATCTTCAAAATGTTGCAACTTATATCAACGGTAAGATTGCAGAATGCAAGACTTCCGACCAGTATCGCCGTATGAATACCGAATACCAGGGCATTCTGCTCGCACTGAACATCGCAGATGATTATTTCAAAGCAAAAAATCAGGCTGATTCCATGGTGACAGAGGACAGCAACAAGGAACAGCAGTTGTACGATCTGCGTCATGAGGTGATCGAATCCCAGATCAAACTGGAAAGTTCCGCACGTATGATCGAGGAATACAAAGAGCAGATCAATGCATTGCAAAGAAAGATTATTCAGTTAGAGGCAGAGAAAAACCGCAATGAATAACAAGCATTCCAAAATTGAAGTACTCGCACCTTGTGGTGACTACGATATTTTAATTGCCGCTGTACATGCAGGCGCAGATGCCTGCTATATTGGCGGCAATTCTTTTGGTGCAAGAGCGTATGCGACGAATTTCGATGAAGAAACGATAAAGAAAGCTGTTACCTACGCGCATTTACATGGGGTAAAGGTCTATCTGACCGTCAACACCCTGTTAAAGCAGGAGGAGCTTCCTGCTTTATACGAATACATTCGGCCATTTTACGAGATTGGCGGTGACGCCCTGATCATTCAGGATCTTGGCGTTTTTTCTTATGTCCGTGAACAGTTCCCCGATATCGCAATCCATTGCAGTACACAAATGAATATTACATCCCGGTATGGCGCAGAATTTATGAAACAACAGGGAGCCACCCGTGTTGTGACTGCGCGCGAAATGTCACTGGCAGAAATCCGTGCGATCAAAGAACATGTTGATATTGAGGTTGAGACATTTGTACACGGCGCAATGTGTTACTCGTACAGTGGACAATGCCTGATGAGTTCGCTTGCAGGTGGCAGAAGCGGAAACCGGGGACGCTGCGCACAGCCATGCCGGAAATGCTACGACAAAAGCTATCTGTTATCTATGAAAGATATGTGCGCGCTGTCGCTGATCCCAAAGCTGATGGATGCCGGGATTGACTCACTAAAAATCGAGGGACGGATGAAGAACGCTTACTATGTTGCATCGACAGTACATGCTTACCGGACGATCGTAGATGACTGCCTGCAAGGAAAATTTGATCCGAAAAAAGCAGAAGCACTTACCTTTGAGCTTGCCAATATATATAATCGAGGCGGATTCTCGGATGGATATTTCTTCCGCCACAATGGTGCGGAGATGATATCAAAGGATCGCCCGAACAATCAAGGAGTGGCGATTGGAAACTTAGAACGTATCGAAAATGGAACGATCACACTTCGTCTTACAGAAGCTGTATACCGTCAGGATGTACTCGAGCTTGCAGCGAAAACCGGTGAGGCAGTGGAGATTACATCCTCGAAAGATGGAACGCCCGGCCAGCTTCTGACTCTGAATTGCCCCAAGACGAAGCTTCTGCAAAAAGAGCAGACCATCTACCGCACCAAATGCCCGAAGATTTTACAGCATGTGCAGGAGGACTATATTGACTCTTATAAGAAGCTTCCGCTTGCGGTGTCAGTTACAGCCAGGATTGGAGCCCCGCTGACCGCGACAGTAACCTGTAAGATTGATAATCAGACTTATACAGCAGCCTGCACGGATATACTTGTGGAAAAAAGCAGACATGGAGAAACCACAATAGAGGTAGTTCAAAAGCCGTTGGCACAGCTTGGCAATACGGAATACGAATTAGCTTCGTTTACCTGTGATCTGGATACCTGTGCGTTCCTGCCAAATGGTGTGTTAAAAAAGCTCCGCCGGGCATTGCTAGCTGCTTTGGAAACAGAGATTGCCAAAGCACACGCACGTGTTGCCGCAGAAAAACTATCATGGGATACCGTGTATGAGACTCTGATGCCACAGTCCCCTGTAAATGTACCCGATGCACAGAGTCCGGAATGTGCGCAGATGATCTTCAGTGCTGCGACAGAAGAACAGCTTCGTATCATCTTAGAAGAACTTCCGCATCTGGAATCCCCGGTAACAGGCATTACGGTGCCGCTTGTGCTATACAACCAGTGCAGGGATATGGTACCAGATTTTATCCGGCTATATGCAGAGCTGCCGCCGGTGATCCATGACCGGTTCTGCGTCGATTTGCAAGAATCTGAAATCCGTGGTATATATATTAGAAATATAGACGCACTGTCAATTCTTGCCAGTCAGAAACTGCCGGAAGATTGCGCGATTTTATGTGATGCAAGCCTTTATTGCTATAATCGTCTGGCACATGCCTTTATCCGGCAATTCTTTGCGGACGCAGACATAGCATTTCTAACCCCACGGGAGTTAAAGCTTGATGAGCTTGCCGCACTTGCGGGGGAACCGGTTTGTCTCACATTATATGAATATCAGCCGGTTATGCTGACTGCAAATTGCCTGCAAAAGACAAAATACGGCTGCAAAAAAGAGCCGGTTACCCTGTCCATAACCGATGAGATGGGGAATCGTTTTTATGCAAGAACCTACTGTGATGACTGTTATAATATCATCTACAACAAGGTGCCATATTCTATATTGGATAAATATAAAGAGCCTGCTTTTTCCAAACTGCATCCAAAGGGATATCTGGTCCGTTTCACGATTGAAAATGATAAACAGATCCGTAAGATTTTCCAGATATTATCTGGAGCATCCTGCGATTTCGGTGAAAAAACAGGTGGACATTTATATCGAGGTGTATTGTAATGATCAACATTATTTGTGAGGTATCAAAGTATCTCGTTTTGCTTTTCATGGTGCTTTATACCGTCAAATGTTTTTCGGTGCTCTCATCGAAGAACGAAGAGCAGAAGCGTAAAAAACTGAACAAACAGATCGGATACGTGTTCGTGATTCATTTCTTATGTTATCTGATTCTGTATCTGCGGCTGGGACAGTTGAAAATCCTGATTTTTTATGTTGCACAGATTTTTGTTGCCATTCTATATATGGTGCTTTATCACAGCATATACAAGGATTC
>DHJV01000098.1:4762-25430 GCA_002404515.1 Lachnospiraceae bacterium UBA4711 | reverse complement strand
CCACCTGCTGCAACCGCTCCGGCTCCGATATAGCGGATATAGTTTCCCCACAACTCCCATGTAGTCAAAGTGCTGATTGCTTTCGTGGCCGGAAACAGGATATTCTCCCCGCCAACCAGCACGAACGCCGGCATCAGCACGAGCCAGCCAAGTACCGCCCCGCTTAACAGATACGAAGAAACGCGTGCGCCGCAGATATAACCAACGCCGACCAATGCCGGGAGTACGTCGATGCCAAGACCAGCCCCGCGCAGCTTCCGGCTTTCAAAATCCACTTCACTTGGGAACAGCTTCAATCCATCTGCCAGGAATTTATAGACAGCTGCCGCGAGCAATCCTTTTAATACCTTCTTTGCTTTCGCACCGCCCTCTTCTCCTGCAAGCAGTACCTTCGAACATGCCGTTCCCTCCGGATATGGCAGGCGGTCATGTTCTTCCACGATCAGCGCATGTCGAAGCGGCACCATGAAAAGCACGCCAAGCAGACCGCCGCTTATGGCAAGCATCGCAATCGTAAAAAAGGAAGGCATCGCCGTGCCATGCTCCTTCGCCCACATAAACAACGCCGGAAGTGTAAAAATCGCCCCTGCCGCCAGCGATTCTCCGGCGGAGCCGATTGTCTGTACCATGTTATTTTCCAGAATCGAATCCCGTTTTAACAACAGCCGTACAATACCCATCGAGATCACGGCTGCCGGAATGGATGCGGATACGGTCATACCAACACGCAGTCCCAGATAAGCATTGGCTCCGCCAAATACGACAGCAAGTAAAATTCCTAAAACAAAGGCTGTCGGTGTAAATTCAGTTGTTTTTTTCATTGTATGTTTCTCCCTGTTTTTATACTTCTTAACAGATACAGTTTTTCCCATTTTTCCTGCATACATACATTGACTTTTCCAGTGTTTCTTATGTATAATTATAAACAGAAAGCGCGAAAGGCAGACACATTTCACGACAGAAGGGAGCGTATATTTATGAACAAGCAGGTCATTATTTCTATTGGGCGAGAATACGGAAGTGGCGGACATGTGATTGCAGAAACGATTGCGAGACATTACAATATTCCACTTTACGACAGAAACATTCTGGACGAGCTTTCCAAGGAAACCGGGAATTCCTATGAAGCATATAAAAAATACGATGAGAAACCGGCCAATCCATTTATTACAAGAACGGTTTTGGGGCAGTCAAATTCGGTAGAAAAAATCATTGCAGAAATGCAGTTCAGTTTTCTGAAAGAAAAAGCAGAAAGCGGAGAATCCTATGTAGTACTTGGACGTTGCGCAGAAGACATCTTGCAGGACAATGACGGATTAATTTCGATCTTCCTTGTCGGGGATACGGATGTGAAACAGCAGCGAATCATGGAAGTCAAGCATGTGTCTGCAGACGAGGCACTCGCAAAGATGAAACGGCACGATAAAAGCCGGAAGCAATACCACAATTCTTTCTCATCCGGCAAATGGGGCGATTCCCGCTACTATGATATCTGCATCAACACAAGCCGGCTTGGTCTGAAGGCTTCTGCCGAAGAACTGATCCGCTATATTGATGCCAGAGTGGCTGCAATGTAATCTGCAGTAACTACACAATTCATTGATATGTTTACACGTAAAAAGAGCCTTGCAATCTGCAAGACTCTTTTTTGATTTGTTATTTTATTTAACAATACATGTTCTGCCATCATTTAAAGGTGTTGCACTCGGTGCCTTTCCTCCCTTTGGAACGAGTACGATCTGAATTCCCTCCAGACGCTTTGCATATCCAACGGTTCCGGCTGTCTGACCATTCTTCGCCCAGTTAAGCCAGCCAAAGGTCTGTGCATGTACACGGTAATATACGTCATATTTCTCAGCAAGTTCTCCTGTCAGTTTAATCTCGATTGCCTCCAGACGCTTTGCCTGTCCGGTTGTTCCACTGACTACACCATCGCTAACCCAAGGCTGCCATCCCAATTTCTGCACATGCGTATGATAGGTCACGCCGCCATCTATGCCAAGTGCCTCATTGTTGACCTGAATCCGAATCGCCTCCAGGCGTTTTGCTTCTCCATATGTTCCAGAGAAGGAACCGTCTGATACAAACTGCTGGTTGCCATAGGTCTGTACATGTGTTGCATAATTAATCAATCCCGGCTGATCACTCTTTGATGCAGCCTTTCCATACTGTACATAAGAAACTGCACTGGTTCCTGAAGATGGAGTCATCCCCTTTGGTACAACATAAATCTGAATTGCCTCCAGACGCTTTGCAAATCCCGACGTACCTGCCGTCTCACCGTTCTTTGCCCAGCCAAGCCAGCCAAAGGTCTGTGCATGTACACGATAATATACGTCAAACTTGTCTGCATCATTGCCTGTCAGCTTGATGCGGATTGCCTCCAGGCGCTTTGCCTGTCCGGTCGTTCCACTTAGGGCACCATCATCAACCCAGTTACCCCAACCAAATGTCTGTACGTGTGTCTGATAGGTAACGCCCAAATCATACTCGCCACCGACTTTGATCTTGATTGCCTCCAGGCGCTTACCAAGTCCGGTCGTTCCACTTGTCATACCATTAAATTTATCTGCCTGCCAGCCATAACTCTGTACATGTGTACTGTATGTCACGTTCAGGAACGAATTCGCTGTACTGGACGTCTTTTTCACTGTACAGAATTTGCACATATAATCATTTACAATACTATAACCATAATTAGCTGCGGTTGCCCAGCCCTTTCCCCAAGGGTTTTCCTGAATACCTAAGTACTCTACAAAAGTTGCACAGCCTCTTGTCACATACTGGAATCTCGGATCGACCACTGCGTTTTTCAAGTCATCCTGTGAAGCATATGCTTTCAAATGCTGTACCTGTGCACGTACGCCCAGACGTACAGAGCCAAATGCCTGTCCGGCTGCCCCACCTCCGGTTGCACCCAGTCCACAGAAATTATACTGTTCCATCTTTACATCGCCGCCAAACCGAAGGAATCCGGTTTCTTTCATTGCCTGCGCAAATACAACACCCGGATCTACGCCCTCTGCAACTGCCTCGTCATAAAAGATCTGGCAGAATGTCTGCAATGGGTTGGACGATGCTTTGATCTCTGTATCATGCTCCTGATAATAAGTCGGGAACGTCGCATTGGACTTATAATACGATACCATACGATCAACCGATGTCGTCGGAGTCGTCATGATTGGTGTCAATGCTTCGGACGAACCACCTTCATACGCTGTACGGATTGTATCCGCGATTGTCGCCTTAGAACCATAATTTCCGTTCTTGGACAATCCATAATATTCTGCAATGGCGGTTGCATCTGCATACCCCATTTCCTTTACTTTATCTTCTCTTGCCAAGAAATTATATACATCACCAGAATTATCGATAAATGCATGCTCGATCAAGACTGCCGGGAATCCCGCTTCCTTCGAACGCTTGATAACGCCTAAGTAATCGGATGGAGAACCATCTGGATACTGACTGCCGTCCTCGGTATTCCGGATCTTGATTCCTCTGTTGTAAAGACCAAGTGCGACCAGCTTCTGCTGGATCACTTCCGCCAGCTCTTTTCCTTCTGTTCCGATACCCGGTATGTAATTGCCGTTTGGATAATACACCTCGGCACCATGTCCACCAACGGCATTGATATGGATGCTGACAAACACATCTGGATTAAATGTTTTCGCATATGCCACACGATTGGCAAGATTGTTGTCAGTATCTGCTGTTCGTGTCATGTAAACTTCCACATGGCTGTATTCTTCCAGCTTTTCCTTGCAGTAATATGCAATCTTGAGCGTCAGATCTTTCTCGCGCAATCCATATCCACAGGCTCCACTGTCGGAACCGCCATGTCCCGGATCAAGCACAACAACCAGATTCGGATTGACTGTCGACTGTGTTGCGATCCCGCTGTCTGCGACACTGTCATCGGCTTCCTGCAAAGCTTCCGTCAGAGAGTCAAATGTCATCTCCTGTCCTTCCGCATCCAGCACGGTAATTCCATCTTCGCCGCAGGCTTCCTCTGCATCCTGCTCTGCCTGTTCATCCACAACATAGGCATCTGCCTCAGAATCAACATCCGTATTGATACCAAATTTGGCTTCAATGCCGGTATCCGCCATACGAACGATTCGTTTCTCTCCGTCCACAGTGACTTCAATCGTGGTTACTTCATATTCTCCACTCGGCTGTGCATCATCAAACTCCATGTTGAACAGCAGGCTTCCTTCATCTATGGTATCCGCAGTCACCTCGTACGAAGCTCCGGTTTCCACATTGACGTAAGTTAAAACCGCATCGGAAAGCTTCTCCGTTCCGTCTCCGACATCCGCCAGAATAAACTGGCTTCCCGGTGTACATACGACTGGACTTCCGACTACCAGATAATTCAACTGTTCTTCTGCCTGTGCCACCGAGACTGGTTCTGCTGCGCGAACCGGGATTCCATTTCCCGCAAGCAGCATCCCCGCCGTCAAAATGGCAGCAAGAATCTTCTTACTCTTTTTGAAGCGTATCATGTTACTCTCTCCTTCGTTTTCTACTATAATCAAAAAACACCATTCCGATTATAATATCATTTTCGGCAGATAGCAATGATTCCGCATCCTTTTTTCTGCATTTTCTTGTAAATTTCCTGTAATTTTGACTATCGACGTAGTTTTCTCTTCCGTTTATAGCCGGTATACTTCCGTTTTTTCTCGTAATGTGCCCGTAACTTCTCCGCAATCAGAGTCAGATACCGGAAGATCGATTCTGCCGCAAATCCGAACACGATCATAAGAAGTACACACCGCTTCGACATATCACTTAACGCGAACAGCTTCTTCAGGAAGATTCCTGAGAAGATGAGTCCGAATATATTCAGGAAGATCACGCCATATTTCATCTTATTGAGTGGCTCGCTGATCTTAAATAAGATCATAAATCCAACGACGGACAGAACCAGTGTCGCTGCTGTCGCCACACTCGCATCTGGCAGTCCGAATACAGAACCAAGCAGGACAAGTGCGCCGACTGCAATCACATCGGTCAGTCCTCCCGGCAATGCTTTGAGTAGCACGTTCGTAATAAACCGTCCTTCGATCCGGTTCTTGTTCGGCTCTAACGCAAGCAGGAATCCCGGTGCACCGATCGTGAACATACTGATCAGGGATACCTGTGCCGGTTCAAGCGGATATGTGATCATTAAAACCATAGAGAATACTGCCATCAGCAGGGAGAATATATTCTTTACAAGGAACAGGCTTGCTGACCGCTGTACGTTGTTAACGACGCGTCGTCCTTCATACACGACATCCGGCATATGTGCAAAATCCGAGTCCAACAATACCACCTGCGCCGCCTGTGCTGCTGCCTCGCTTCCCGAAGCCATCGCCACACTGCAGTCTGCATCCTTCATCGCTAAGATATCGTTGACACCATCGCCGGTCATCGCAACCGTATGCCCTTTGATCTGCAATGCCTTTACAAGCTTCTGTTTCTGCTTCGGTGTCACACGTCCAAAGACGGTGTACTGTTCCACTGCATCCCGCAGCTTCGCAGCCGTGTCAAGTGTTGTCGCATCCACGTAATTTTCTGCACCTGCAATACCTGCCTGCAGTGCGACCTCAGAAACCGTCCCCGGATTATCACCAGAGATTACCTTAATTGCCACACCCTGCTCGTTAAAATATTCAAATGTCTGTTTCGCATTTTCACGGATTGGATTCGCAAGTACAACAAATCCAAGCGGAATCACGTCTTCTGTAAGTCCATGCTTTAAGTCTGTTCCATCATATTTTGCAAAGAGAAGGACACGGTCGCCCTCCTTCGTGAAGGTTGCAATCTCTTCTTCCACCGTCGCATATGCATCGCGCAGGACAAATTCCGGTGCCCCTAATATATAAGTTCCTTCTGTAAATACGATTGCACCGTATTTTGTTGTTGAGGAGAATGGATAGCGCTCCACAACCATCCGATGCGGCGTCGCACCATCATTTTCTGCAAATGTGCGGAGTGCCTGCATCGTCGCATTGTTATCGTTCGATGCAAGAGTATAATCTACAAGCAGTTCCTGCAATTCTTCCGGCGTGTGCAGCAGGTTCTTTCCATTCTTACTGCAAATGATCTGCTTGACGTTCATCGTCGGTTCAGTAATCGTACCGGTCTTATCCACGCACAACACATCGACACGTGCGAGTGCTTCGATACTCTTCATGTCGTGCAGCAATACTTTCTTTCCTGCCAGCTTCATCGTACTGAGTGCCAATGCGACCGTTGTGAGCAGATACAGCCCCTCCGGAATCATACCGATAATCGCAGCAACTGTCGCTGTCACGCTCCGGCGGATCGTCTCATGGTTGATAAAATGACTCTGATAAAACAGCAAAAGTCCGATTGGGATGATAACGATACCAACCCATTTGACGATCTGGTTGATCGAGCGGATCATCTCGGACTGCTCGCCGCTTCCCATCGTCTTTGCCTCCTGCGAGAGCTTCGCGATGTAGGATTCATTTCCGACATGTGTCAGCTCCGCATGGCATTGTCCCGATACGACAAAGCTTCCTGAGAAGAGTTCGTCACCCGGATTCTTCTCTACCTCGTCCGCTTCTCCGGTCAGCAGCGATTCATTAACCTGCACGCTGCCTTCCACAACGACTGCATCCGCACAGATCTGGTTGCCCGCCTCCAAAATAATCTCATCATCCTGTACAAGCTGTTCTGTATCAATCTTCTGCTTCACGCCATCCCGCACGACGATCGCGTGCGGTGCATTCAGCAGATTCATCTTGTCCAGTGTCCGCTTCGCGCGAACCTCCTGTATAATTCCAATCAGTGTATTGCCGATGACAATCGGCAGGAAGGTCAGGTTCCGAAAGGAACCGACCAGACAGAGTAAGACCGTAATGATCAAAAAGATCAGGTTAAAATATGTGAATGTGTTGGAGATAATAATCTCCTTCGTTGTTTTATCGGTAGACAGGTCGGTTTCGTTCGTCAGTCCCTGATTGATCCGCTCCTGTACTTGTTGCTGCGTAAGTCCCATAATCTTCTCCTTTTTTGAAAATACCCTTGCTGCAATCTGATTCTGTATCGTATATTCCTGCAACTATGTTTGCATATGCGATGTATTGAGCCCAAGAAGTTCTAAATGTTCTGTTATACAATATTATCATCGTACGCAACCGCCGCCAATTCGCCATCCGTGGCTCAGTGGCGGCTTGTTTGAACATCGTGTTCAAACATTGCTGTTATTATTCCAGAACATTAAGAACTTCTACGTCTCAAACATATGCATATTCCAAACATAGTTGCAGGAATTACACATACAGAACCAGACTGCAATATACTTTTTTGTATTTTCAACACTTCTTATGCCTTAATTCTATATATCTTCCAAATTATGATAGCACAGGAGATTTGCTGAAACAACGCAAATTCTATGAACTTTTGGTGAATCTTAGGAATCGGCGGTACAGCAAAAATCCGGCAATCGTCGTGATAATCTCCGTAACCGGAAACGTCAGCCAGAAGAAGTTTAGCCCGATTTTTGAAAATGCATACCCCAGCGGAACAAATAAAAATACCGTTCTTATCACCGTAAGCATACTGCTTGTAAATGCCTTTCCAACCGCCTGAAAGAACACCGGAAATGTCAGCGATGTCACAAGCGGAATGAAGCTCACCGCAATGATACGAAATGCCACCTTACCGATACGGATTACCTCTGCATCATGTGAAAAGACATGCAGCATCTGTCCCGGTATCAGCTCAAAACATAACACACCAAGCATCATCAGTGACATTCCATACACAAGTGCCAGCGATAATGTTTTCTTGCAGCGGTCGATCTTCATCGTCGCATAGTTGTAGCTTAAAATCGGCACAATACAGGTCTGCATCGCCCCAAGCGGGATGAAGAAAAACGCCTGCCATTTGTAATAAAGTCCAAGCACCGTCACTGCCTGATCGGAGAACGTTGCAAGTACCATGTTAAGTCCAAATATATAGAACGTATATGCGGACTGCATCAGGATATTCGGGATTCCCATTTTATAGATCTTCCCGATATCCGGCAGATACACAGATAGCGCCGGTGACTTCCGGAATCCTCGTCGCATGACGATCAGTGCCGCCACGATCTGTCCTATGACAGTGGCTATTGCCGCACCTGCAATTCCCATCTTCGGCAATCCGAACATACCAAAGATCAGAAGCGGATCCAGTACGATATTCGTAACCGCACCTGCAATCTGCGCGATCATCGGCATCTTCATATCGCCGTTTGCCTGCAATATCTTCGTCCAGATACTCTCCAGAAAAAGTCCGAAAGAAAAGACGCATACAATCCGTCCATATGTCACAACCTCTTTGATTACCTCCGCTGAATCCGTAGACATCTTCGCGTATGCGGGCATGAAGAAGTAACAGAACACTGCGAATACGGCCCACATAAATAACGTGAGCGGCGTGCCGATTCCACCGATCTCATCCGCCTTTTCATCCTCGGACAAGCCTAAGTAATGTGCCATGCACGTATTGATGCCAACGCCGGTTCCCACTGCAAATGCGATCATCAGAAGCTGGATTGGATAGATAATAGACAATGCGGTCAGTCCACTCTCGGAATACCGTCCGACAAAGAAGCTGTCCACAATGTTATAAAGTGCCTGTATCAACTGCGCCAGCATCACAGGTGGCGCCATCTTCCATAGTATTTTACTGATTTTCTCTGTGCCAAACATCTGGCTGTCTTGTTTCATGTTGCCTGTCCTCCACGGGTATCTTCCATCTCCCCACCGGGTATCGCCCCCTCGCATTCGCTCGGCGGCAGGTCGGCGACATCATCCTAAATATGGGCTTCGCCCATATGGATGTCACCTCACCAAATATCGCTGTCCCACAAAATTGTGAATGGGCCATCGTTCTCCAGCTCGACCTTCATGTCGGCGCCGAAGCTTCCGCACTCTACCTTTCCGAACGTCTCCACACATTTTGCTTTGAAATACTCATACATTTCCTCTGCGAAGTCCGGTGCCCCTGCCTTCACAAAGCTTGGACGGTTTCCTTTCTTGCAGTCCGCATATAATGTAAACTGGGATACAACCAGCACTTCCCCACCTACATCGGTAATTGACAGGTTCGTCTTACCCTCTTCATCTGCAAAGATCCGCAGGGTTGAAAGCTTCTTCACATAGCGGTCAACCATCTCCTTCGTATCTCCCTCTGCCACACCGAGCAGAAGCAGATACCCCTTGCCGATGCTTCCTATTGTCTCTCCATCTACTTTTACGGATGCGTGATTGACGCGCTGTATTACAATTCGCATGATTTTTCTCCTGTTATTCCTATTCTATTTTCTGACAAAGATCGGATATCATATTTTGTTGTTATCTGTCCCTGTTTCTTGCTAAGCAACCCTATTATACATATGCACTTCCCCAGTTTCAACCATCTTTTTCTTTCTCTTTTTTCCTCTTGGAGTAATCTTCCCGTTTTAGACACTTTTGCCCCAACCCGCTTGCTTCTCTCAACCTTCCCGTTGGAGTAATTCTTCTGTTTTCGCAATTTTCCCCCAATCAGCTTGCTTCTCTCCGCCTTCCTGTTGGAGTAATTCTTCTGTTTTTGCAATTTCCCCCAAAAATCAGCTTCCTTCTCTCCGCCTTCCCGTTGGAGTAATTCTTCCATTTTCGCAATTTTCTCCCCAACCTGCTTGCTTCTCTCAACCTTCCCGTTGGAGTAAATTCTCTATTTGGGAAAAATCCCCCCCAACTCACGCATATACTTTCTCAGGACATAGTATAAATTTCCAAAAAAGCCATAAACTATATGCATATCTGCAAGAACCAACTAACCCAAGAAAGGACAAACCAACATGAAATTCAAAACCAACGCCATCCGTTTTCTCTTTATCTCCATCCTCGGAGTGCTGCTGCATTTCACCTATGAATGGTCAGATCAAAACCGCATCGTCGGGCTGTTCTCTGCCGTCAACGAATCCACATGGGAGCATCTGAAGCTGCTCTTTTTCCCGATGCTTCTGCTCACGCTGGTCGAGCTGTTCTTCTTCCATGAAAAAATGCCAGCCAATTTCCTCTGGGCACGTACCCTCGGAATCTTGTCCGGCATGATCTTCATCGTCGCAGTCTTCTATACACTGAACGGTATCCTTGGCAAAAACTACGACTGGATCAATATTGCATTGTATTTTGCAGGCGTTGCTTTCGCCCTCTTCGTGGAAAATGATGTCTACTGCAACGGAAAAGCAGAAAAACTCATACTCTCTTCCGCCATCCTGCTTCTCTTGACAGCTGCATTTTTCACCTTTACGGAATATCCACCTCAGCTTGGCATCTTTCAGGAGATCTGATATCAGACCAGATTCCGTTCGCATTCAAATAATATTCCGCTTTCGTATGATTCCATATCCACATCCGACCAATCCCACGATCAGGCAAACGAGATATGGAATCCCAAACGCGGTTGTGAGCACCTCATCCTGCGGATACAAACTGTCAGAATAATACCGACATGCCATCGCATATCCATGCACCAAAAAGCGATTTCCATAGTACGATGCCAGCACCAGAATAAATGTGATCACACTCATCACTGCCGCACTGTTCATATACAGGGATAGCAGAAGCTGAAGCATCGACTGCACGATACCTGCAAGCACCGGAAGAAGTATCGTCATCCGAATAAGCTCTGGCATCGACGTATTCGCCACTTCCTCTCCATAGTAAAGAGATAGCGCAATCTGCTGACCAGACATCGACATATTACCAGTCGAAATCCACGCATATCCGTATGTCATGCCATAGAGCAGCAGAAAATAAAACAGGTTGATGCAGACACAACAGATGCATTTCGAACTCCACCATAACACACGGCTCCGGCTCTTCAACATAAGCTGCATGCCAAATCCATGCATATCCTCTTCCACATAATTTCCAATACAGTATGCAAGCAGAATATATTGCAGAATCCACGCCAGTGGAAGTCTGAACTGATCTGGTGTATTCTGGTTAAAATGAAATGGTCTCTGTCCCCAAAACTCATTGACTATATACCCAAGTGGTGACCAGCTTTCACCATACATTCCCAGATAATCTCCACTCGCCCGGTCGAGCAAAAGACACGTAATAAAGACAAGTGCGATAAGCCACAGATACCTTCTCCAAAACCGGATCAGCCCCTCACTGATATCATATTCCAAGAAGTGCAATAATCTCATATCATGCGCCCTCCTCCAACCGTCCCTCTGACATATACAAAACCGTATCCGCCATATACTCCATTTCCTCTTTATCGTGACAGGCAATGATAATAATCCGTTCGTCATCCATCAACGCCCGGATGGCATCCCGTATCACACTGACACCTTCCGCATCGATCGCGTTAATCGGTTCATCCAGCAGGATAATATCCGGCTTTCCCATTATTGCAGCTGCGATTCCAAGCCGCTGACGCATGCCAAGCGAATACTTGTAATACTTCCGTCTGTCGTCGGGATCAAGTCCCACCTGTTCCAGCGTCGCCCGGATTTCGTCCTGCGGCACACCGCCCTGCACCTTCGCCAGTATCTCCAGATTCTCCAAGCCGGTATATCCTTGCAGAAACGCAGGATTCTCAATCAGAAGTCCCATACTTGGCGGAAAAGAAATATCCTTTCCGAGTGTCTTTCCATTGATTTTCACAGCTCCGCTGGTCGGATAGATCAGTCCTGCCATCGTCCGCATCAGCATCGTTTTCCCACAGCCATTCTTGCCACTTAAACCATAGATACAGCCCCCGGTAAATGTCTTTGTCACATCCTGCAATACCGGAACTCCCTTTATCTTCTTTGTCACATGTTCTAACTTTATCTCCATTTTCCCTGCACACTCCTCTCTTGACAGATATCACCAGACATTATAGAAAATCCCGCCGACGGTTTGAAAGCCATAACAGTAATCCTTCCACTGCCAGAATCACAACTGTTACACTCACAATCCCACGAAATGTTATCCCAAAAACCAGCTGGCTCGGATTTACAAACATAGCCGGATTGTAAGCTGCAAACTCCGGGAACAAATTATACACACCATAAAACAGCATACAGTGAAGTAACATGGGAAATATCAATGTACCAAATCTGTTTTCCATCCATCCGACACACAGAAGTGGAATTTCTGCATAGATTCCCCCATATACAAATACAATTCCTGTATAGCTGATGGCATATAGCACTGGCTTTTCAAAGAAAAGCGCACTCCACATCATGGAATTACCCACGACATTCTGCAGGGAAATAGGATCAATTCCAATCGCCGGAAGGTAACAGGCGGAAAGTAACAGACTTACCAACAGCGGCAAGGCAGCCGCACAGCCCCCACTTATAAAAATTGCTGCCGCTTTGCTTATGATATACGGTTTTCTTCCCCGCCGGACAAGCATCTGCATTGCATACCCGGATTTCCATTCCGAATACAGGGAAATACTGTATGGTAACACTGCAAAAAGAGGCAGCGCCAAAAACAGGAACTGATTAAAAGATGAGTAATATTCACATCCGATCCACCCCTGCATGATGCAGGTCTGAAACCATGAACCGTAATGTTCATTGGTCACAGGTAATCCAAGAATATGATTCCTTTCTTTCATATTTACCTGATAAATATTCTGATACGCCCAGATTGTCTGTATGACTGCGAGCAGAACGCCGGACAATGCTGCTACGAGAAATCCTTTGGAACGGAATGCCTTTTTCATCTCTGTTGTAATAACTTCTTTCACTGTCCCTTTCCTCCTTCATACCGGATATCCTGAATCTTCATTTCCGTCTTAACCGGATACGTTCCGAGTACGGTCTCATACTCCATCTTTCCATTCTCCACATCCTTCCATTGCGCTTCCGATAAATTTGCCTTATAGATTTCATACGGAATCACGACTGTATCACCCGACTGGAAGTTCCCATCCGAAAGAGACGGATTCATATCCTGCGTCATAAATGGATCTGGTCCGTTAAACAAATGCACATATTGAATCGGAATATAAAGATCCATTTTATTTTCTTCCTGCATTTTCTCGATCTTGTATTCTATTGCGAGTATTTTGATCTCTTCTGCCAGAATATCCGGGTTTTGATAGTCCGAAAGCTCCGGGTATTGTTCATAAAAATCCCCCGAATCCCACATTACCGCACTAATAACCGTATATGCAAGTCCGCGATATTGCGCTGCCTGTCCCTGCGGGATTTCCCTTATCTCCGGTGAATATGTATGGGTGTTCACATACCAGATACGCAGGCCCAGTCCAGTTACCGCAAGCAGGATACCAATTAAAATCAAGATTTTTCTTTTTTTCATAGACGTTTTTCCTCTCACAGTTTTACTGACATTCAATAAAAATATGTGTTAAATCTTTTTCTAAAACGGATTGTTCTCCGTTGGAAGGAACATTCCCTTGTACTTGAAGATAATATTGAGGATTATCAAACACTTTGTCTGCTCTGACTATTCTTCCATCCAAAGCATATTGAACTGCCGTACCAATCTGTATTGTTATGGACTTTCCCGGTTCAATATGGAAATAACCCCTTTCTTTTTCATCATTTAAGTCCTGCCAATTATCTACCATACTAGCATAACAATTATCCGCTCCCCCAAAATTATAATAGCCTTCTTTATCTTTTGATCCATCTCCTGCGCATATAATAACCGCATTATTGACCAAATATTCCTTTTCATATCGGTCCTCATTTGTAATCTCAACTTCCGCATATGCAAGCATAGTCTCCGAAAGTTCTTCCTCCGTAAATCCATTCATTTTTGTCGGATCATAACATACAAAATCTGGATTAAAGTATTCACTTTCTGTAAACTCCTTATAAGTATTAAAAATTTTAAAATCAATTATTTTAAAGCCAAAGCCGTTGTATATCGGGTAACTGTCTCTCGAATAAATCGTTCCTGCCTTTGCTTTGTCTTTTTCTAACTGTTCGAAATATTGTTGTTCCTCATTCGGTTCCCCATCTGTTTCCACCATATTTTCCTCATCACTTTCTATGACTGTATGAACCGCTTCCTTTTGTTCTGCCGTATTCCTGTCTTCAGCATTTCGTTTCAATATCCCCACTATGACTACACCTATTGCCAATACCAGTATGCCCAGTAAAAGTACCCATATTTTCTTCTTCATCGTAATCCACAACCCTTTCGAATATCTAAGTAAGCATCTGCACTAACTAAACACAGATGCTTACTTTTTATTCCGTTATATTTTACTGCAAAGTTTCATAAGTTCCTGCACAATCCGGACTCCATACTCCCTTCGCTGTACCTGAACCTGTCTTTGATCGAACGCCTACCGTTGCCTGAGGCAAACCTAACTCATGAACATAATTCGTGATTCTGTATTTTCCTGTCTGATTGACAGAATATGTTGCTTCTCCACGGTCCCTCGTACCTGCTTTAACCATGTTTCCATGTGAATCTGTGCCATACGGCGTCACAGTTAATGCTTTCAAATTACCTCCATATGTACTACTCCAATAAAAATAAATTTTTGAATCATTCTCCTTTGGTCTTGACTTAATGAAATGAAAACCGTATGAATTAGCAGCCAACGAAAACGACCACGCCTCATCCTCTATACTCGCCTGCGCACTGTTCTGTGCTGCGCCCAGTCCTGTAATTGACAGCATTGCTGCCATCGCAGTCATTGCGATAAACCGTTTTACTTTACTTACTTTTTGCATAATACATGTACCTCCTCTACTGTACTTTTCCACTTTTCTTCAATACTTCTTCCAGCCCCTCTGGTTCTTCTGGTTCATACCAGTTTCCACGACAGCATTCCGGTGCAATAGCTGCTACACCAATCGCGAATGCGCATAGCTTTCCACTATGCTTGACAAGAAATTCCAGTACTTTTTTCATGCTCTTTTCCCTCCTGTAAATAATTATTTGAGTTTCTTATTAAACCCATTTTTATCCTATCATACGCACAGATGCTTCTTTCATTTTTTCTGCGAATGGTCAAAAAGTAGGGGTGAAGTGCACGTTACCCCCGATTTTTGACCATTTACAGAAAATTGTATATTACCAATCGTTCTATGTTATGATGTTTATATGGAGGTAAATCGAATGAAAATCACAAAAACACTCAGCGTAAAAATCACGGATATATTTATTGATAATCACGTTCTACCGTTTCAGCAACGGGCAGCTTACATATACTGCTTCGACTTCTGTTTCGACTTATTCCTATATAATCTCAGCCTTCTGATTCTTGGAATCTTTTTCCATCATGGATGGCTGGCACTTGTCTACGTTTTTACAATGTCTCCACTCAAGATGCTTGCCGGAGGCATGCATGCATCTTCGCGCGGCATATGTGATATTATTTCTTATCTCACCTTCTGTATTGGAATAATTGTCACGATCTATCTGCCAATCCCTGCAATCCAGACATTTCCAGCCTTCTGGTGTTTCTGTGTATTGCTGATTGCCATCATCATCCTTGCACCTGTAGATACAAAAAGCCATCGCCTGACTCAAAAGAAGAAACGTCGATTAAAATACCTGACTGCAATATATTCGATAATGCTACTAAGCTTGTACCTTATATTTTTTAACTTTTTTAGATTTGATTCTATCCAGATTATGTTCTTTTGTGTTATCGTAATATGGATAAACCAATTATTGGGGCGAATCAGCAAAGGGGGATCTCAATGAAACTGAACATTGCAATCTGTGACGATGACGAAGCAGCAATTGAATATTTAAAATCCTGTATCACACATTTTTATTTTGCGTTTGATGTGGAGGTTTCTATCTCTACATTTACAAGCGGAAGAGCATTCTTAGATTCCTATACAGAAAAAGGACAATATCAGTTAATTTTCATGGATGTAGAAATGCCAGAGCTAAACGGTTTGGATACTGCGCATTTACTGCGTTCCACCATTGACCGTTATGCCTTGATCGTGTTCGTGAGCAATTATCCGGAATACATGCAAAAAAGCTTTACAGTCCGGGCATTTTATTATCTTACGAAACCATACACCGCAGAGGATGTCGAAGAAGTGCTGAAGAACGCAATCACTGAAATCGAACAAAGTCACACAATCTATTCCATCGTGTCTACAACAGAAGGAGAAATGACGATCTATATTCAGGATCTCCTCTATATCGAGGTTGAAAACAGTGATACACAAACTTTACTGTTTCATCTTACAAACCGCACGATCTCTGTGCGCGGAACGCTTTCATACTGGAAGGAAATGCTTGCCTCCCAGCACTTTTACAAATGTTATCGCAGTATCCTGCTGAATCTGAAGCATGTACATTATTTTGAGGATAAATTCGTTGTTTTAGACAATCAGGAGCGAATTCCTCTGAGCCGAAATGCCAGACGGGAACTACTTTCTATTTACATGAATCACCTCGTAGAATTAAACGAGTTAAATTAGGGGGCGCACTATGTATTACGCGATTGAAGCACTTACCTATCTCTTTGATATGGGCATAATCATTATCTATATGAATGGCATCTTCCATAAGGAAAACCGTCGTACAGCCTATCCACTCTATATTGCGTGCTTCCTTATTATGGAGGTACTTATCTATGTAAACCAGGCTATGTGCACCGGACTGCCATCCAAGCAATTTACAATAGCCACAAGCACCGTAAGTCTGCTTACGACCTTTGCCCTGACCTTCCTGTACAAAACACGCCTGTCAAACCGCATATTTGTATCCATTTCCTTTCAGATTCTTGCTCTGCTTGGTGAAAGCTTTTTCCTGTTTCTGGTGAAAATAATAAACCCGGCAGTTATAGAGCTCCCTCTCCGCCAGCTTTCGATCCTCATGAATCTCGGTTCCAAAATCATGCTGTTCCTGTTGATTCTGGTTGTGATTTTCTTCTGGAACCGACACATAAAATATCACGATTATAAATACAACTTGTTATTATTTACGACGCCCGTGCTTTCTCTGGTAATTACCCTTTGTATTCCTGTCCGCAGCAATTACCAGACAAACAATGCGCACTATATGATCATCGCCTATTTTGCGATTGCCCTGTTAAATATATTAAATTATTGTCTGTTGGATAATTGTTTTAAGATGGAGCAGATCAAGGACGAAAACCTTTCTATGCGCAGACAGATTGATTTTCAGCAGGAAAAATATTTCCAATTGGGAACCGCCTACAAGAAAACCCGCAGCATCGTACACGATATGAAGAAACATTATTTTGCAATCTCCGAGATGCTCAAGCAACAACAACCAGAGCAGTTAGATGCATATCTACACTCTGCAATCAACGACATAGAAGCGAATTATATCAGTGTCAACAGCGGCAACCTTGTACTGGATGCTTTCATCAGTAGTTTCCAGATGCTTGCAAAGGAAAAACAATTTGCTTTTTCCCAAAAGATTACATTGCAACCAACTCAGATTCCAGTTTCTGACTATGACCTGTGTACCATTGTCGGAAATATGCTGGATAACGCATCCGAGGCAGTCTGTAAATCCAGAAATCCGAACCGATATGTGCATTTCAATGTATGTGTTTCCAGCAATGATACCTTTATTATACATATGCGCAATACCTGTCTGCCAGAAGACCAAATAAAAAAGTACCCGGATCACCGAATGGATCACGGGTACGGTCTTGCGAATATAAAGATCATCACGGAAAAATATCATGGCTACATGCGAAGTCAATATATCGAAGATTCCTTTGAAACCATGATTGTTATTCCTATTCTTAACAGAAAACGATTTTTTTAACGTTCCTCCTTAATCATAAGCAGGCATCCGGCAAGCAGCAGGACACAGGATACCCAGATTGCATGCACACCGATCTGCATCGAGCAGATTCCTCCGGCACCGGCGCCGACTGCAAAGATCAATATGATTCCGTAGTAATGCATTGCCTTGCGGAGCGCCCCCTTCTGGTGCTCCCGGATATAAACGGACAGGCTCTCGGTTCCGCTTCTTAAGTTTCCGATACACATCGTGCTCGCATAGCCATAGCCATTTACTTTACGGAAGGTCTGTACCTGCATCGCACAGGCAAACGATACAAGCATCGTCGCCGCCATGTTGAACTTCTGCGGCATAAAACCAACCGCCAGTAAAATCAATATCTCAATCAAAACAACGATCTGCCGCCAGTGGATCTTTCTCGCATTCTTATAGGTATGTCCTATCCGTTCTGCCACGAATACGCCAAAGGCAAACGCAAGCACCGGAAACAAGTAGTGCAGTGCACGCATCCAGTTTCCTTCCATCAGATGCTGACTCATCAGCACAACATTTCCAGTCTGTGCATTTGAAAATACGCCGTTTCGCACATTGTATGTATACGCATCCTGAAATCCACCCGACAACGCCAGAATTGAACTAAGCAAAAAAGTCTCCGACGTCTGAATCTTTGCACGTCTTGATAACGTTTCCATCGTAGTCACCTCTATATATTTCTCATTTCAAAATATGCAAGTTGTAAACAAATCTTTTGCAACTTCGTTACAGTTTTGATGCAACTTCGATGCAATTCTACACTATACTGCAATCAGATACAAGAGTGAAATATCGAAACTTACTTCAATCCGCGTTTGTTTTTAAAGGAGGAATGACGATGACAACCTTAAATATCCGGATTCGTGCTTTGGAACACAATATTGAGATCATCAGATCGCTGGCTGCTGACGCCCAGATCATCGCCGTATTAAAGGGGAATGCTTACGGTCTTGGACTGTGTAAATTCGCAACCTTCCTGCAGGCACGCGGAATCCGGCATTTCGCCGTCACGGAGCTTGCGGATGCCATCGAACTCCGAGAAAAAGGAATCTTTGGGGAGATTCTGCTTCTGACGCCACTTTATCGTCCAGAAGATATTACACGCGCGATCAAACACGACATCACACTCAGTATCACAAGCGTTTCATGCGGGCAGATATTGGAAGATACTGCCGCACACTTAAATCATTTTTGCGCCCATGCGCATCTGTGCATTGATACAGGCTTTGGGCGTTATGGTTTCTTATGCAGCAAAACCTCACAGATTGGCGACATCATCAACACCGTACATGCCATGACGCACGTACAGGTCACGGGAATCTATTCCCATTTCTATGCTGCCTGCTGTAAGAACGAACGATTTGTCAAAAAGCAGTTTGAGGATTTTAACAACCTTTGCTCTACTCTGACGGACGCAGGGATTCCACTTGGGATACGTCATATCTCCTCCTCTTCCTCCCTCGTCCGTTTTCCGTATATGAATCTCGATGCGGTCCGTATCGGGTCTGCATTTCTCGGTCGTCTCGCCGTTTCCAATTCCTGTGGATTTGAAAATGTCTGCGATCTGACTGCAAGTGTGGATGACGTATATGAGCTTCCTGCCGGTCACAATATCGGCTACGGCAAAACCTGCCGTCTGTCCAAGGCTTCTACAACAGCCGTTGTATCGGCTGGATATTTCCACGGGCTTGGCATGACACGCGAAGCTGCTCCGAAACGTCCCTCGCCGCTCCGTCTGCTTCGCCTGTGCAAGCATGCCTGCTTCCAGAAAAAACAAACGGCAGAGTTTGAAGGTCAAACCCTGCCAGTTCTCGGTCAGATCAGTATGAATTCGTGTATCCTAGATGTGTCCAAAGCTCCCGTCTCTATCGGGGACTCTGTGACCTTCCGGATCAATCCGCTCTTTGTGAATTCCGCAGTTCCACGGGTGTACTGTTAGACTATATAGAAAGATCAATCGGTCCATCAAATTTATTGATCTTCACGCCATTTACAAGTAAGTCATCGCTGATTTCGATTACAATGCAATTTTTTCCGTCGATCTTGCGTACCTCGATCGCATCCGTCTGTTCAACCGGAAGGGATACCTCTGTTTTGCCAGACTTGATCTTCAGCTTATTGCTTCCCTCGAACACATTGCTTAACAGCACTTTTCCGTTCTCTTCGGTTGCCTCATCAAACGTCTTCGTAAACGCCTGAATCTCCTCTTCTTCAAATCCGCTTTCTTCTAAGATACGCGCTGTTTCCTTCTTGTCGACAACGACTTCCTCCGGGCTGTCCTTTAACTCCATCTCATGTTCCCGCATGTTCGAATAGATTGCCTTCGCCTTATCAAAGGTCATCTCTTCCACCGCTTCAATGGCATTGATAAACATCTCGTTCTGCTTACCGGCGGTCGCGGGAATTTCGCAGCCAAACACATCCATGAGCAGACTGTCATTTAACTCAGACGGTTTCTTTGTATAGTAAAGTGCCGCATGCACATCGCTCATTCGTTCATTAAATGCCGGGAATAAGAATCCGTTCATTGGCATCTCTACCATCATATTCCGCATCGCATTCTCCAGACTGTTATCGACTGGGTTGTACATCAGTCCTGCCTTGGATGGCTTGAGTGGGCAAAACAGTGTCAGGTTGAACTTGTACACAACATCAGATGCATCTTCCATCTCAATTCCATCTGCAGTCTTTCCCGGTACATCGTAGACACCGTACACCAGCATAATATAATAATTATCCACATAGGCATACGAATCGCGGATCTTCTCGAAATATGCCTGCAGAACCTGTGGATCTTTCAACTCACTGTTTAATACCTGCATCAGCGTGTCACGGTTTGGCACTGTGATTCCATTTTCTGTACGAAATGCCAGATTCAGCAGATTCTTGCCAATCCTTCC
>DHJV01000098.1:3601-4734 GCA_002404515.1 Lachnospiraceae bacterium UBA4711 | reverse complement strand
TCCTTCCGGATAATCCTTTCTTGATCAGGTCAAAATACTTGTGCTGTTCTTCTTCCGGCAGAACAAGAAATTTTCCCTGCTCCAGAATATGCATCTCTTTATTCGCATCGACATAGCATCCGGCAAGTCCGTGAATGCAGCAGTCGTTGTTTGTCATTATCTTTTTTATCTCTGTTACTTCACTCTGTATCATGTTTTATCTCCTAACTCTGATTTATTCTTCAGCCATACATGTCGGAGTCTCCATATCCACTTCGACTGTTTACGCTTGATCTCGTACAACTTCTGTGCATACAGATATAAGGTTCTCCTCTCTGAAGCTGTCAAAGACTCCTGACCAAATACATATTTTTCTACCATAAAGGTAATTCTATTAAATTCTCCCGGATAACAGCCTTCCAGCTCCGCAGCCAGCCGTGCATCCAGTTCCTTCGTATTCCAGCCCGGTTTTGTCTCATACCCACACAGTGCAAGCAGACGATAGACCATGGCGATCACACGCTTTGTCTGTTCCTCCGGGGATAGTTTCCAATATTTCTTCTCGAAGTTTATCACCCAGATCA
Organism: Lachnospiraceae bacterium UBA4711; assembly: GCA_002404515.1. Taxonomy (GTDB): domain Bacteria; phylum Bacillota; class Clostridia; order Lachnospirales; family Lachnospiraceae; genus Coprococcus_C. Next base: position 4,171 of record DHJV01000098.1, on the reverse strand, counting down.
CATAACAGATCTGAAGCACGACCGCTATAACCACGACAACAAGCAGACAATAAACCACGACATCCACATAGATCGGATGCTTTTTCTTTGCATTTTCTTCTTCTGTACCACCGTTGTTCTGATTCCGCTCTTCCTCAATCTTCTGGCTATCCTCATCCGTTTCCTGTTCGGCTGCCGTATGCTTCACCGTCTCCGGCTTCTGCACCATCTCCAGCAGCGTATATGTATCATAGTAAAATCCCGGTGTAACATCCACAGGAATCCAGCCGACACCATCCAGATACACTTCCACCCATGCATGACTGTTTTTCGTCGTCAGTGTCACTGTATACGTTCCCGCGTCCGCAAGCTGCTGCTCCGGAAGCAGATAGCCCTCCACATATCTTGCGGGAATCCCCTGCACACGATACGCAAGCACGGCGGCTGACGCAAACAATACCGCATTTCCTTCATGTCCCTCATTAATCGACCAACTGATTGGCTCTGTGCCCTCCGGTGCCAGCTCTGGTGCTTCCCTGTATGCCATTTTGTTTTTCAGGACATCCCGGATTCGCTCCGTCGTGTAATATA
>DHJV01000098.1:0-3562 GCA_002404515.1 Lachnospiraceae bacterium UBA4711 | reverse complement strand
TGTAATATACATTTGGCTCCTCGTTCCAGCCATCATAGAAGATCTGCTGCAGCATATCCGCCATCGCCGGATCGACATCGAGATAATTTGCATAAACAAAGCCTGCATAGACAGACTCGGTATCCGCATAGGTTTTCTGTGCTTTCGTCCCCGGATCTGATACCCATGCATCCGCATATAAAAGCTCGCCCGGCCGGCTGCCTGACCACTCGGTATACGTGTATTTCTTCTTACCAAACAACGCATGGGACATGTAATTGTTATCTTCCTCAACCGTGATTCCCTGTCCAGATACCACGTCTGCCGAATACGGTGTGTACACATACGAACGGTTTGCGCCCACATTCTGAACCGAAACTGTATTCTCCTCAATCTGCGTATTCGCCGATTGCGCCATATAGACTGCATACTGGTTCTGCGGGGCAAAATCAGACTTTGACAACCATGCAAGCATTCCGCTGTTATCACCCTTATACGCCGACTTTGGAAGTGTGTCCCAGCTTCCATCTTTGTACCTTCCACCGACAAATCCGCGCAGATACAGTGATTTTACCTGTTGCGTCGACACCTTCAAGGTATCTTCCTCACCGTCCAGAAGCTGATCTGCTTTCGACAGATCGCCTTCCGGTAATGTATCCGTACCATAACGGACAGCATCTACAAATTCTTTTGTTTTGTCTTTTAATTGATTGACCGAATCCATCTGACCAGCACGGTTATTCACTGCAACCATAATCAAAATCACACTGATTACAAGCAGCCAGACCGTTCGCCGCAGACTGGCACGCGTACGAATCCGTGATAACCAGACTCCTACCCAGCCGATAAAAAAGAGCGAACATCCAATCACGGAAAATCGTTCAATCACTAATCCCACGATGGAACAAAAAAGCGGAATCGGCATCGTATTTGCAACATCCTTCCGGCGCACAGTCCGCCATGTCAGAGCCACCAGCAATACACTCAGCACCAGAACAAACGACAGTATATCCCGCTCCGTAATCTGTGCCTGCATAACCAGACTGACTGCATCCTCATGCTTCACGTTCCACCAACTAATGATATAATTCAAAACACCAAACATGCCGCGATACACGGACAACGGTTTTCTCACCAGCAGCAAAATCACTGCCGCACATGGTGCAAACAGCCAGCTATACATCTTTTCCCTGGTCAGATAATGCAAAAGTACCTGCAAAAATGCAACGGCTCCGGTCACCCCGATGCAGAATACTCTCGCCCTCGTCTCCATCTGCGTCCACGCAAATAAAAACTGCAGCACACCTGTCTGTAACACAAAAAGCAGACTAAACTCCCACAGGAAATCCAGACAGTGATTCTGTGTTTCTTCTTCCTGATATATAATTTGAAGCTTTGGTTTATCGATCTGCTTCATTTATTTCCTCATCATTTAAATATGTATAAAATGTTCTTTCTCGTGCAGCTCCCTGACTGGAATCTCGATCAATGTGCTGTTACCACGCTCTACCGTATGAACAGCATCTTTCTCACCGGAAATGCTGATCGCAGTCAGCTCCATTTCCTGCGCCAGACGATATATGGCATCTGGAAATGCGCCATTTACAATGTAAATAAGCTTTGAAAATTTTTTCTCATAATGTTCCAGCAGAAACTGTGCCAACGCGCCTCCGGTCTGTTCCGGCAGTGCTATGCCCATATTCTGATACACCGTCCGAAGCAGCCCATTCAGAGATTCCATCTCATAAAATTCAAGCTTGTCATGTGCCACCACAGATACATAATGCGGACGATTGATCTCGATCAGCTTCTGGCTGAACGTAACTGCGAAGTCCATCGCACTACCGATTTCCTCCTCATTACACACCTGATCGCCATGGCACTTGCCGGTATCGCACAACACAAGCGTGTCGTAGTGTGTAGAATTTCCAGCTTCTTTCACGATCAAAGTATCCAGCTTTCCCGACAGCTTCCAGTGAATCGACCGGACATCATCGCCCGGCTGGTATTCCCGCATATCATACACTTCACTCCGGTCATTTCCTTTTTTCGTATAATCAAACTGCCGGCCATCCATCTGTCCCACAGGAGTCCGGTCTTCCACCAACTGCATAGATACCTTCTGTGGCATAACAACCACAATCTGCTCCGTCAGCGGCTTCAACCGCACACTACACACACCAAACACATCATAACAGACAATCTGCTTACAGATAATATGTTCCTCGCCACAAACATCCGGAGCAAAAACAATATCATACTGTTTCTTGGCATGCACACTTGGCAGCCGCAGTTCCTGTGTCATCGTCCTTCCATACAATGAATTACGAAATTCAATTTCTACCCGTATAATACCGGTTGCAAGAAATGGCATCCTGCTATGAAATTCAAACTTGATCGGGCATTTTTCACCCGCTGTACAGCTTGGCGCAACATGCACATCGTAAACGATCTGACGGAGCTCGATCCGAAGCATGCTATACAACAGAATCGGGAGCACCAGTTCCGCGATCACGAGCGCAAACATGTAACGATTCCCGGAAAAAAATAATAACAACAATCCGGAAACCAATGCGCAAGCATACATGGCACGATATTTTTTCATACGTTACTCTCCGGTTTGATTCGCTCCATAATCTCTGCTAAAACATCCTCCGCACGCACACCCTCGATTCGAGCCTGCGGCTTCAACAGCAGGCGGTGTGCGCAGACATCCACATACACGGCGCGTACATCCTCCGGAATCACATAACCACGTTCCTCCAGAACAGCATGTGCCTTTGCCATTCGTGTCAGCGCATATACACATCGTGGGCTGACGCCCATCTCCACAAACGGATTGGTTCTTGTCTCTTCACATAATTTAATAATATAAAACAGCACATCATCATTGATACGGATGGAATTCAGATAGTTCTGTATCTCAACCAGATTCTCAATCGTTGCGACTGCCTGTACATCATCCAACGGATTTGAATATCGGCGCGCCTTTAAGATGCGCACCTGATCCTCCGTGGAAGGATAACCGATCGACAACCGCACCATGAATCGATCCATCTGGGACTCAGGCAGAGCCTGTGTTCCGGCAACACCTGCCGGATTCTGTGTCGCAATACAGATAAACGGCTGTGGCAATACATGTGTCACGCCATCCACCGTGACCTTATGCTCCTCCATCGCCTCCAAAAGTGCGGACTGCGTCTTTGGAGAAGTACGGTTGATCTCGTCTGCCAGCAACAGATTACAATCAGCGGCACCTGACCGGTATTCCAGCTCGTTCGTCTGTCGATTGTACAGGGTAAATCCTGTGATGTCAGATGGCAGGGTATCTGTCGTAAACTGTACTCGCTTGAATTTCATGCTGATTGCATGGGCAAACGCAAGTGCCAGTGTCGTCTTTCCGACACCCGGACAATCCTCAAGCAATATATTACCTCCGGCATAGATGGTCATCAGCACCTTGCGCACGATTTCATCTTTACCCATAAATGCCTTTCCAACTTCCCGCATAATATGTTCCGACTGTTGTAAAATCATCTGTACTCCTCCTACTTTCTATAGGTAGTGTCAAAAGACACTCCAT
>DHJV01000155.1 GCA_002404515.1 Lachnospiraceae bacterium UBA4711 | reverse complement strand
AGAGAGTGGGAAAAACCCGGAGAAGATGCGAGAGGATGAAGATTTACCGGGGGAATGGGCGTAGAGAGAAGCTTCCCGGGGAGAAACCCCATGCGGTGGGCGTGGGGAGATGGAGAGGACAGGAAAAGCCCAAGTATAGCTTGTGCACATGGAATAAGGAACGTATAATGGATGTAGCATTGTATATGCATCATAGGATATAAAATAGAGTATTGAAGAACCTGCAATGAACATGGATAAGAACACGCAGTGAATATGGAGGGTAACAAGCAGTGAAAAAGATTAAAATAACGCTGAAATATATAGTAACTAGTCTGATCATTGCGCTTTCGTTCGCGGGATGTGCAATTGGGCAGAACACAGCAAATAATTCGACCACGGCTGCCATAGAAGCGCAGGCAGATACACAAAATGTGGACGAGCAGGATATTGTGGAAACAGGGAACACTGCCGCAACGAATTCAGAAGCACAGGATATAACGGACAATCCTGACATGCAGGATAAAGACTCGCAGCCGGGTGCACAATCGGAGAATGCACTTTTGTGTGCAATTCAGACGGAACCCCCAGTTACGCTTGCGGACATTCCGGTTTATGACGGAAAGCCATATATCCAGCTTGAGAATAATATACCGGATTTCACAGACGAAGAGAAGAAATGTACGGAAGCGTTTGAGCAGTACAGCAATCTGGATCTGCTGGGACGGTGCGGGCAGGCGTATGCGAATATCTGCCCGGAATTACAACCGACGGAGCCGCGTGGCGAGATTGGAGATGTGCGTCCGAGTGGCTGGCATACGGTAAAATATAATGATTTCATTGATGGAAATTATCTCTACAACCGCTGCCATCTGATCGCGTACTGCCTTGCCGGTGAGAATGCAAATGAGAAGAATCTGATCACAGGGACAAGATACCTGAATATCGAAGGGATGCTTCCGTTTGAAGAGATGGTCAATGATTATGTGGATATGACTGGAAATCATGTGCTGTACCGGGTAACGCCAATCTTTGAGGGGGATAATCTGGTTGCTTCCGGAGTGGAGATGGAAGGATGGTCCGTCGAGGATGAAGGCGCCGGAATCTGTTTCCACGTATACTGCTATAATTTACAGCCGGGAATCGGGATTGATTATGCGGATGGCACAAGCTGGCAGTCCGCCGCGGATGAGCGTGAAAACGCGCGGAAATCAGGAAACACTGAACAGGAAAACGGGATGGCATATGATGTCAGTGCTGAGCAGCCAGTTGTTGAAATACAGGAACAAACACCGAATTCAGAACTAATGGGGGACAATAAAAATGAAACGACGCAGACATACATATTGAACACGAATACAAAGAAGATTCATCGTCCGACCTGTTCAGGTGTCGGTCAGATGAAAGAGAAAAACAAGAAGACCTATGAGGGAACGGTACAGGAGTTAGAGAATATGGGGTATACCCCGTGTAAGAAATGTAATCCGTAAAACAATATGCAAACAAACCGCAAATGTGTGTAAAACAAACCGCAAATCAGTTGTTGCGGGAAACGAGCCATGCTATAATGATGTATATTTTTATAACGATACATCTATACATGAAGAGGGTAACATGAGATGCTTTTGGATGTAGGATATGAAATGGCTTACACATACATTTAAATTAGACATACAGAAAGAGAGAAGATTATGAAATTATCAAGAGTTCATGGACTTTCCGGCGAGGTGTCAGTGCCGGGTGACAAGTCCATTTCACACAGAAGTATTATGCTTGGGTCGATTGCAAAGGGCAATACAGAGGTAGAAGGATTCCTGCAGGGGGCTGACTGCCTGTCGTCGATTGCCTGCTTCCGTAAGATGGGCGTCGAGATCGAGAATAACGGAGATAAAGTGCTGGTGCATGGCAGAGGCCTGCATGGACTGATGGCACCGGATTCGGTATTGGATGTTGGAAACAGTGGAACGACAACGCGTCTTATGTCGGGTATCCTTGCGGCACAGTCGTTTGTATCGACAGTCAATGGTGATGCGTCGATTCAGAAACGCCCGATGAAGCGGATCATCATACCGCTTTCCCGGATGGGCGCAGATATCCGGAGTTTACGCGGAAATGATTGCACACCACTTGAAATTCATGGAATGAACCTGCATGGCATTCATTACGACTCACCGGTAGCTTCGGCACAGGTCAAATCAGCAATTCTGCTTGCCGGACTCTATGCAGATGGAGAGACATCGGTGACAGAACCGGAAGTAAGCCGGAATCATACCGAGCTGATGTTTGAAGAATTCGGCGTGGACATTCGTACAGAAGGAAAGACCGTGTATGTGAAACCGGCGGAGGAACTGTATGCGAAGAAAGTAATTGTGCCGGGAGATATTTCTTCAGCAACGTATTTTCTGGTAGCAGCTGCGATTACGCCGAACAGCTGTGTGACAGTAAAAAATGTAGGCATCAACCCAACACGGGATGGTATTCTGCGCGTGCTTTCGGATATGGGAGCTGATGTGACAGTCGAGAAAACATCGGGGGAAATCGGAGAGCCGACTGCCGATGTGACCGTCCGTACATCCAGTCTGACGGGGTGTGTCGTAGGAGGCGAAGTGATCCCGACGCTGATCGATGAGATTCCGGCGATTGCGATTCTTGCCTGCTTTGCAGAGGGTGAGACGATCATCAAAGATGCGGCAGAATTGAAAGTAAAAGAATCAAACCGGATTGATGTAATGGTAGATAATCTGAAGAAGATGGGCGCGGATATTGAGGCGACGGAAGATGGCATGATTATTCGCGGAGGTAAGCCGTTACATGGAGCAGTGACCGACAGCCATCTTGACCATCGGGTAGCGATGAGCTTCGCGGTTGCAGCAATGAATGCAGAGGGAGAGACAGAAATCACTGGCGCCGAATGCGTGGATATTTCGTATCCGGGATTCTATGAAGACATGCGCAGACTGGTAAAAATGTAGATCGGACAGACAAATAAACAGAAAGATCAGGTGTGCAATGCCAATATATAACATGGATTACGCTTTGTGACCAAAATAAAAAGTTCGATGAAACGCGAATTGTTTCATCGAACTTTTTGCTTTTGAATGCAAGCTGTTACATCTGAAATATAACCGGACGGATGAACGGTCGTTATTCAGCATCCGAATCCCCGGTTTTTTCTTCTGCAACTGCTTCCTCTGACTTTTCGGAATCCTTTGGCTCCTCAGCTGCTGCTTCCTCTGACTTCTCAGAATCATCTGGGTTGATCGTCACGTAATCACGGTTTGCATCTTCCATTTCAAGATCAAGATCGTCTGCAAACAGATCATCCTCTTCGATATCATCTTCGTTGTCAAAGATCTTTGGCATCTTATCTTTGATCGTTGTCTTTACCTTGTTGATCTTCTCATCAACCTTGTTATCCTGATATACCTTAGATTCCTTGATCTTGTCCTTGAATGCATAGCACAGACCGCCAACTGCGGCTGCGGCAACTGAAAATTTTACGACACCCTTAAAAAACTTACCCATGTCTGAATCTCCTTTTCCATAATTATCTATATTTTACCACGATTATATAAAGACTATTCTAATACATGCAATAATAAAAAGCAAATGAAAATCTGCGGTTCACAGAAAGTTTAGAATTATTTCTTTGCCTTGCACGGTGGGATATGATAGACTAGATTGTAGTAAAAAGACCGGAGGGTAATATAAAATGAAGAATTTAAAAGAATCTGAGAAGAATTTTCTCACCTGTGCGATTTTGATCGCGCTTGTAGGAATAGCGTTAGTATTCTTAGACCAAACTACATTAGGAATCCTGAGCATCATTGCGGCAGGTGTGTTCGTAGCAATCTTTTTCAAGATGGTGATCACGAGAAAAAAAGAGGAAAAAGAGGAAGAAAAAGGGCATGATGACAGTAAGTGAGAATCGAAAGCAGTTTGAACAATGGACGCTGGATTATCAGAAGCAAAAGGAACGGGCAGACCGGTTATTCAGCCGGATTTCCACGTTTCGTATCCTGACATTTTTAATCGGCGCGGCTGGTTTAATCGTCGGAATTACCGAAAAAGAAAAATCGTATGCAACGCTGCTGGTAATCGTCGGTGTGCTGTTCCTGATCGGCTTTGTGGCACTTGTGAAATGGCACAGCGTTGTAGCAGAACGACAGGAGTCACTGACGGAGAAATGGGAGGTCTGCCGGCGTTATTGCAATCGTTTTACCGATGGATGGCGGAAGTTTGAAGAGAAAGGAACTGTGTATCTGCGTGAGGACGATTGTGTTGCTACAGATATTGATCTGCTTGGAGAGAATTCCCTGTATCAGATGATTTCTGTCTGTCATACAGAGAAGGGAAAACAGACATTTGCAGGCCATCTCACAACGCGGTATATCGAGAAAGCGGATCGGGAGCAGCGGCGTGCTGCAATCAAAGAGCTTTCTGGAAAACCGGAATTTGCTGTAGAGTTTGAGACAGCTGGACGTAAGATGGAAGCGGAAAAAGAAAAGTTTGACGCGGAAGCATTTGAAGATTTTTGCGGTGACGTGGCACAGGGAAAACTCCCGGTATTTGCACATATATTACGGTTTGTTCTTCCAATCTGTGAGATCGTGAGTCTGGTGTTGTTTCTGACTGGCACGATTTCCTATGGATATCCACTTGCTGGATTTCTGGCATTGCTTGTAATTTCGTGGCTGACCAAGTTCATGACGGATGGTATTATCCAGCCGGTGTATTACGCAAGTACCGTAAGCGGTGAATACGAAGTGATGCTCTCCCTGATCGCAGAACAGGCATTTCAGAGCGGAGTCCTTGCTAAGATGCAGCAGCGTGCAGGCGGGGCGACCGGAGCGGTCCGGGCGTATCATAAGTTAAAAGCAATCAGCCAGGCATATAATATTTCCTTCAATCCGTTGGTACACCAGATTTTATGCGGACTTCTTTTGTGGGACTATCAGCTTGCGGCGGTCGTTTCACGGTGGAAGAAAACGTATGGAACACAGGTTGCCGGATGCTCGGATATGATTGCAGAGCTGGAGGATCTGATGAGCTTTTCTGTGCTGGGAATGGTGCGGGAAACAGGCGAAGGACAGATTGATTACACGGAGACAGAGGTGCATCTGGAGGGAACCAATCTGTATCATCCGCTGTTGCTGCCAGATCAGGCGCAGGGCAACGATGTAACACTTGGCTCCGGCATCACGATTATAACAGGCTCCAATATGTCCGGTAAGACTACTTTCCTGAGAACGGTTGCGATTAATCTGGTGCTTGCCTATCTCGGAGCACCGGTCTGTGCAGACCAACTGAAGGCATCTTACATGCGCATCTTTACATCTATGCGTGTGAAAGATGATGTGGCACATGGTATTTCTACTTTCTATGCTGAGATTCTTCGTATCAAGGAAATGGCTGTTTACCGCAAGGAGGAAAAGCCGATGCTCTGCCTGATCGACGAGATCTTCAAGGGAACTAATTCAGCGGATCGTATCGTTGGTGCGAAGGAAGTTATCACCAAACTTGCAGGCAGCCGTTGCATGACAGTTGTTTCTACACATGATTTTGAGCTTTGCAGCATCACGGATAAGAATCAGACACCGGCTGTGAACTACCATTTCCAGGAATATTATGAGGGAGATGAGCTGCGGTTTGACTATAAGATCCGCGATGGCAGATGTACAACGACAAATGCGCGGGCAATCCTTCGGATGGCAGGCTTTGAGGTCTGATGATTTGTGAAATATTGTACAATTTTGATAAAAAAACGGCTTCCATTTGTCGAAAACGCTTTGTCAATTATGCACAATGCCAATTATGAATTATTGACAAATCGAAGGTTGACTTTGCCTCGTATTCTGTTATAAAATCGAGGTAGTGAAATTTAATTACAAGGGGGTATATGACAATGGCATTACCAGCAAATATTACCGCAGGATCGGACAGCAATGTCCTCACGATTGCGGCATCAAATAACAAAGGTCTGCTGATTCGTTTCTTGAATGAACAGGTAGAAGATGGTTTTTATGCATTGGTTATTGACTATTTAAAGGACAGCAATTTTGATCTCAAGAATATGATGGTTGATGACGATGTAAAGGCACAGTGTACAAAACTTTATGAGTTGGGTGAGTTCGTAGATACCAACATTAAGGCAACTGGACGTTATGAGATTGAAGAGTGGATTGAACCATTATTCAAATTTGTATATGGCGATATTGATCCATTGGATGTGGATGCTCCAATCAGCACATCTGGTATTTACCGTTACAGCATCTGGCTGATCTATTTGTATCAGAGAGAGTGCTTCAGTGATGCAATGCGTTTGATCGGTGAGCGTATCGCTCCATTATTGATTAATCTGAGCTATCAGATTCTGGAGGATGATGATAGACCGAAGAACTTTGACAAGGCAATCATGGGCTACCTTGATCTGATTAACGTCATTATGGAGATGGGACTTCCGGCAGACGATGCGAATTCTGATGCATACATGAACAATCTGGAAGTATTGTTTGATTATGTGGTAGAAGATCCACATGTAGGAAATGATTATAAGATCCAGTTCTCAATTGGACTGTTCAATGCATATATTCACAACAAGGAATACAGTAAGGCATTTGAGTTTTACGGACTGAATGCAGAGTATATTCCAATCGATAATATGTCAGTCTATGAGAGCTTCAAGGAATTGATCCGCAACACGAATTCAGCAGCCGATACAACGGTTCTGAGCAGAAGCGTGATTAATGCAATCTCTAAGCAGGAGATTTACAACAAGCGTATTGACACACTGATAGCAGAGGTTTCTTCTTTTGTAAGAAAGGTATATCTCTATATCGAGAACGAGCCAAACATGAAGAAGAATCTGCAGATTCTTGGTGCTGGTGCAGCCTTAAGCGATAAGCACAACATCTTTGAAGGACTGTATGAGTACAACCTTGTGTTCTATGAGTGTGGAATCAAGGATCTGGTAAATCAGGATAACTCAAACAAGTCGTGGGAAGAAAAGTACGAGATTCTCGATTTACTCTATACAACGTTGAATGTTATCTTTGACGGTTACAATGTATATGAGATTTCAAACAAGATTGAGCATCAGTATGTAGAACTTACGTGGATCGGAAATTATGTCAATGCAAATCCTTCTCTGCTCAAGCTGTTCTTCAGCGTGAAGGAGAAGATCAAGGCATTTAAGGTTCGTAAGAACTCTATCCTTGAAAAGTCAAAGACAAACTATGAGATCAAGCAGATGATCGATGATCGTCAGAAAGCACTTGTATTTATGACAGCAGAGGATATGATCTGCAACGGCCTGAACAGTGGCAGAATCAATATTATCAACAACAACTACGATCCAAAGATAGCTGAAAAGCAGTTGATCAAGACTTATGCAGAGATTGTAGTACCTGCGAAGTATAAGAAGTCTGATGTGCCACAGTCTGGAGGTAAGTTCTTTGGTAAGAATTCTGGACCGGCTATGGATCCGGATCTGCAGAAACTGTTGTCTGACACAAAGATGGAAGAGATGCTTCTGAAGTCTGAGTGGCTGTGGAACCAGTATGAAGATAAGGGCAATGAACAGCAGACACCAGAGGAAGCTACATACAGTGTTGTATGCCTGATCAAGGTAGTAGAAAAGCTCCTTGACAGAAAGGGTGGAAGCTCTTCTCGTTCAGAATCCTCTCCGAACAAGAAGGTCATCATCACAAAGACAGGTAAGGTTATTGAGTTATCCGATGAGGGCGCACAGACACAGAACAATAACACAACACTTCAGCCGACAGTTATTGAGAACCTCAACAACATCATCGTGACATTGAAGGACAAGTCCGATGCAAATGTAAAGTATGTACAGGCATATGTAAATGACTGGTTGAATTCCGTTGTAGATGCCAAGCTGGATAAGAACTCTATGCTGCAGTTATATGAAGCAGAAGAACTTCGTAACAAGACATTGACGGTTATCAAGAAGCTTCGTGCGGATCTTTTATAATCAGACCACAAAAAAACCTTTATTATAAAGTGGGAGGTATCTTATGGATACCTCCTAATTTTATTATGGATACCTGCATAGAACAGGAGTCAATCGAAACATGGCAGAAAAAAGACAACGAATCAATGTGAATATTTATCGTGCCAGCCACAATGCGGAGGAAAGCCAGTATATATTTGATGTGGAAGAGGAGCTGAAAAAGCTTCCCAAAAGTCCGGGTGTCTATATCATGCACAGCAAAAATGATGATATCCTCTATGTGGGAAAGGCAGTGAGTCTGCACAGCCGGGTGCGGCAGTATTTTCAGACCGGACATGGACACGGCGGCTCGGCGAAGATTGCAAAAATGGTGTCGCAGATCGCGTATTTTGAATATATTGTGACAAGCTCTGAGATGGAAGCACTTGTGCTGGAATGTAATCTGATCAAGGAATACCGCCCGAAGTATAACACGATGATGACAGATGACAAAGGTTATCCGTATATCCGTGTGACGGTGGAGGAGGCTTTCCCACGGTTTCTGTACAGTCATTCCATGAAACGGGATCACTCCAAATATTTTGGACCATATACGAACTCGCGTGCGGTCAAGGATATCTTAGAATTGATCAACAAGCTCTATCATCTGCGTACCTGCAACCGCAGACTGCCACAGGATATCGGAAAGGATCGCCCATGCCTGTATTACCAGATCGGGCAGTGTAAGGCACCTTGCAATGGGAAAATCAGTCAGGAGGATTACGGCAGGCAGGTACAGGCGGCATTGTCGTTCCTGAATGGAAATTATAAGGAGATACTGGCGGAGCTGCAGGAGCAGATGCGAAAACAGGCAGAAGAGATGGAGTTCGAAAAGGCGGCCGAGACACGGGATCTGATTGAGAGCATTCGGCATATCGAGGATAAGCAGCAGATGAATAAAGCGTCCGGCGAAGACCGGGATGTTATCGCGTGTGCATCAAACGACAAGGATATTGTAGTGACGGTATTTTTCGTGCGTGGCGGTAAATTGCTTGGACGGGAAAATCATCATATGAACGGCAACAGCAAAGAACGGATGCCGGAGGTGTTGACGGCGTTTATCAAGCAGTTTTATTCGGGAACACCATATCTGCCGAAGGAGATTTTAGTGCCGGAAATGCCAGAGGAACAGGAAATTCTGGAAGCGTATTTAAGTGAACGACGGGAATCGAAGGTGCAGATCCTCGTGCCGCAGAAGGGTGACAAGAAAAAAATCTTAGACCTGGCGGCAGAAAATGCGAGGCTGGTGCTGGCACAGGATATGGAGCGTGTGAAGCGGCAGGAGAAACGGACGGTCGGTGCGGCAAATGAGATTGCAGAACTTCTTGGAATCCCATCCGCCAACCGGATGGAGGCGTATGATATCTCCAATATCTCCGGTGTGTTGTCAGTTGCATCAATGGTTGTGTTTGAACAGGGAAAACCGAAGAAAAATGCATACCGGAAATTCCGGCTGCGTACAGTAAATGGACCAGATGATTATGCATCTATGAAGGAGGTACTGTCCAGACGATTCACAGATGAGAAGATGGATGTTTTGCCGGATGTCATCATGATGGATGGTGGTAAAGGGCAGGTGAATGTTGCGTTGATGGTATTAGATAGTCTTGGACTTGACATTCCGGTATGCGGTATGGTAAAAGATGATAACCATAGGACAAGAGGATTATATTACAACAATGTGGAAGTGAAGTTTCCGAAAGGCAGTGAAGCAATGCTGATGGTGACGGCATTGCAGGATGAAGCACATCGTTTCGCAATTGAATATCATCGACAGCTCCGCAGCAAGAATCAGGTGCATTCGGTGTTGGATGAGATACCGGGTGTCGGTGAGAACCGGCGGAAGCAGCTGCTCAAATATTTCGGAGAGATACGGAAGATCAAGGAAGCGACGATCAGCGAGCTTGCAGAAGTGCCGGGAATCCCAGAGTCCATTGCAAAGAATGTGTATGAATTTTTTCATGCGGAATAGAAAAAGAATCAGGAGAACAAATATGTTTCAGAAGTTTTTTCCAAACGAATATTACGACAGTACCTATCATATTGATTTTCAGGCTTTTTATGAGAAGGGATACCGGGCAGTGCTGTTCGATGTTGACAATACACTGGTGGAGCATGACGCACCAGCCAATGCGCGTGCAAAGGCATTGATACAGCAATTAAAAGATATGGGGTATGGTGTCTGCTTTGTGTCCAACAACGACGAGGAGCGTGTGAAATCTTTTAACGAACAGGTCGGAGCAACTTATGTATATAAAGCGGGAAAGCCATCGGCGAAGGGGTACGTGCAGGCAATGCAGAAGCTTGGTACTGACCGGACGAATACGTTGTTTGTCGGAGATCAGATTTTTACGGATATCTGGGGCGCGAACAATGCACAGCTTTACAGTATCTTAGTGCAGCCGATTGCAAAGCATGAGGAAATTCAGATTGTGCTGAAACGAATCCCGGAAAAATGGGTGCTGCACAGCTATCTGAAGAAACATACGTTACAGACGGGAAAGTAACATACAAAAAAGAAAAAGGCGCGGAAAGCGCCTTTTTCTTTGGGTTAATTTATATTTATCAGTAAAATAATTAAGCAAGCTTGTTAACAGCAAGTGTTAAACGGGAAATCTTTCTTGAAGCGTTGTTCTTGTGGTAGATTCCCTTTGAAGCAGCCTTGCTGATCTCAGATGTAGCAACCTGAAGAGCAGCTTCTGCAGCAGCCTTATCGTTTGCCTCGATAGCAGCCTCAACCTTCTTAACTAAAGTCTTAATCTTAGACTTGATCATTTTGTTTCTTAAAGTCTTTGTCTCGATAACAAGAATTCTCTTCTTTGCGGATTTGATATTAGCCAAACCTGACACCTCCATAAAATATTATAATAGTTTAAGTTTATATAATTATCACTTTGGTCAAGACACGAACAATCCGTCCACACCACCAGACAGATTGGACCAGTGAAAATTTCTGATTGTGTTCACACACAAACCATAGAATAGCAAAAAGCCATTTTTCTGTCAATACTTTTTGGCGAAAAATCCTGTAAAATCCTGTAAAAACCTAAATTTTAGCTTGCAGAATAGTCCTGTATCATTTTGTCATAATCTGCAATTGGCATAGGCTTTGCGAACAGGAAGCCCTGACCGATTTCACAGTTGATGGAACTGAGCATTTCCAACTGTTCGACTGTCTCAATACCTTCACTGACGACACGGATATCGAGGGTATGTGCCATCTCGATGATACTGCGCAGGATGCTGATTGCATTTTTATCATTTGTTGTCGACCGGGATAAGAAATCATGGTCGAGCTTGATGACGTCGATTGGCAGATCCTTGAGCAGTGTAAGTGAAGAATAACCAGTTCCAAAATCATCCATATTGATGATAAAATCCATCGATTTCAGTTTCTTCAGGACATCAATCATCTGCGAGTAATTCTCAGAGAAGATACTCTCCGTAATCTCAAATTCCAGATAATGATGTGGAATGTAGTACCGTTCCACGATCTCCTGTACCTTTGACAGAAAATCCGGATGTGCCAATGTTACCCGTGACAGATTCACGGAGAACGGAATGACGTAAATATCGGAATCGAGATACCGGCGGATGGATTTACATGCCTGTTCGAGCATGAAACAGTCGATCTGATAGATGAAACCGTTCTTCTCGAAGGACGGGATAAAGGCTGCCGGCTCCAGAAATCCCTTGGAAGGAGATAACCAGCGCACCAGAAGCTCGCCACCGATCAGGCTTTTCGATGCAATATCGTATTTTGGCTGTACATATGCACAGAATTCGTTGTTCTCAAGTGCACCGTGGATGCTGTTCTCAAGCTGCGCATCATTCAATACTTTCTTATGGTATTCGTCATCGTAGAATGCGTACGATACGCCGGTTGATGCGTCGATGGACTTGCCAGCCATCATTGCACGGTCAACTAAGCGGTTGATGCTGTAACTGTGCATCGTCTCGTCAATAATCAGGATTCCGGTTGTAAAGTCTACGACAAAACGATCCTGAATGGCAAGACATGCATCGTGCACCTCTGCCTTGATGTTGTTGAAGATGGACATGAACTGGTCTTCTGCCTTGTAGTGGATCAGCATGATGTATGTATCGCTGATGACACGGGCAAAGGTCTCACCCTCCTGCATATATTTGTTCAATACATCTGCGACAGCCTTAAGTGTCTGATCGCCCACGTTATGACCGTAGGTTTCGTTGATGTATTTGAAATTCTTGATGTTAAAGTAGAACATGACATAATCGGTATCCGGATTGTCGTTTAAGATCGCCTGTGCATCGACCTTGAACTTTTCGAAGTTTCCGTATCCGGTGACAATATCGCGGTAAGAAGCCTCGGCAATCCGTTTTTCGATGTTGATGTTCTGTTCGAGTTCCTTTCGGAGCTGTTCCGCCTTTGTCTCCTTATGTGTGGAGGTGGAAATTAAAAATGTATGGCTGCCGGAACTCCAGTTGATCGTTGTCATATGGACATCCAGCGGCTCATCGAGTGTACGGTTATGCTTGATGCAGCCAACCGTCGGATTGCTATCGGAAATCTTATGTACCGGACAATCACGGCAAGGTGCACTTTCCTGCTGCAAGCAGGAGTAGCATTTGCTGTTTAATGCAAGCTTCGGGAAATACTCCCGTGCACATTCGTTGAAGTACATGATATCGTAGGAATCCTTGTCTACGACGACCATCGGATTCTGCACGAGATCAAATGCTTTGATCGTGTCATCCCGCAAAAGTGACATTGCACGGTTTGCCTGCTTCGTCTTGATCGCTTCCCCAAACAGACGGAAGATCTGCTTGAATGCGGTTAATGTCTGTGCGGTCCATGTGACATCTTTGTCCATAGAATAGAAGCTGATAAATCCAATTCGTTTGCCGTTTGTGTTGATATCGCATTGCATGAGCTTGCGGATACCTTCTGCATATGGATTCATGCTTGCGGTGTTTGTCTTAATCAAAGAGGTATCGGAAGAGTAGGTGATGCCGTCGGTTCCCATCGCAGATAATTCTTCCAGAATCGCTGCCGGGGTATGCTGGCGGAGCGTCATGTCGTTTGTGATACCTTTCCTGCACCACTGATGGGTACAGTCTACGAAGCTCTTGTTGTAGCTGTATTCCCAGATGCTGATCTTGTCGATGGAGTAGTGTTCGCCGACGAGCGTCATTGCCTGCTCAATTGCCGTGTAAGTGTTCGTGCTTGCAAATAGTGTGGAAAGCAGAGAATCCAGAAGTGCAGAAGTTTCCGCATCCTTTACAGCCGGCTCAGAACGGTCGTTTTCGTATTTGCCGCGCTCCATATCGTCAGCGTAGAAGAAATAGCCGTTCTTGCCATTTAATTTTGCCTGATACAGAGCGGTATCTGCATTTTCCAGTAAGACATTGTACGGAATCTGCTGGTTCGTTGCGGCGATACCAATACTGAGTGTGACTTTGCAATCGTGCTGGTACAGCTCTCGCAGACGATCGGCAATCATGACCGCTTTTTCACTTGCAAGCTGGGTGTCTAGGACATTTGATAAAAATACGCAGAACTCATCGCCACCGAGACGTCCGGCAATGCCATAATCGCCTTTGAACTCCTGCAAGGTCTTTGCAATGTCGACAATAACTTCATCGCCCTTCAAATGTCCGAAGGTATCGTTGATTTTCTTGAAATCATCAATATCGACCAGCATCAGAACCTGATAGCTGTTTCCGTTTAATTCACGCAGAGAAGCCTGGATTTTGCTCTCGGTCGTTGCTTTGTTGTAAAGCCCGGTCATCTGATCGGTCTCTGCACGGATCAGAAGCTTTTGCTGTTCCACCTTCTGGGCATGGATATTTCGAAGCAGACCAACGACACGTAGAGGTGTACCTGTCTCATCATAGATGGTGGAAAATGTGGAGAAATACCACTGGAAACCACCGTTTTTTGTATTCAACTTAAATTCCGTGGAATGATATTCTGTGCCGGCTTTTGCCAGATAAAACAGCTCTTCAATTGCAGATTGTGTATCGTAGGAGACAAGCCCCATCTTGAGCATGTTTTCCGTCGGGTTTTCAATCACGGATTCGCCTTCAAAGATATGGTTGAACTTGTCTGCAAAAGTAATTGTGTCAGTTGCAATATCGTATTCGTAAGGAAGCTCCTCGGAGATATCAGAGATGATCAGATATTTCTGCTCTTCAAGCATCGCCTTTGTCTCGGCAATCTTCAGACTTGTGATATCGGACATAACGAGGTTTACAACCGGGAAGCCCTGTTCCTCTGAACCGGAGCGGGCGATGACGGCATTCACCCATTTGATGCTGCCATCTGCACACTGGATACGGAAGTTCATGATCTTGGAATTTTCCTCATTCTCGGTCAGGTCTGCAAGTGCATCGATCACAAGTGCCAGATCCTCACTCAATACGAGCTGCAGCGTACTCTTGCCGAACTTCTCCCTGTAGTCATGCTCGGAGTAGCCACACATATCATAAAAGAAATTATTTGCCCACAAAAGGGATAAATTGTTGTCGAGCAGATGCTTGCTCACACCGCTCGGAACTGTATTTGCGAAAATCTCCAGGTCGGTTTTGGCACGAACCGTTTCGTTCGCCGCATTTTCCAGATTTGTGATATCGGTAAATACGCACTGCAGCACGTCACGGCCATCGTTTAGAGAAAATGCCTGTCCGTTGCAGAGCACTGTCAGAACCGTACCGCTTTTTGTCACGATCCGGTGCTGGATACTGATCAGATTTGAGATACTTAACTGATAGTTCATAGAGGCAATCACTTCCGTGAAATCCTCCACATATAACAGATTATCCAGGGTACAGATCTTCTTGGACAATTCACGCGGAGAATATCCGGTCATTGTACAAAGTCCCTGGTCAAAGTCCAGAATATTATATGGCGCATCTGTCTCCAAGACAAATGTAGCCACGTCATTTCCATTCACAAAATTGCTTGATGCCATTATCGCCCCACCACCTCATGCTGTATAAAAAAACTACTATTTATTATAGAGGAAAACGGCATATGACGCAAGGCAAAAATGACGCAGAATTCCAGCGATATTGGACGCATTTAAAAAATGGTTTCTTTACTTTGCATAATGGAAATGGTAAAATAAATAAGCTTATAGATTTTAGAAAATATACAGGAAAAAGATTGTAATCATTTATGAAAAGAGAAGAGTACAGAAAGTTTCAATGGCTTGCAAGTGTCTGTATTGCGGTATTTATTTTGAGCTTTGCTGTGTGCCTGCTGGCATTCAACCGGAGTGTGTACCGGCTTTCATCGACGGATTACCGCAATGGCGCGGTGGTGGAGATTAGCAAGGCGGAAGCGGAACTTTATTATGGACAGATTGCGGACTCATATTGCCGGTTTTTTACAGGCAGATATAAGATTGCCGGATATGAATTATCCGATACCAATGTGCATCAGTTGAACCGGCTGAAAGGGTATTACCGGTTCGCGTGGATTTTATCAATTATTTCATTGGTGGGAATCGTATATAGTTTTCGCAGGCTGTGGCGCAGGCGGGAGACGATGCCGTGTTTTTATGGCAGTGCAGGCGGCGCCTGCCTGGCTGCACTTTTGATGCTGCGGATTGTGACATCAAAAAAAGAGGTCTATGCAGGACTGCGCAACATGATATTTCGCGGGGATTACAGCTACTTCTCAACCGGAGATTTGCTGTGCAAGATACTGCCGGAAACCTTCGCACGGAATCTGGCGCTTTTATATCTCGGCATTGTTGCCGCCGAGATTTTCGTGTTTGTGATGATTCGTGTGGGCATTCGTCTGGCGGGACGACCACATCGGTTTTAGATTTAGAGAAGGATATTTTTAAGGAGGGTTACAAAAAATATGAACAAACGACTGGAAGATTGGGTAAACTGGATTTTGTACGATGAATTGAAAAATGGGGTTATCAATGCACCGAAGCATCTGCTTGGAAATCATGATTATGGCGATGGACAGGTTATTACCGTATATCGTCCGTATGCAGAGAAGGTCTGTGTCGTATCTCCGACAGGTAAAAATCGTGAGGAGATGGAATGTCTGGCAGATGGTTTCTATGGATTTTATAGTGCAAAGAAGAAATATAAAGGAACCAAATACCGGATTGAGACAACCTATCAAGATGGTTCGACCGTTGTGACTGCCGATGCGTATGCGTTTGATTCGCAGATCACAGATTTCGATACGTATCTTTTCGCAGAGGGCAAGCATTATGATGTCTACGAGAAGTTCGGCGCACATCCGATGACAATCGATGGCGTGAAAGGAACATATTTTGCCGTGTGGGCACCGCATGCAAGACGTGTCAGTGT
>DHJV01000133.1:9880-10314 GCA_002404515.1 Lachnospiraceae bacterium UBA4711 | reverse complement strand
ACAAACATCAACCTTCCGTTCATCACAGCAACACAGGATGGTCCAAAGCACTTTGATATGGATCTGACACGTGCAAAGTTCGATGAGTTGACAGCAAATCTTGTAGATAGAACAAAGACACCTGTACAGACAGCATTGAAGGATGCAGATCTGACAGCAGCAGATTTGGATAAGGTACTGTTGGTAGGTGGTTCTACACGTATCATCGCTGTTCAGGATATGGTTAAGAAGTTGACAGGCAAGGAGCCATTCAAGGGTATCAACCCAGATGAGTGTGTTGCAATCGGTGCTTCTATCCAGGGTGGTAAACTTGCAGGTGATGCAGGTGCAGGTGAAATCCTTCTGTTGGATGTTACTCCACTGACACTTTCTATCGAGACAATGGGTGGTATCGCTACACATCTGATCGAGAGAAATACAACAATTCCTACAAA
>DHJV01000133.1:1044-9721 GCA_002404515.1 Lachnospiraceae bacterium UBA4711 | reverse complement strand
GTTACATTCGATATCGATGCAAATGGTATTGTAAATGTATCTGCGAAGGATCTTGGTACAGGTCGTGAGCAGCATATCACAATCACATCCGGAACATCTCTTTCTGATGAGGATATCGATAGAGCAGTGAAGGAAGCTGCTGAGTATGAGGCACAGGATAAGAAGCGTAAGGAAGCAATTGAGGTTCGTAACGATGCCGATGCTATGGTATTCCAGACAGAGAGA
Organism: Lachnospiraceae bacterium UBA4711; assembly: GCA_002404515.1. GTDB lineage: Bacteria > Bacillota > Clostridia > Lachnospirales > Lachnospiraceae > Coprococcus_C. The sequence continues at coordinate 9,496 of DHJV01000133.1, read as the reverse complement.
GCTTTGAACGATGTAGGAGATAAGCTTTCTGCAACAGATAAGACAAAGGTTGAGGCAGACCTGAAGGCTTTGAAGGATATCATTGAGAGCACAGATCCGGATGCTATGACAGACTATGATGTAGAGAAGATCAAGGCAGGTAAGGAAACATTGATGAACAGCGCTCAGGAATTGTTCTCAAAACTCTATGAGCAGAACGGTCCTGGTGCAAACGCTGGTACAGGCACAGGCACACCAGATTATTCAGATGATGTAGTGGATGGAGACTACAAGGAAGTCTAAGAGATAAAACGGGGAGCAAGTTGATAAAAGCAGATTACGAATAATAAGGGTGAGTGCAGATGTCTGATAAAAGAGATTATTATGAAGTCCTCGGAGTCACGAAAGGTGTCTCCGAGGCAGATTTGAAAAAAGCTTACCGTAAGGTAGCGAAGAAATATCACCCGGACACAAACCCGGGAGACAAAGAGGCAGAAGAAAAGTTCAAAGAAGCTGCAGAGGCATATGCTGTACTGTCCGACCCTGAGAAGCGTGCAAAATATGATCAGTATGGTCATGCGGCATTTGAGCAGGGCGGTGGTCCGGGCGGCTTCGGAGGATTTGACTTCTCAGATATGGGAGATATCTTTGGAGATATCTTCGGAGATATGTTTGGCGGCAGTCGTCAGAGACAGTCCAATGGTCCAGTGAAAGGCGCAAATATCAAGACTACAGTACGTGTGAGTTTCACAGATGCTGTATTTGGCACGCAGACAGAGCTGGAGCTTCCATTGAAAGATGAATGTAGCGTCTGTCATGGTACTGGTGCACAGCCGGGACATCAGCCGGAAACATGTAGTAAATGTGGAGGAAAAGGTCAGGTTGTTTATACACAACAGTCTTTGTTTGGTATGGCAAGAACTGTATCCGCATGTCCAGACTGCGGTGGTTCTGGAAAGATCATTAAGTACAAGTGTAGCAACTGTGCAGGTTCTGGTTATGTAAAGAGTAAGAAGAAGATTCAGATTGCCATTCCGGCAGGTATTGATAATGGTCAGAGTATCCGTATTCGTGCAAAGGGCGAGCCGGGTATCAACGGTGGTGAGCGTGGTGACCTGCTTGTAACTGTACTGGTTGACCGGGATCCGAGATTCCAGAGACAGGAGTATGATCTTTACTCTACTGAGCCGATTACATTTACACAGGCAGCATTGGGTGGCAAGATTACCGTTACAACGATTGATGGACCTTATGAACTGGAAATCAAGCCAGGTACACAGACAGACACAAAGGTAAAACTGAAGGGCAAGGGTGTACCAACACTTCGTAACAAGACAGTACGAGGCGATCACTACATCACGTTGGTCGTTCAGGTACCAGATAAGCTGACAGAAGAACAGAAATCGATCTTGAACCAGTATGCAAATACAACGGTCAATGCACGTTCGTCTACGGATGCGGCATCCTCCGGTTCTTCGATTTTTGGCGATCATAAGAGAAAGAAAGGGTTCAAAAAAGGATTATAGGTAAGGTAAAATGATGTGGACAAAACTGACCATCGATACAACGGTGGAAGCTGTTGATCTCATCTCTGCATTCTTGGATGAAAAGGGTGTGGAAGGTGTGATGATAGAAGATCATGTTCCACTTACCGAGGAAGATAAGGCTGCTATGTTTGTGGATATCCCGCTGGTTGATGGCGAGGATGATGGAACTGCAAAGGTTTCCTGCTACATAGATGACTCTTTCAATATAGAAACGTTAAGGGCGGATATAGCTGCAGAGCTTACCCGCCTTGAAGCGTTTATACCGGTAGGTAGTAAGAACATTACACTTTCGAATACAGAGGACAAAGACTGGATGAACAACTGGAAGCAGTTCTTCCATCCAATCCGTCTCTATGATGATATTGTGATTAAACCGACCTGGGAGACGGTCAACGATGCAAAAGAAGATGATATTGTGATCGAGATTGATCCGGGCATTGCGTTTGGTACCGGTTCCCATGAGACGACGAAGCTCTGTATCGGACAGTTAAAGAAATATTTAAAGCCGGGCGATACGGTGTTTGATGTCGGTTGTGGCAGTGGTATTTTATCCATGATTGCATTAAAGCTTGGAGCAGGCTTTGTGCATGGTATGGATATTGATGAACTTGCTGTGCGGGCAAGTGAGGAAAATGCGAAGCTCAATCATATGGGCGAAGATAAGATCAAGTTCTCGTGCGGCAATCTGCTTGCAGATAATTACATTGGCAAGGGAACGACATTCCAGCTTGACCGTTCGACGATCAAGGAGACACAACATCTGGATGCAGACAGACAGTATGATATTGTTGTCGCCAATATTCTGGCAGATGTGATCGTACCGCTCTCTGCGGTAATCGGTCCATATTTGAAGAAAGATGGATATTTTATTACATCTGGAATTCTGGATGTGAAGGAAAAAGATGTCACAGGTGCAATGACTGCAAATGGCTTTGAGGTTCTTGATGTTGTGCATATGAATGATTGGGTATCTGTGATTGGAAGAAAGAAATAAGTTGCGACAAATGGGGAGAATGCGGAATGATTGAAAGTCCGTCAAATCGCAGTATGAGAAACACCCGGTGTTTAAAGCCGGGTGTTATTTTGAAAGAGCGGTATAAAATTGAAGAGGTGATTGGGGCAGGCGGATTTGGAATCACGTATCGTGCATGGGACCCGCTCCTGCAGGCGTATGTGGCAATCAAGGAGTATTATCCGTCCGGAATTGCAACACGAAGTGCAGATTCCTCGAAGGTTTGTGTACCGGTTGGACAGGAACAGCGGGAATACAATCGGGGAAGGATTCGTTTTTTGAAGGAAGCACAGGATGTGGCACGGTTTCAGTCAGAACCGAATATTGTCAGCATCTATGATTATCTTGAGGAAAATGATACTGCATATATGGTTATGGAGTATCTGCATGGTTGTACGTTGAAGCAGTATATCGGGGAGCATGGAGGACGGTTGGATACGGATCATATTCTCCATATTTGTCTGTCCGTGTTAGATGCGCTTGCAGTTGTCCATAAGGCGGGGATGATACACCGGGATATCAGTCCGGAGAATATTTTCATCTGTGACGATCTGACGGTAAAGCTGATCGATTTTGGTGCGGCAAAGCAGGTGTATCTCGATGGTGAACAGACGATGTCGGTTGTATTAAAACCGGGTTATGCGCCGCCAGAGCAGTATGCAAAAAAGGATAAACAGGGACCGTGGACGGACATCTACGCGCTTGGTGCCACACTTTATTTTGCGGCGACCGGAGAGAAGCCGGAGGAATCGTTTGGACGTGCACTGGAGGATACAATAAAGCCTGTCTGTGAGATTAATCCGGAAATCCCGCGTGCAATGTCGCAGGTGATCATGCAGGCGATGTCTGTAAAGATTGAGGATCGCTACCAGACGGTGGAGGCAATGCGGGATGCGCTGCTTGCCGGAGAGGGACAGAATGCACAGATGGAGCCGTATGTGATACCGGCGTCCTGGATTTCAAAGCGGGACTTGCCAAAGAAGCAGGGATGGCTGATCGGAAGTGCATGTATCGTAATTGTGCTTGTTTTAACGGGAATCTGGATGGCCGGGCGTGCAGCCAAGAAAGCAGGAACAGCGCCTGAAACTGAAATTGATGCAGCATTAACAGAGGCTCAGACGGCAACAATGGCGGATGCACAGACTCGTACGGACGCTGTACAGGCAGCGACGGAAGAGGAGCAGACGACACAGGCGGACAACCCGATGGTCATGCATGTGCCAACGAAGGAGGAGCTTGCCGAGCAGGAAAAATCCGATGCGATCCTGAATATCACGTCCTCGGAGACGGAACGAGTCAGTATTGATGCATTTGAGTATATGGAGGATGGAAATCTTGGAGGTGTCATGAATCCATCGCAGATGTCAGCAGACCCGTTTTATGGAGATTGTGCAAAGCTTCATTTAAAATATTATGATAGTCTTCTGAACGATCCACCGCAGATGTCGGAAACATTCACCGATTCTTTTACTTTTGAAAAGTATGATTCGGAAACCGGGATTTATAAGCCAATCTATGGCTTGGCAGGTATGGAGAGTACATGGGATTATGCAACATGGTTTACGCCACAATTTCACTTTGATAAGGACGCATTTACATTATATATTCCGCTTGCTTCAGATTTGGAGGATGGGAAATATAGATTATATTTTTCCTATGAGGATCCGGAAACTTATGAGGCAATATTTCAGGTGACAATTGAATTTTGGTTGAACAGAGGCACGTCGTAGTACGCGCTTTTGCTTTTTTAAAGATAAAACATACTGTTTTTTACAAAAAAATGTATAAATATTGCATTTTTTGTTTGAGACTTCTTGCTTTTGCTAAGATACCCCAGGTCAGATTTGTAAATAGTACGTAAATTATACCGAAAATATAGCCAAATCAGCAGGATTCAGTTTTGAAGGTAAATTTTATGATACTATTTATAAAATGAATATTTGGGACTGGGGAAGACAACAAACGATGAAAATTGGAATTTGCGATGACCGTTATGAAATTCGGCACAAAGTAAAGGAAATATTACAGAAAATATATACAGAGGAACAGGGATTCTTAATTCATTCATATACTCCGAACGAAATAAAAATTGATATTGAAGATATGGTATTTGACTGCGAAATCCTGATCATGAATACGGATTATCCAGAGAGCGGCTTGCGAGGGGTGACGATTGCCAAGCAGATCAATGCAACATTTCCATTTTGCAAGATTATTTATCTGACCGAGAATGAAAATGCAATCAAGGATGTGTATGAAACCAATCATTGCTATTTTGTCCGGCACAAAGATGCGGATCAGGTAATGATGCTTGCGATGCAGAAGGCAGTCAATATGGTAAAGCAGGATACCGCACGTAAATCGCTGGAGATTATCTGTGAGGGGCATCATGTATTTATCAATCGCCCGGATATCATTTATATCGAGAAGTGTGGGAGAACCATCAAGATTGTGACACGGTTCCGGGAATACACCAGCTATGAGTCGCTGGCAGGCATCCGTAAAATGCTGGGAGACAATATGATACGTGTGCATGGTGGATATGTTGTGAATCTGGCGTATATCACCTATTTAGGCGTGGAAACGGTGGAAGTGCAGAACGGAAAGACAATACCGATCGGCAGGACCTACGACAAAGAAGTCAGAAAAGCTTATCAGGAATATTGGAAAAAATAAAAGAACATGATAAAATAAAAATCGAGTATGTAAATACTCGATTTTTTTATGTGAGGATAAAACGATGCTGCGAATTGGAATCTGTGATGAAAATACAAAAGATCGGGCGGTAGTCCGGCAGATTGTGACGGACACATTGTTCCGGGAAGAAGAATTAAGCTATATTGAATATGCGGAAGCAGAGACTTTGGAGCAGGAGATACAGGCAAATACCGTGCCGTTTGATCTGCTGCTTATGGAAATGAATTATAAAAATAAAAGCGGGCTTCAGCTGGCAAAGCAGATACGGGCGAAAAATCTGGATGTTGATCTGTTGTTTGTAACAGAGGAAGCGGATTATGTGTATGAAGGGTATCATGTGCAGGCACAGGGGTATGTCTTAAAAGAAGATATGAAGACGCAGCTTCCAGACTGTCTGCGGCAATATATGAAACGGCGGGCACAGGCTGGCACGATTCTCGTGAAATCAGAGTCGGTTGTGCGTAGTATCCCGATCGCTGTGATTCGCTATATAGAAAGCCGTGCCAGAGTACTGCTGATACATACACAAAATGAAGTGATTCCATTTTATGGAAAGCTGGCGGATATCGAGCATAAGGTGTTACAGCATGGATTTGTGCGTATTCATCAGAGTTTTCTTGTGCGGAAGGCTGCGATTGCAGCAATCAATGGGTATGAGGCTGTTGTCGGGGAGGATACGCTTCCAATCAGCCGGAAATATTACAAAACTGTGCAGATACAGTTTCAGCTCAAACAGAAAATACAGGTGGCAGAGGAGGATATAGATCCGACAGTCACACGGAGTCTGGCGAAAAGCATGGAGGATAATGGCGCAATCATTGGAACAAAGGGGGAACTGCTCGGAATCATCTATCGTATGAAAAAGGGCGAAGGCCTGACGATTGGCAGAGATGCCGGAAAATGTCAGATTGTTTTGAAAAACTCCAATGTGAGCCGGGCGCATTGTGTCGTAAGACGGCTTGCAGATGACACCTACGAGGTAGAGGACTGTTCAAAAAATGGTGTTTATGTGGAAGGTGTCTATCTGGGAAAAGGAAAAATGGTACAGGCTGAGGCCGGAAACCGGGTATGGCTGTGTGATGAGTCACAGGAATTTCGATTGGGATAGTAGAAACCGGGAGTGAGACAAATGATCATAAAATGTGAAAAGGGAAAACATTACTATAACACGGTGGAGCATAGTGTGTGTCCGTTTTGTAAGAGGCTGTATGAGACAAATTCCATCCCTCTGTGGACAGAAAATAATTCCAGCGAGGCAATGACAGAAACGGAAACCATGTCTGAAGCAGATAGAAAAAACGCAGGATATCGTGTATAATACACGCATTAACAAGGGGGAAAAGAGAAACGTATGGTTTTTAGTTCAATTTCATTTCTAAGTGGATTTTTATTGCTGGTCTTTCTGATTCATACGATTGTACCGAACATCCACATCAAAAACGCTTGTCTTGTCCTGTTCAGCATATTGTTTTATTCAGTGGGTGAGCCATCCTATGTGCTTTTGATGCTCGGCTCATCGTTTGTAAATTACCTGTTCGGGTTATGGATGGAGCAGACAGATAAAAAACAGCAGAGGAAACTGAAAAAAGGAATATTGATCGCTTCGGTGACCGCGAATCTGGCACTGCTGGTCTTATTCAAATATACGGATTTCCTGATCGGAATCATCAATCAGATCGGACATCTGTCGATTCCGTATCTGAAGCTGGTGATGCCGATTGGCATTTCTTTTTTTACATTTCAGACAATGTCGTACATCATTGATCTGTACCGGGGAGACTGTGACTGCCAGAAAAATTATTTTCGTCTGCTGCTGTATATCAGCTTTTTCCCACAGCTCATTGCAGGACCGATCATCAAGTACCGGGATATCGAAGCGGAGATTACCGACCGCAGACAGACGGTGACAGATGTCGAATATGGAATCCGCCGGTTTATCGTCGGTCTGTCGAAGAAGGTTCTGATCTCCAATGCGCTCGCACAGATGGTAGACCGTCTGATGCCGCATGCATCTGGTCTTGGTATGGCTGCTGCGTGGCTTGTAGCAATCGGTTATACGCTTCAGATCTACTATGATTTCAGTGGTTACAGCGATATGGCGATCGGGCTTGGACGGATGTTTGGATTCCATTTCAAGGAGAATTTCAACTATCCGTATGCATCGCTTTCCATCAAGGAATTCTGGCGCAGATGGCATATTTCGCTTTCCACATGGTTTAAGGAATATGTATATATTCCGCTCGGTGGCAACCGGAAGGGAAGTGCACGCACGATTCTGAACAAATATATCGTGTTTTTTCTGACTGGCTTATGGCATGGGGCAAATACGACATTTATTCTGTGGGGGCTGTTTCATGGTACGTTTCTGGTGTTAGAAGGGCACACGAAGCTGAGTATCAACCGGGTGCGATGGAAATGGGTACAGTACATATATACGATGCTGGTTGTGATCTGTGGCTTCGTGATGTTCCGGGCAGACAGTGTGGTACAGGGCTTCCGGATACTTGGACAGATGTTTTCCTTTCATGGAAATGCGGAGGGCTGGGTGTTAGCACAGGCAGAGCTGACACCATATCTGTTTGCTGCACTGATCATGGGTATCGTGTTTATGTTTCCGTGGGTGGAAACAATCAGAGGAAAGCTTCAGACCTGTAAGCGTGCGAAGACTGTATCAGTCGTACAGATCGTGTCCGGTATGGGACTGCTTGCATGCCTGCTGCTTTGCATGGTGATGCTGGCGTCGGATGCATACAATCCATTTATATATTTTCGATTTTAGAAGGACAGGAGGACATATATGAAAGTTTATCGCGTTATATTTTGCAGTTTGTTCTTCCTGATCCTTGCAGTGCCTCTGGTCGGAATGCTCTGGTACGAGGAGCCGGAAGCGACCGAGAATAAGACACTCGCGGAAATGCCGCAGCTTGCGGAAGAAGGGCATGTAAATTATAAATATTTTTCAGAGTTAGAAGATTATTTTTCTGATCATTTTGCGTACCGGCAGGAGCTTGTTACAGCAGATGCAGTTTTGATGAGCAAGGTATTTCAGCAGTCAAGCGAGGAACTGGCGATTGTCGGGACAGATGGCTGGTTGTATCTGCGGACAACGCTCGATGATTTTCAGGGGACAAACCGGATGAGTGTCCGTGGAATTCAGAATGTGGCGACAGTCGTTTCCCTGATGCAGGAATATGTAGAGGGCATGGGGAAAACATTC
>DHJV01000133.1:0-1021 GCA_002404515.1 Lachnospiraceae bacterium UBA4711 | reverse complement strand
ATTCGTATTTACAAGCCCGCCGAATAAAAATAGCCTATACCCCGAGCATATGCCATATTATTACATACAGACAACAGAACCGACGAATTTGCAGCGCGTGTCTGCAATCCTGCAGGAGAAGGGGTGTAATTATGTGGATCTATATACCTTGTTTGATTCGCAGACCGATGTGTTTTACCATAAGGGCGACTCACATTGGGATAACCGGGGCGCTGCACAGGTGCAGGATGCGCTGTTGGAAAAGGCGGGTGTGGAGCATGCTGACCTGACACAGGTGCAGCCGCTGGTACGGGAGGATTTTGAAGGAGATATTGATAAGATTTTATATCCACTTGCAAGACACCCGGAAACGGAATATGATTATAGTCCGTATTTTACATATACCTACGATGAAACAGACGATGTGACAGCGAATATAGTGACAACGACCAGCAAAAAAGACAATGGGAAAAGCCTGCTTTGCTTCCGGGATTCGTTTGGCAATTCGCTCCTTCCATTTCTGGCACAGGAGTTTGATTCTGCAAAGTTTGGCAAGGCAATTCCGTACCGCTTGGATGCGATGTATACGGAGAACCGGGATGTCTGTATCGTCGAGCTGGTAGAACGTAATCTGGTGAATCTCGTGAAATTTGCCCCGGTCATGCCGGCACCGCTTCGGGCATTTTCGGAGGAAGCACAGAGCTATACTTCGGAGACTGTGACATCAACGGTTTCGGAAGTAGATGGATATTACAAAATACAGGGACTTGCAGATGAGAAGTATGTGGATATAGATTCCCCAATATATCTGCGTTTTACCAGTGATGATGGGTGCTTTGTTGTTGAGGCGGCACCTGCGGACGAGCTTACAACAGGAACTCCTTCCGATTATGGATTTACTGCGTATATCGGTAAGCAGGCATTTCCGGCAGGCGATTATCAGGTAGAACTGATCACAGAGCAGGATGGAAGTTATTATTCCATGCTGTTAGAAAATATTTGTATCGATTAAGGAGGACATAAGTTTGAAACAAATAAGTAG
>DHJV01000074.1 GCA_002404515.1 Lachnospiraceae bacterium UBA4711 | reverse complement strand
ATCTCCGGTATAGGCACCGAAGCTTTCACCTGTAGATGTAGAAGCCTCTTTTTCTTCACCACCTATGAGTGCCCATGCGCGGTCATCAATCATAGAAGATGGATCAAAATCCTGTTCGCCTAAAAACTCAAACTGCTTTTTCAGCAGCGAGCAGAAATTAGATTTATAAGCAGTGTATTTTGCTTCTAATAATGCAATCTCATCTTCCAGATGCTCTAAACGTTTTTCCGCATCAGATACAATGCTGCTTGCCTGAATTTTTGCATCACGAATAATCTCCTTTGCCTCTTTTGTAGCATTGGAGATTGTTTCTACAGTATCTTTTTCCGCACGCTTCAAGCTTTTTTCAAGATGTGATTCCTTGGAACGATAATTTTGTAATGTATCATTTAATATGGAGACCTTCTCTTTTAACTCCGCATTTGAACGATACAAGGATTCATAGCTTTCCGAAACACTGTCAAAAAATGTGTTTACATCCTTTTTGTCGTAACCCAATCCGACATGGAATTTCTTCTGTTGAATATCAACTGGTGTAAGCAACTTTCCAACCCCCCTATTCGTTTAGTACTGTACGTATGGTGTCAGGGCATCCTGACCAACCAGTTCCTCTCTCAAATCCCCGGATACTTCGATATCCTGTGGTGTTGCAATAAAAATGTTGGAAGATACCACATTTAAAGACCCTCCCATTGCATAGCATGCGCCACCGACATAGTCGATGATCCGCTGTGCAACCGCAACATCTAAGCCTTCAATATTAATTACGATTGTTTTGTTTGCACGAAGGAAATCAATAACGGACTGTGCCTCATCTGTTTCCTGTGGTTTAATTACAAATACTTCACTGCGGTTGCGGAAGTCTGAGTTTCTGCTGTAAGACTTCTGGGAATCTTTGAAATCGACAAGTTTTCCGCTGGATGAGCCGCCTGAAGTGCTCCGATGTGTTGGCGATGGCTGCTGTGTAGCTGCCTCGTATTTGGAAGCAGAACGTGCAGCAGTTTTGCCGAAAGATGGCTTTGACTTTGTTGCACGCGGTTTTACATCTTCGTAATCATCGTCGTCATCGTCATCATAATCATCGTCATCAAACAGATCATCATCGAATTCATCTTCATCATCATCTATATTTTTGACTTTGAAAAAATCAAGAAAACTCTTTTTACCTGCATCCTTTGCCATAACCTTATTCTCCTTAATTAAATATTATAATTTCGCGCACCGAAAATGGCGGTTCCGACACGAATCATAGTCGCGCCCTCCTCGACGGCGATTTCATAATCATTGGTCATTCCCATTGATAAAACATTCATATCAATATTATCAATGCATTTGGATTTTATGTCAAGCGATAATTGGTGCATTTTACGGAAATAAACACGATTTTCTTCTGGATTTTCCACAAATGGAGCAATTGTCATGAGTCCCATAACATGAACGTGCGGCATATCCTTGATCGCATCAATCAAACCATAAACCTCGTCTTCCCGGATTCCAAATTTTGTCTCTTCCTGTGCAATGTTAACTTCGATAAGAATCTTTGCGATTACACCTTTTTTAGCAGCTTCTTTCTCAATCTCCCTTGCCAGATGTACTGAATCCACACTGTGGATCAGACATGCCTTATCTACAATATATTTTACCTTGTTTGTCTGCAGATGTCCGATTAAGTGCCAGTGAACCGGTTTCGATACATGTTCGTATTTATCAACCATCTCCTGCACTTTGTTTTCTCCAAACTCCACCACTCCGTGTGAGATTAATTCCTCTACATCGGATAATGGTTTGGTTTTGCTGACTGCAATGATCGTAATATCCTGAAAATTACGGCCGGAGCGTTCACACGCTTTTTTAACATTTGCAACTACCTTTTCATAATTTTCGTATAGCATCCTGATCAAACCCTTTCTAATTTTAATATATAAGCTGATTTTCTGTGACACTTTGTGCATCCAGCACGATGTTATCGTAAGCTTTCAGCTCTTCACCACTTTCAATCAGAACAAATTCGTCGATTGTTTTAATTACAGTTACCCGGCGGAATTCTGCAATACCCTGATTGGCAAAATAAACACCGGTCAGTGGATATAATTCTAACAGAGATGCCGCAATCGTGGCATTCGAAGTGATATTGACCAGAATGTCAGAATCTTCGAAGCCCTCAGGATCAACATAAGCGTATTTTTCGTCGGTCTTATAGATTTTTGGCTGCATCTGCTGTATGGTCTTGTTTCCATTGTCATCTGTCCGCTGCAGATTGAGACGGTTTTCATTGCTCTGGTTGCTGCCTGCAGACAGGTAGCTGAGCGGAATCCGGTAGACCTGTTTTTCCACAAGTGCGGAAGAAGGAATCTTCAGACCACTCTCGTCAGACTGGATCAGTTCGACCGTCACAAATCGTTCAGACAGATAGTTAGACATATATTTATCGATGGCAATATTGATATATGAGCCATCGGAACCTTCGATAATTGTAAACGGCATTGTAATCGTAAAGTTTGAATTATTAATACGGAATTTTACATACGACTGTCCATCTAATTCTGCAAGTTGATCCTGTGAGATTGGTGCAACAATGTTCCACTGCTCTGACGGGATGATCTTTACGATAGCAGAACCTGCATCTGCATAATCTCCAGACTTCATTGCTTTTTTATCATATCCGGCTTTGTCGAAATCAGAAGCCTTGATATGTTCGGAAATCTCATAATTCTCGTATCCGTCAATGTAATATGTGACAAGTCCGCTATCCGGTGCACTGACCGAAGATAATCCTTGACCGGAGGTGCCTGCCTGCTGCATCAGCACTTCGTTTGTCAGCTCGAATACCTTGTTGTTCGCACTTGTCTCAAAACTGTATGCATTGTAAAAGGTCACATCACTGTACGATAACTTATAAGAAGATATCAGGGAACGGATGCTTGCATAGTCATTGCCTGACAGCAGGACGTTGTAATTGCTGTCAGAATTATTTTCTGTATTATAGATTTCACCGGTCTCATCAATCGTACATACAGTGGAGTTCTTTTTTACTTTTTCTCCATCGGTGATATAGTAACAGAGATAACCGGATTTCTGTGTGGTGACGATAACTTCGTCACGGATTGCAAGTCCCTGTAAGGTAATGTCATTGCTGACATCACCTTTGCTGACCTGATAGATCGTAACGGATTCTTTGCTGAGCGAAGATACGACGCTGATTACGACATACAGCAAAACAGCTGCAATAACTATGGTTGCAGCGTTTGCACGTATCTCTTTATTCAGTTGTATAATACGGTTTGGCTGCTTCATATCCTCACCTGTTTGTGTATTTTATAGTTTACAGACAATATTAGCTGTATACTCTGCTGGTAACATGGATTCTTCCACGGCGGTACTAATGACAAATGTAACATTGTATTTCTCGGAAATCTTGTCAATCTCTTTCAATGCAGTGCCAAGTGCATCTGCCTCGATGTTACACATCATCATGAAGTTATCCAAAAAGATGTGGGTTACATTATGGTTAGAAGAAATCAGTCCCTGAATAAAGCCCATAAAAGCATCTGGGGATTGAATATCGTACTCGTGTAGATTGACGAGCCGGATGACATTTGAAAGTTCATACATATGCTTGTTGCTCTTGTCAATGTAAATGATAGAACCGCTTGTACGCTTGCTTTCGTTGTTCGCTCTTTCCACCATTTTGCGTGTTTTACCGTTTCCTTTTGCTCCAATAATTAGTTCCAGCATCTCATGTCCTCCTTAGTCTGTTAAACATAATAAACGTATAATAGAATTGTATAAGTCCGCTTTGGAATTGCCGGATGATGCGACAACTACATAATCTTTTCCGTCTTTAGTCAGATACATGGCAAGACAGTTACCAGCTCCATCGGTCGTTCCTGTTTTCCAGGATTCCAGATGGAAAGGCGCTGGTAAAGACACCTCTCCCGTAACAAATAAATTTGTTGCAGTACTCTCGGTATCAATCGCTGCACCATTTGAATCATAAAACGTGTAAGTATATGTATCAAAACCATCAATATCCCGCAGGATCTGATGATTATGGACTTCTTTTACAATGAGGTACATGTCATATGCGGTCGAATAATGATTCGGATCGTCCAGTCCGTGTGGATTCATAAAATGAGTGTTTGTAGCTCCGAGCTCCATGGCTTTCTGATTCATACGGTCACAGAAACTCTGGACATCTCCACCCACATACTCTGCCAAGTACAGAGCATAATAGTTGTTGGATTCCAGCATCAGCCCATACAACAGATCTTTTACGGAAATGGTATATCCACGATGCAACTGGCTGGGGGCAACATCCTCTGCCGTCAGATCATAGTTTTGTGTGATCTCAACCATATCATCGAGCGAAATGCTTCCAGCTTCAATGGCATCTGCAACAACAATCGCGGTCATCATCTTCGTCATACTTGCCGGGTACATACGTTGATGTACATTCTTGGCGGCAAGTACCGTCTGGTCGGTTTCGTTGATCAGAAGTGCATAATAGTCTTCTGGGAACAAATCCGCCTGCGTGTGATCATCACGATAAACGATCGTGTCTTCCTGATGGAAATCTACATTGTCCGATTGATGTACCAGATGATCGATCACATAGGTCGCCGAATCAACATCTGGGTATGCGGCTTTGACATGATTATTGACAATACAGACAATAGATACAAACAAAACCAGCAGTACAAGTATTATTAAATTTCTGGTTAAATATTTACTTCGCATAGTTTCATTAGTGCTTAAACAGTTCTCGCCAATCTAAGTCGCCACGATCCAATGCTTTAATCAGCAGCTCCGCAGTTGCAAGATTTGTTGCAAGCGGAATGTTGTGAATATCGCAAAGAGAAAAGATGTTGTTAATATCTACATCGTGGCTCTTTTTGGTCTGCGGATCGCGTAAAAATATCATCATGTCCAGATCATTGCTCTCAATCATGGCACCGAGCTGCTGCTCTCCTCCGGTATGTCCGGCAAGAAACTTGTGGACTGTCAGATTGGTAACCTCTTCAATCATACGTCCTGTTGTTCCGGTTGCATAAAGTTCATGATGAGACATAATCCCCCGATAAGCGATACAGAAATTCTGCATTAATTTTTTCTTCGCATCGTGTGCGATTAAACCGATGTTCATGTACGGTTCTCCTTAAGTAACATTATAGTCTTCCCTAGTAGCTTGTTTTTTGCATACTGACATTTAGCACCACTCCGATTCCAATCGAGATACTGATCAGGGAACTGAGTCCGTAGCTTATAAACGGAAGCGGCAGTCCGGTGTTTGGTATAACACCGGTTGCAACACCGACATTGATGAATGTCTGGTATGCGATCAGACATCCCATTCCGGCTGCAATCAGCATGCCCTTTGTATCTTTTGCATTTCTCGCTACATGGATACATTGTAACACTATTAACAGTAGAATTGCAATAATTATTACACTTCCAACAAAACCAAGTTCTTCACCGATAACGGAAAAAATGAAGTCTGTCTGCTGCTCTGAAATGAAATTTGCATCCTTGACCGTGGCAATCGTTGAAGTATTTAAGCCTTTTCCGGTAAGCTGCCCGGATCCGATTGCCATAACGGAATTATTCTGTTGTGTATAATCGGAGCCGTATTGTCCCGGATAGATAAACTGCAGAATTCGGTTTACCTGGTAATCACGCAATAAGTGCTGGTTTGGACGCTGGATATACCACAGGAAGCTTCCTGCAAGTGGAACAAATACAAGCAATGCAATTCCGATAATCTTATAGCTTAATCCTGACAGATATAACATTGTAACAAGAACCATAGCCAGACATATCGTTGTGGACAGATCTGGTTCTACTGCAATCAGTGCCAGCGAGAATCCGATTAAAAGCACAAACAGACAAAGTCCCTTAAATGTATTGATCTGTTTATCTTCTTTCAGCTTGTCCAGAAAGGTTGCTGTAAATAAGATCATAAGGATCTTGGAAAACTCGGATGGCTGAAACTGGATACCTCCACTTCCGCCAATCATGATCCATCTTTTTGCGTAATTGACCTCCACACCAAAAAAGATGACAGAAAGCAATATAACAGCGTTTATAATGAAGAATACACGGTAAAACCGACAGACAAAATCATAGTTTAACAGTGAAACAAAAATCATAATGATAATGCCAAGTCCAATACCGATGGTCTGCTTGAGTGTAAAAGAACTGTTTGCGCTGTTAATCATGACAACGCCACAAATCATGGCAATGATGACGGTGATCAGTAATTTAAAATTATAGTCTTTGAGACTGAATCTTGTGAACATCTTTATCCTTCTTCTTTAACCAGCCGAACAAGCGGCTCCTTTTTTCTTCTTTTGCGAGATCCTGCCCGCAGATCCGCATGGCAATGTGGTCGTAGGCACGTCCGGCAACACAGTTTTTTGTCGCAATTGGTGTTCCGCGGTTACTTGCGATAACAATATTTTCGTCGTCGTAGACGCTGCCGATATGATTGACACCGAGGATCTCCACGACATCCTCTACGGACATCATCTCGCCTCGTTTTACCATATCCTGCCGCACACGGTTTACCACGAGATCAATCCGTGGAATCTCATTTGCATTTAAGATTCCGATGATACGGTCGGCGTCCCGGATAGCAGAAACCTCTGGCGTAGTGACGACGATCGCACGCTTTGCAGCAGCAATTGCATTTTTAAATCCCTGTTCAATGCCTGCCGGGCAGTCAATAATTATGTAGTCATAATCTGGTTTGAGCTGGTTGATAAGCTTGATCATCTGTTCCGGCGAGACTGCACTTTTGTCGCGCGTCTGGGCTGCTGGAAGCAGGGAAAGTGTATCACACTGCTTGTCGCGGATAATTGCCTGCTGGTGCCGGCAGTTTCCTTCCACAACATCGACTAGATTATAGACAATCCGGTTTTCAAGCCCCATGACAACGTCCAGATTTCGGAGTCCGATATCGGTATCAATCAGCAGGACTTCAAATCCGTGTCTGGCAAGGGCGTATCCTATATTTGCCGTTGTCGTTGTTTTTCCGACACCGCCTTTTCCTGATGTAACAACAATCACTTCACTCATGATAAATCCTCCAGTCTATTTCAGGCTATATACGAACGTATCAGGTTTTCCTTTATATCCAGAGGTCGCAGCACCGTGGAGTGCTCCGATGATAATGATATTGCCCTCGGATTCAACGCTGGCACCTGATTCCACATCTCCGACAATCACGATGCTGGCGGCTGCCTGTATGGATTGTCCGTTCTTTAAGTTGCCTATATAAAATAGACCGTTTTTATCGGAGTAAATTGATTTCTTCTTTGGCTTTTCAATGGGACGTGGTCTGCGTCCGGTTCGAATGCCTTTTTCGTTCAGTGTATCGATGATTTGTTGTTTTTCGTCCTCTGTCAGATCCTTACCTTCAAAGGTAACGGTAATCGGCTTGCTGTTCGCATAATATCTTCCGGTTGTTTGAAGCTTATCAGAAAGACAGGTGACCACCTGACTTATAGTAGCCTCCGGCGATATAATCAGTCGAATCCCCGCTTTGTTACCTTTCATCATAACGGGACTAATCATACTACACCTCTCTTTGACTAATCTTGGGACGGCGTTGCACTGCCGCTCATCTCTGCCCCGACTAATTTATCCGGATCATACATATATGCATAGATAAATCCAGCCAATTCTCTGGCATTGGCGGAGGAATAACCATTTTGGATAACACAGGTCACAGATACTTCCGGGCTTTCATATGGCGCATAGGATACAAATAACGCGTGATCCGGCTTCACCTCACTCTCCTGTGCGGTTCCGGTTTTCCCGGCAACATGAACATTGATCCGGTTGATCAATTCATCCGAACCGGCCGAATATGCAACCACGTTCCGCATACCTTGATGGACTGCGTCCCATGTAGAGCTGGCAAGCTGCACCTGATTTTTCACTTCTGCATGATTGTCCAAGATGACATTTCCCTCGTAGTCGGTTACTTTATCGATCAATGTGAGATTATAACAGGTTCCGCTGTTGGCAATGGTTGTCACATAGCGGGATAACTGGACGGGTGCATAAATGTTTTTGGCCTGTCCAATGGCGCTTCGGACGGAGTCGTTATCAGAGATATGCGGCTCGATTTCCGGAAGCTCCAGACCAGATTTGTCTCCAAGGCCGAACATCTCTGCGTATTTCTGAATCCGCTCGACACCGTAGGCATCATTGTAGGAGCCATCCTTGATTGCCAGATCATATCCGAGGTTGTAAAAGAACACGTTGCAGGAATGCTGAATACCGCCTACAACATTCAGACCTCCATGTGCACTGTTGCCCCAACATTTTGGAGACGGTGTAATTTTTTCAAAAATTCCGTTACAGAAGTAGATTGACCCGGTGTCAATTACCCCTTCCGTGAGTCCTGCGATTGCGACAAGTGGCTTGTAGGTGGAACCTGGCGCGGTACGCTGCTGGCTGGCACGATTGTATAGAGGCGTTGTCTTATCCGCTAACAACTGATTGTAATAAGTGGTATCTACTTCGTTGGTCAGATAATTGTTATCGTAGCTTGGATAGCTGACATACGCTTTGACATCTCCGGTGTTGACATCCGTGACGATTGCTGATCCGGAACAGATATCAAGCGCCAGCATGGCAGGCGTGATTTCCTGATTCTGGATTTTTTTTCGCATAAAGTCATAGGCACCGTAATTTCCGGCGAGGTATTCCTGATATTCGGTGTCACCGTCGACATTCAAAATTCCCTGATCATACAGAAGCTGTACAACTGCATCTCCGGTTATCATTCCGGATTGTAGCATAACTTTGATTACGAGTTTGTCGAATTCACTGTCTGTGCTTAAATATTCAATAATATAATCGCATAATGCGTTATAAATCTCGTCATTATCATAATAATCGCTTTCAACCTTCAAAGCAGACAGGTCGATCGCCTCCTGGCTGATTGCATATTTCAGATAATGTTCCAGAGATGTTACATTGTTTGTGTAGTCGATAAATTCCTGATCGTCCTTGTCAATCATGGATGTATGGAAAATGTTATTGTCGCTCAAAACCTCACAGATATATTCCATGTAATGCTGATAGTTCTCATCCAGTTCCGAAAGCGGCGTGAAGGTGGATGTCAAAATAGTATCCAGATTGTTGAGGGTTTCCTGTTTCTGGGCATCAATTGCCTGGATGGCAGCTTTTTCCGTATCTGTTGCGTCTTCCGCACGCATATCGTCCTGTGACAGAATATTGTTATTGAATAATCCAAAATAAACATCAGAAATTGGAATACTGGCATTTTCCTCAGCAACAACATTATAGGCCGGTGTCAGATAGGATAAAATGATTGAGGTAATTTCATCTTCCAATGTGTCATAACAGTATTTCTGTAAATTTAAATCCAACGTCAGATAGACATCATTTCCAGCTGTCGCAGGCTTGGATTCAACAGTATCAATTACTTTACCAAGGTTATCAACATACATCGTCTCAAAGCCGTTCGTACCCCGCAGATAGGACTCGCAGTACTGCTCGATGCCGGTTTTTCCGATCATTTCCTCGTTTGTATACTGTTCCTCATCTGGAAGCTCTGCATTTTTCTCTTTCATTTCCTCATCCGAAATGGCACCGATATAGCCGATAACATGGGCGAAATATTTGGCGTCGTTGTAGCGGCGCAGGGATTTGACAGAGACAGACATGCCCGGAAGCTCATCTGCATGCTCGGTGATAGCCGCATTGCTTGTTTCACTGATATCATAAGCGATGGTAACCGGAACATACTGCTGGTAGCGGTTCATCCACAGCTTGTAACGCACACCGACAATCTTTAAGTCTGCTTCTTTGCTATACGAATCCGAAACATCAAATATCGTGGTATTCAGATATTCCATGATATCGTCCGCAGTTGCATTTTTCTGTTCGTCAGGCATGGAATCATAATCTGTTTTTGCATAGACATCCTTCAGGAAATTCTTTAACTGCTGGTCTTTGACTGTAAACTGGAAATTCCCATTTGCGTCAAGCCTGATTGGAAAATCCAATGACAGGGAGTCTCCGTTTTCCTCTAATATGGAGATTGTTTTGTCAACAATCTGGTTTTTCAGTTCATTCTCGCTCATCTTCAGTTTTTTTGCCATTGTTGTCTGTGCGTTGTCATTACTGAAAACAACCGAGTAAGAAAGCTCGTTGTAGGCGAGCAGGTTTCCGTTGCAGTCGTAAATATTTCCACGCACGGAGTCAATCGTCAAAGTCTTTTTTGACTTGTAGACGAAATTCTCCATATGCTCTTCTCCCTCTTTGATCTGCAGCACAAAAAGCTGATGTACCAGAATTGAGAAAAGCACAAGTACGACGACGGTAACCGGAAACAGACGGCTTTTTACATAGTCGACAATCATCTCTTTAATTGACTGTAATATCTCACGTAACATAGATTACTCATCTTCCTTTAAACGTTTGTTGATCTTTACATAGAGCTTGTAAATGATCACCGTTAACAAAGCGGTACATAGAATCTCCGGCAGGATCACATGCAGAAGGTATACACCATAATTTGTTTTATTTTTCAATAAAAAACTGACAATATAGATTATTGTGTTAAACAGAAAATCATCCACAATAATAACGATCAAAGGCAGTAATACATCTTCGATCATGTAGTTTTTGTGGAAGAATCCGTTGATATATCCGATAAACATATACAAAAGCATATAAGGACCTAAGATGCTGGAGAAAAATATATCCACCAGCAGGCCACTGCATGCACCGACCAGCAGACCTTCTTTTCTGCCGCGCATCAGTCCAAAGGACATCGTGAGAATCAGAAGAAGATTTGGTGTGATCCCACTTAAGCTGTGAAATCCAAACACTGTCGACTGTAATACAAAATTTATGACAATCAGGATTGCCAGTGTAATGATTCGTTTGATTTTATGTTTCATAATTGCTGCTTCCCTTACATTTGCTTACTCATGGGAGACGGTCTTTTTTTCTGCGGTGATGACAAGCACATCTGTGATGTTTGAAAAATCAACTGCAGGTGTAATATAGGCGGTCATTGTCAGGTTATTTGTGTCATAAGAGGTCTTTGCAACATAGCCGATAATCAGACCGGAATGATACAGATCCGAAATCGGCGAGGTAACAACCTTATCTCCGATAGAGACATTGGCATCCTTATCAATATTTTCAACAAGCAGATACCCACTGTCATAGAGGTTCAGATCCCCTTCTACGGTACAAAGTGCATTTGCAGGCATGACCTTCGCGCTGATATTGGAATTGTCATCGATGACTGCACGCACCTTGGAATAATCGTCATAGCATTCCGTGATGATACCTGCGACACCATCTCCACATAAGACATTTGCGCCTTTAAAAAGTCCTTGTTTGGTTCCCTTGTCAATATAGAATGTAGAAAACCACGAAGTGGAATCCTTTGCAAATACATGTGCAGCCGTCATCTCATAATCTGGATAGGATTCATCCAGATTGTATAGCTCCCGCAATTCCTGCAGCTCCAGCATTTTATTCTGATAGTTTGTGATTTCCTGCTTGCAGGAGGCAAGTTCTGCCTGCAAAGCTTCATTTTCGTCGGTAAGAGCTTTGATCTCGTTCAGATTCTTCATTTTTGAATCTGTCCACAGACCAATCTCGTTGATTCCTTTCTGGATTGGTGTGATCAGTCTGCTTGTAAAACGCTTGATGCCTGCGACCTTTGGCGCGGCGGCATACGACACCACAATCAATATGATACCGATAATCGTAAATGTCAGTAACAGATATTTCGGATGGATATCTTTTCTTCGATCAAATCTCATAAAATGCCTCTTTCCAGCATACTTAAATAATTGTCTCCGGCGACGATGATATGGTCAGATACCTGAATGCCAAGCATCTGTCCGGCATCGCGGATGCGCAGCGTGGACTGGATGTCCGCTTCGCTTGGTGTGACGCGCCCGGATGGATGGTTATGTACCAGTACGATATGCACTGCTTCATAGCGCAGCGCATGAATAAATATCTCGCGTGGCGACAGGTAAGTCTGGTTGACTGTCCCGGAGGATAACTCTACTTCCTTGATTAAAGTATGCGCATTTGTAAGTAACAATAAAAAAGTTTTTTCAACGGATAAAAATCTGCACTTCTCTCTATAATACGCTCCAATTGTGTCAGGAGTATGAAATTCCAGCTTTTTTTGCAATTGTTCGAGATTCATCCGTTTGGATATCTCTGCCAGTGCAAGAAGCTGAATGGCTTTGACCTTCCCGACACCCGGAATTTTTGTTAATTCCTGTGGCAGCAAAAATTGCAGTCCCAGTAACCCCTTTTGCGTATCATGTGCGTTTAATACCTGATTTGCCAGATCCAGCACGCTGGTCTCTTTTGTGCCGGTCCGCATGATCAGGGATAACAGCTCCGCATCCGAAAGTGCGGAAACACCGTACCGCTCTGCCTTTTCGTAAGGACGTTCGCAGACGGCTAAATCTTTGACTAATATATGCATAAGCGCTCCTTCCACCTCTCCGGGTGCGGGGTTTATCATCGCCTAGTCTAACATACTACAAGTTCTTTTTCTACCATTTTTTCAAGGGACATCATAATGCCAAACTTTGCATGTGGGTAAGTAAGTCCACCCTGAAAATATACCGCATATGGTTCTTTCATTGGGGCATCGGCAGATAATTCAATGGATGCACCGGACACAAATGCACCGGCAGCCATGATGACCTGACTGTCATAGCCGGGCATATCCCAAGGAATTGGAGTTACAAAGCTGTCAACAGGTGCAGCAGCCTGAATCCCCTCACAAAATGCCTGAATATATTCCGGTTTCCCGAATTCTACAGCCTGTATGATATCGTAACGTGGCTCTGTAGCATTTGGAATGGATTTGAAATGCAGGCGTTCATATACATTGGCTGCAAAGATTGCGCCCTTTAATGCGGCGGCTGTTACAGTTGGTGCTAAGAACAGTCCCTGTGCAATCGGACGGGTTGCATTCAAAGATGCGCCGACTTCTTTTCCAAGTCCCGGTGTTGTAAGACGGTAAGCACAGTTTTCAATATATTCTTTCTTTCCGCAGATATATCCGCCGATTGGCGCCAGTCCGCCCCCTGGATTTTTGATCAGGGAACCGACAACCATATCTGCACCGACATCGGACGGTTCGATTGTCTCAACAAACTCACCGTAGCAGTTATCAACCATGCAGATGACATCCGGTTTGACAGATTTTACAAATGTAATCAGCTCTCCGATTTGTTCGACCGAAAGGGTTGGACGTACATCATACCCCTTAGAACGCTGGATTTCGATCAGCTTTGTCTTTTCGTTGATGTTCTTACGGATGTTGTCGAAATCAAAGCTGCCGTCTGGCAATAGGTCAACTTTGCGGAATGTAATGCCGAATTCCGCAAGGGAACCTTTGGATTCACGGATACCGATAACTCCTTCCAAAGTATCATATACTTTTCCAACCGGGGACAAGATTTCATCGCCCGGACGTAAGTTTGCGGACAGGGCAATGGAAAGCGCATGCGTACCGCAGGTAATCTGCTGGCGCACCAACGCATCCTCCGTGTGGAATACATGGGCATAAATTTCTTCGACAGCTTCTCTTCCGCGGTCGTTGTAGCCATATCCGGTTGTGCCGTTTAAATGGGACTCGGAAAATCCCGCTTTCTGCATAGCGGAGATTACCTTGATCTGGTTTTGCTCTGCGATACGGTCAATCTCCTGAAAACGCGAAAGTAATGTCTGCTCGGCTGCTTCACAGAAATCATAGACAGATTCCTTGATTCCAAGACTTAAATAATAGTTTTTTATTTCATCGGCTGCACTCATAATATTCTCCTGTTATTAATAATTTAAATGATAGTTATAATTTTCTTGATGCTTAAAACAGTTATCATTACGAATTTATCGTATATTTTTCTCTGCAAGATACGCCAGAATTGCATCCTCCAGCTTCTTGTCTGTGTTTAAAATGTCTTTGTCGAGCCAGACCACGTTACGCTCCCGCCGGAACCACGTAAGCTGACGCTTCGCAAAGTGCCGGGTGTCGCGTTTTAAGATCCGGATGGCTTCCGACAGATCGTACTCGCCGTTTAAGTATCCAAGGATTTCTTTGTATCCAATTCCCTGCATGCTTGTATCTTCGGTAGTCAGATGGTAGGTGTCAACTAAGAAACGAACCTCTTCCACAAGTCCTGCGGCAAGCATCTCGTCGATGCGCTGCTCGATTGTCTCGTACAAGGCTGCTCGATTTCTTGTCAGCACGAAATATGCAAAGTTATACGGCGATGTCTTCTCGCGTTCCGTTTCATTATGTGTCGAGAATTTCTTACCGGTTTGATGGAAATATTCCAATGCCCGGATCACACGTTGTCGGTTATTGGCATGGATTGCTGCCGCAGATTCCGGATCGCATGCTGCAAGCATCGCGTGCAGATAATCGTTTCCTTTTTTGTCTCCAAGGGCTTCTAATTCTTTTCGGTAGCCATCCTCGGTCTCCTCATCAAAGGAAATATCATACAGAAGCGCCTGAATGTAAAATCCGGTTCCGCCAGTAATGATCGGGATGTGTCCGCGTTCGTAGATACCAGCTATGGCTTCTTCTGCATATTTCTTGAATTCCATAACATTAAAACTGTCCTTGGGTTCTAAGATATCAATCAGATGATGCGGGATCCCCTGCATTTCTTCCGGCAGAATCTTCGCTGACCCGATATCGAAATGTCTGTACACCTGAATGGAATCGGCAGATACGATCTCTCCGCCTACATCTTTTGCAAGCTTTAGGGAAAGCGCTGTCTTTCCGACTGCGGTTGGTCCGGTCAATATGATTAAATTGTTCTTTTTTTCTGCATTTGTCATATCTAATATAGGTATTGTTTCACTTCGTACGTTCGCCCGCTTGAATTATGAAACGATACGATGGAATTTCTTTTCCAGTTCGGTCTTACTCATAGAGATAATGGTTGGTCTGCCGTGTGGACACGTATACGGGTTTTCCAGACTGAGCAGTTTGTCAACCAATGCATCGACTTCCTGAAAGGATAACTTCATATTTCCCTTTACTGCTGCTTTACATGCCATAGTAGACAATTTCTTCACAAAAATATCATTTGACATATACCCGGAGTTCTGAATCAGGGAGCCGACAAACTCCAGGAACATATCCCGTCCATGCAAACCAAAAAGGTTGGATGGAATTGCGTTGATTTTGAATTCATTGCCGCCAAATTCTTCGATGTCATAGCCAATTTTCATAAACAGATCAAAGTTATCCAGGATTGCCTGCCGCTCTGCATAGGTAACAGTAATTACCATAGGTGGCAAGAGCTGCTGGGAAAATACCTGTTTGTTCTTAAGGTTTTCCATCAGTTCTTCGTATTTTACCTTCTCATGTGCGGCATGCTGATCCATGATATAGAGATTATCATTATATTCAATCAGCCAGTACGTCTCAAACACCTGACCGATCACACGATGTGAAAGCCGTGCCTTTTCCGTCAGAAAATCATCATCAAAGAGTGTTTCCTGCTTGCCTGCGGTGTATTTGTAGGCGGCTGAATTCTTGTCCATTCTGGAGAGATCTGGTTTGGCAGGTGCCTCGGATGGCTGCTCGGTCTGTGCTGCTTGTACTGTTTCTGCAGAACTGTTCTGCTGAGTAGTCTGTACTGTGGTTGTTGCATGGTTCTGCTGCACAGTTTGTGATGGGGTTATTGAACTACTCTGCTGCATCACATTAGATGCTGTGGATGAATTGCCCGCCTGCGCAGATTCAGTTTGGGGAGATGGTGTGTACACAACGCCCGCATCTGCAACCATGTCTGCAATATTTGGAAGGGGTGCTCCATTTTTCGCTGCCTCTTCCTCTTCTGCTTTCCGCAGGGATTCTAAGATTTTGTAGGTCGGACTATAGTTTCCGGCACGGACATTCTTCTGTGGAATCGTCTGTGCCTGTGCACGTCTTGTCTCAAAAGGCTCTGCCGGTTTTTGCTCTGGATGAGAAATCACAGGGGAAGCAATCGGTTTTTCGCCCTCTTTCGGTATGATCTCCTTGTGTGTCAGAGCCAGCTTTACAGCGGTACAGCAAGTCTCAAACAGTTTCTTTTCGTTATCGTATTTGAATTCCATCTTGGTCGGATGGACGTTAACATCGCATTTTTCCTGTGGCAGATCCAGATACAGCACGGTAAATGGGAATTTGTGCTGCATCACAAAGGTACGGTAACCCTCTTCAATCGCACGGTTTACAACATTGCTTTTAATATACCGGTGATTGATAAAATAATTTTCAAGTCCACGGTTTCCTCTTGCGATAAATGGTTTTCCGATAAATCCAGACAGATGAATATCGCCATCTGTATAATCAATCGGAATCAGATTGGCTGTGATATCTCTGCCATATAACTGATAGATCGTATCTTTCAGCTTTCCGTTTCCAGAAGTATCAATACGTGTCTGACCATTTGCAATCAGTTTAAAGGATATCTCCGGATGTGACAGTGCAATACGTGTCAACAGGTCAAAGATATAAGAGCCTTCTGTCATGGCAGACTTCAAAAACTTCTTACGTGCCGGTGTATTGAAAAACAAATTCCGCACGACAATCGTAGTGCCGTTTGGTACGCCGACATCTTTGTATTCGATTTCTTTTCCACCGTGGATAACATACTTGATTCCGGTCAGGTCGGTTGCCGTTTTTGTGATCATCTCCGTTTGTGAGACAGCGGCAATCGTAGAAAGCGCCTCGCCACGAAAACCAAGCGACAGGATGAAATTCAAGTCTTCCACATGCTCAATTTTACTTGTCGCATGACGCATATACGCCATGCGAACCTCTTCCTTTGGAATGCCGCAGCCGTTATCGGTCACGCGGATAAAGGAAGTTCCGCCATCCTTGATCTCAACGGTCACTGCGGTGGAACCGGCATCAATCGCATTTTCCAATAGCTCTTTTACGACAGAGGATGGACGCTCAATGACTTCACCGGCTGCTATTTTATCGATGGTCGCTTTATCTAATACTTTAATCATATGTTATGTACCCTCATAGTTGTTCATAAACAATGGCATCGGTTACTGCTGTTTCAGACGCTCCTGTAATTCCTGCAGGTATAACATTGCCTTGATTGGTGTCATATTATTCAGATCCATCGTTTTTAACTCGTTGGCAATCGTCATCTCCACAGGGGAAGAAAACAGAGAAAGCTGCTCGTAGTCGGAAGACTTTGTCTCTTTCTTCTTTGGCTGCTCAGAAAGCGCCGGCTTGATGTCGATATCCTTTACCTTCGTTGTGATATCGGAGTCAATCAGTTCATTGCAGATCTCACGTGCCCGTTGTAAAACCGGTTCCGGCACACCGGCAAGTCTGGCAACCTGTATGCCATAGCTTCGGTCTGCACCACCCTTAATGATCTTACGTAGAAAGACGATGTCGTCGCCCTCTTCCTGTACGGCAATACAGAAGTTATTGACAGAGGAAAGCTTTCCTTCTAATTCGGTCAGCTCGTGATAATGCGTTGCAAATAATGTCTTTGCACCTAATATGTTCGGATCAGCAATGTATTCAACGACTGCCCATGCAATCGAAAGTCCGTCAAAGGTGGAAGTACCACGCCCGATCTCATCTAAGATAAGAAGACTGTCTTTCGTTGCATTGCGCAGAATATTTGCAACTTCATTCATTTCAATCATGAAGGTCGATTGTCCGCTTGCAAGGTCGTCCGATGCACCGACACGGGTAAAGATCCGGTCACAGAGTCCGATATTTGCCGACTCTGCAGGTACAAAGGAACCAATCTGTGCCATCAGCGTGATCAATGCTGTCTGACGCATGTAGGTAGACTTACCTGCCATATTGGGACCGGTGATGATTGAGATACGGCTTTCTGCATTATTCAGATAAGTATCATTCTCCACAAAGCTGCCATTTGCAAGCATTTTTTCGACAACCGGGTGTCTGCCGCCCTTGATATCGATTACGCCGTCCGTATTTAAGGATGGACGGACATAATTGTTCTTGTCAGCGACATAGGCAAGGGAACAAAGGGCATCCAGCTCTGCAATATAGCCTGCCATCTTCTGTACCCGGACAAGGGCTGCGGCAAGCTTTTCTCTTAATTCCACGTAGCAGTCATATTCGAGCGCATATAGTTTATCCTCTGCACCCAAAATCTTGCCGGAAAGTGTGTTTAATTCGTCTGTCGTAAAACGCTCGGCATTTACCAGTGTCTGTTTGCGGATGAAATAATCTGGAACTAAGGATTTGAATGAATTTGTCACCTCAAAATAATAGTCAAACACCTTATTATATTTGATTTTCAGTCCTTTGATACCAGTCTTTTCACGTTCCTTTGCTTCCAGATCTGCCAGCCATGTCTTACATTCGGTTTTTGCCAGACGCAGCTCGTCAATCTCGTCCCGATATCCCTGCTTGAAGATACCGCCCTCCTTGATAGAAACCGGAGGTTCTTCCACGATTGCCTGCTCAAGCAGATCATACAGATCTTCCAGACTATCGTAATCCTCGTAGATTTCATTGATACGCTCACAAGGAAGCTCCCGGAGCAGATTATAAATATCTGGCAGATATTGAATGGATGTCTTGAAGGCAAGCAAATCTCTTGGATTGGCAGTTTTCAGTGCAATTCGTGTCAGCAGACGTTCCAGATCGTAAATTGTATTCAAATATTCGCGCAGTTCTTCCCGAACGATCAGTTCTTTGTTGATCGCTTCAATCGCATCCAGACGTTTTTCAATCGCATCTTTATACAATAATGGCTGTTCCACAAACTCCCGCAGTTTTCTGGCGCCCATCGCTGTTTTTGTCTTATCGAGTACCCAGAGCAGGGAACCACGCTTCTGCTTATCCCGCAATGTCTCGGTAAGCTCCAGATTGCGTCTGGTTGCGGAATCCAGAATCATAAAGGAATCCACGGAATACGTCTCGATATGGTTGATATGCGACAGGGAACTCATCTGTGTTTCATGCAGATACTGCATCAATGCACCACAGGAAGCAACACAGGCCGGGCTGTCCTTTAATCCGAGTCCCTCGATGCTGTTGATATGAAATTGACGCTTTAAAGTTTCTTCGTCTGTTTCCGAGTTAAAATAATAGTCCGGTGCTTCGGTATGAGATACCTGCAACCGTTCACATACGGCATGAATCTCTTCTACCTGATCCACACCAGCCTGATATAATACCTCGGATGGCTGGAATTTATTGATCTCATCAACAACCTTTTCTGCCTGTTGTATCTGGCAGGTCTTAAATACACCGGTCGACAAATCCGTGACAGAGATACCATAGTTTTTTCCGATATAGGAAATGCACATCAGGTAATTATTCTTGGACTCTTCCAGACTTTCAGAGGACAGATTGGTACCCGGTGTTACAATTCGGATAACCTCCCGTTTCACAAGTCCCTTGGCAAGTTTTGGATCTTCGACCTGCTCACCGATTGCAACCTTGTAGCCTTTCTTTACAAGCTGGTTGATATAAGTATCTGCTGCATGAAACGGGATTCCGCACATTGGTGCACGCTCCTCCATGCCACAGTCTTTTCCGGTCAGTGTAATTTCAAGTTCTTTGGAAGCTAAGATTGCATCGTCAAAGAACATCTCATAGAAATCACCGAGACGGTAAAATAAAATACAGTCTTTATATTTTTCTTTTGTTGCAACATATTGCTCCATCATAGGAGATAGCTTTGCCACGCCAATCACCCAATCCTTTCACCCATGAAGTAAAATCCTTTACAATCTGTCAGCTTTACATCGACAGTCGTTCCGATCATATCGGCAGTTCCCGGAAAATGTACGGTTACATTCTCTTCGGTTCGTCCGGTCACAAGCGATGCATCGTGGTGATTTACCTCTTCCACAAGCACAGGCTTTATCTGATCGGCAAAACGCTTGATCTGCGTATTGGAAATCTCGTTGACCAGAGTCAGAAGACGGTTGAACCGATTCTTGATGACGTCTTCCGGCACCTGATTATCCATTGTTGCAGCCGGTGTTCCGGTACGCTTGGAGTAGATAAAGGTAAACGCCTGATCGTATTTTACTTTACGGATAATATCCAATGTATCCTCGAAATCTTCTTCTGTCTCGCCCGGGAATCCGACGATGATATCGGTTGTCAGGGAGATGTTTGGCATCTTGGCACGAATCCGGTCAACTAACGCGAGGTACTGTTCCTTTGTATAGCGGCGGTTCATGCGTGTTAATATATTCGTAGATCCTGACTGTACCGGGAGATGTAAATGCTTGCAGATTTTCGGCTCTTTCGCCATTACCTCGATCAGCTCATCTGACAGATCCTTCGGGTGGCTGGTCATGAAGCGCACACGTTCAATGCCGTCAATCTTACATACTTCCGCAAGCAGCTGCGGAAATGTCACACGATCCTTCTCATCTACTTCAACAATCTTTCCATCCTTGTATTCATAGATATTGCCATAGGAATTTACGTTCTGACCGAGCAGCATAACTTCGGTGATACCCTGTTTGGCAAGTGCTTCTACTTCTGCCAGAATTTCTTCTTTCTTCCGGCTCTGTTCGCGTCCACGCACATATGGCACGATACAGTACGTACAGAAATTGTTGCATCCGTACATGATATTGACACCGGACTTAAATGTATATTTCCGCTTTCTAGGAAGCTGTTCGACGGTCTGCTTTGTCTCGTCCAAGACTTCAATCGTCTGCTTGCCTGTCTGTAAATAGCTGTAAATAAGCTCGGCTAATTTGTAGATGTTATGTGTTCCAAAGATGATATTTACAAATTTGTACTTCTGTTTCAGTGTCTCGATGACATGTGGCTCCTGCATCATGCAGCCACACAGACACACGATCATCTCTTTGTTTTTGTTCTTTAATGTCTTGACATGACCAAGGTGTCCGTATAATTTCTGATTCGCATTTTCACGAATCGTACATGTATTAAAGATTACAAAGTCAGCTGCCTCGTCGTCCACTTCTTCATATCCGATCTCGTCCATGATGCCCTTTAACTTCTCTGAGTCGTGGGAATTCATCTGACATCCAAAGGTCTGGATGTTGTAGGTAAGTGGTCGATTCAATGCTGCCTTTTTCTCAAGCACAAGTGTTTTGCACTGGTTCATGAAATAGTATTGTCTATCCGGCTCCATAGTTGGAATTGACACGCTGTTCATTTGTATTTCCTCTTTCTTATATAATTTGTGGGGATGTATTTATCTTCTCGTATCGAATTGTGCATTGCTATCAAATTATATAGATGCAATGTATTACAACCAAGAAGTACTAAGTATTCTAAATATATATAATATAAGAATACGCAACCACCGATTTGGTATTGCCCCCTCGTGTTACTCGGCGGCAGTTTGTCGGGCGCATCATAAATATGAACTCCGTTCATATGCGCCCTCCGCTCGCCATCCATGGCTCAGTGGCGGCTTGTTTGAACATCGTGTTCAAACATTGCTTGGATATTAATAGAATACTAAGTACTTCTAGGTTGTAAACATATCGCATCTATAATAAAATTGATAACAATACACAATCAATACGTAAATATATTCCAATCCCACAATTAAATTATTATATAAGAAATCGGTTTAACTTTCAACCGATATGGGACGAAATTTCATGAAAAAAGCCGGAAGGTTTTACGTTCCGGCTTCAAATAAGGTATGGTATGGAATTTATTTATAATGGGGCTGCGTAGTAAGGAATTACCAGCTTGGCTCCACGATAAATCGTATCATCGGTCAGGTTGTTAATAAACTTGACTTCATCGATGTATTCCTGATAACTGTCATATTCTTCGGAATAATGCTCTTCTGCAATTGTCCAGAGAGTTTCATCCTCTTCAATCGTGATACAGGTATAATATTTCTGATTGGATGTTGCTGCTTCCGGGTTCTGCTTTTTGCTGTTGATACCAAATAATATACAAATAATAAGTACAAGACTAAATCCAAAAATCAATTTACGTTTCATATCCGTTTCCTCCCTGTTCCTGTTCTACTTCATGAACATCTGTTCGATAATTGAATTATACAGAACATCTGTTCTTTTGTCAACACTTTTTTCGAATAAATGTTCGAGTTTATGAAACAAGGGAGAAAAGAATCAAGTAGAATTGTTGAAAAACGCGCAGTATAAACTGCGCGTTTTCAAGCTTTTATATAGTTATCATTTGAATTCAGATATGGTTGGAACATCTGAAAGAACACCAGAGTAATCTTTCCCTTCTGTGTCTGGTTCCGTATCCATGTTGTTTTCCGGTTGTTGATAATACAGTGTATATCCGATGGTTAGATCATCAAAGCCTTTTTCTTCATAGAATGTATAAACATCCTGCAAAGCAGAAAGACATGCACGAAGCTCCGTCTGATTTGTATAATCAGCAACGATTTCGGCATTCGTCAGATGCGTTTGGTCATTTTCTGTGTTTTGTGTGATTTCATAGGATAAAATGTTGGATGGAAGCTTATCTGCATACGCGGCAAATACACTGTCATCATAATCATCCAACAGCATGTTGGCTACGCTTTCCACACCATAGAAGGTGTTATCCAATACATGGAATGTAATATTGTTTTTCTTATCTTTCACAGTCCATAAAATATCCGTGTAGCCATCCTCATCTTTATATTCCTGCGGTGTCTGATTTACACTGACTCTTCTTATAGATAACGTATCTCTGGCATATGCTTTGATATCGTCCGCGGTATATTCTTTTGTGCAGCCGGTTATGCCTGCAACCATAGAAAGCAGAATACATAAAGTTAGAAGATATCGTATAAATTTCAAATGCCGAGTATTTTTATTTTTGATCTTTTGTTTTGCTTTTAATATCTTCATATTGCTGCTCCTTCATCTGCTGAACTTCACGTTCCCGTTGTTTCTTCCCAATCTGTAATGGGATTTGCGCAAGAATCAGGATAATCGTACAGCCGATGACCATACGCAAAAAGCCTTTTCCAAGTTCTTTGGCTGTATTATCCTGTCCCTCATATTGCAGCTCCTGAATATCAAGTACTTTGCCGTAGACCTTCTTATCGCAGCAAGGACAATGAAATTTCTTTGCATAATGACTGTAATTTTGTTTATTTACAAAAGCCCCGTTTTTTATATGGGTACGGCTGCTCTTCTTATATTTCACCATAGCCGGTCGTGTTGCCTCTTTTCCGGTTACTTCATAGATCGTTCCACATTTCTCGCACTGTACCTGAGCGGTAAGTCCCGCAGACTTCGCTTTGCGAATATTGTGAAGTGTGATGATAAAATTCACGACAAGCCAGATGAATAAACATCCCCCCATCGCAATAAGTGCGATTGTTTCCAAGTTCATAATTATAATCCCTCCTGGTTTCCTGCTATATATAACACTTCACAGCATAGCAAATGGTTGCATATAGTATGAAAATAAATTTCTAATCTGCAAGTTCCTCCAGCTGCCGCATCCAGATCTGCACGGATGCATCACTTGGCATACGCCAGTCGCCACGTGGCGATAAGCATACACTACCGACCTTCACGCCATCCGGCATACAGCTCCGCTTGAACTGCTGGGCGAAGAAACGACGGTAGAACATCTTCATCCATTTTAAGATCGTTGCTGCATCATAGGTTCCTGCAAATGCACGTTTCGCCAGATGGAAAATCTTCTCCGGGCTGTAGCCAAAACGCATCACATAGTACAGGAAGAAATCATGCAGCTCGTAAGGGCCAACCGAATCTTCGGTTTTCTGTACGATGTTGCCGTTTTCATCCGGTGGAAGAAGCTCCGGGCTGATTGGGGTATCAATGATATCCTTCAGGACTTCGGTGCTGTCCGGGAAGATATTACATTCGATCACACTGGCGATCATCCATTTGACAAGTGTCTTCGGGATGCTGGCATTGACGCCGTACATGCTCATCTGATCGGCATTGTAGGTACACCAGCCGAGGGCAAGCTCTGACAGGTCTCCGGTTCCGACGACGATGGCTCCGATCTTGTTCGCATAGTCCATCAGCACCTGCGTCCGTTCACGTGCCTGAACATTCTCATAAGTAATGTCCTTGATCTCCATATCATGTCCGATATCCGCATAGTGTTTTATACACGCATCCTTGATCGGAATTTCTTTGACAGTAATACCGAGTGTCTGCATCAGGGTTAAGGAATTCTGATACGTGCGGTTCGTCGTGCCAAAGGCAGGCATTGTGATTCCGGTCAGATTCGTGGCAGGCAGTCCCATCTTCTTCAAGGTCTGTGCTGCGACGAGCAGTGACAAGGTGGAATCCATACCACCGGATACGCCGATCACCATCTTTCCACCACAGATGGAAAGGCGTTTTGCAAGTCCGCCGATCTGCATATGGAAGATATCCATACAACGCTTCTGGCGTCTTTGCGTATCACCCGGTGTAAATGGGTGCGGATTGACAGCGCGAAGACTTCCGTCGCTTTCGAAAGCTTCGGATACCGGAATCAGGATCTGGCGCATCGGAACGGTACTGCCATAGGTACCGGCACAATCCTGATAGGTCTTTCCTTTCAAGCGGTCTGCCTGAATCCGTTCGATATCAATATCTGCGACAAGCAGATAATCATTTTCAGCAATCTCACTGTTATCAGCGAGCATCTTTCCGCCTTCGCAGATCATGCAGTGACCGGAGAAGATCAGATCGGTTGTACTCTCGTTTGCACCGGCACTCGCATAGAGATAGGTGCACATCAGAGAGGTTGATTTCTCTTTTACAAGCTTCTCGCGGTATTCCCGCTTTCCGATCGTATCGTTGCTTGCAGATAAGTTGACGATCAGCTCTGCCCCGCTCATTGCCATGAAGGTAGACGGCGGGATTGGTGCCCATAAATCCTCACAAATTTCTGCACCAAAACAGAACGCATCCGGCAGGTGATAAATCAGATTATTGCCGATCGGAATATCGTAGTCACACTCCACAGAGCCAAGTAATTCAGAAGCAAAGATGTGATCCATGGATAATTCCCGCGCAGAAGAAAACCAGCGTTTCTCGTAGAATTCATTGTAATTTGGGAGAAATGTCTTGACGGTGATGCCGTAGACTTGTCCGTGATATGCGGTCACAGCGACATTGTAGAGTGCATTTGCAATCGAAAGCGGCATACCGAACACGACAACCATATCATAGTCTGCGGTCGCCTGTACAAAACGGGCAGCTTCTTTTCTGCTTTCTGCAAGTAAGGTGCGCTGTAAAAATAAATCCCCACA
Source organism: Lachnospiraceae bacterium UBA4711 (assembly GCA_002404515.1). GTDB lineage: Bacteria > Bacillota > Clostridia > Lachnospirales > Lachnospiraceae > Coprococcus_C. The sequence continues at coordinate 818 of DHJV01000074.1, read as the reverse complement.
GGTATATCCGGTGATGGACAGCTCTGAGAATGTAAGGAGATTTACGCCTTTTTCCTTTGCTTCTTCCACTTTTCGAAGCATCTGGTCGACATTATAAGCGGTATCTGCAACGCGCATGTCTGGAACTGCGGCTGCCACACGGTAATATTGATACATCGTTTAGTCCTCTCTTTCCTGCAAATCCAGTTGCAACCCCTTCAGATAATGAATTGGTGCCCCGGATTGTGACTTTATAAAATAGGCGGGATTTAATTCCTCATACTTAAAATTCTTTGCATGTCCCTGCTCGGCACGGGCAAGGTAGGTTTCTAACTCACATAGCCGCAGGTAGTAAAACTCGTTGCGTGCGGTAAACATCACAAGCAGGAAGCTCACGCCCTGCTGTTTCTCGAATTGCCGCATGAAGCTTATCTGATGTTCGTGGATATTCCGAAGCGGAAATGTATCTGTCGCACATTCCTTTGCATCGAAGCAGACCGGAACGCCCTGTACCACCCCGATATAGTCGACGGTGGAATCCTTCTCGAAATAGGCGAGCTTGATCTGCCCGCTTTCTGAATCGATCTTGACGGGTGTGATCGGCGTCGGGATCTTCTGCACGAGCGCTAAATTTTTTTCTGTATATAATTCATTGGTCAGGTTGACGAGTTCCTCTAAGGTGGAACCACGCAATCCTCTGGAATTCCATGTTGGCATGTTGTTATGCTTTCTATTTGTAATTCTATGTTATGAAATGTAAACGTTCATGGACTGTATCTCAGGCGATCCATGATGTTTAGCGACTGGTTGGAAATTTGAGCCCCAGCCCATCCGCTACC